>BTUC01000139.1:0-16515 GCA_045863575.1 Phycisphaerae bacterium
CCAAATCCGACGGGCTCAGCGGGCTGTTCATGGTTGTCCCCACGCCCGGGGGGGTGAACCGCAGTGGCAGATAGCCGTAGACGCCGCCGTGGGCGTTGTCCCCACGCACGTGGGGGTGAACCGGCGAACGACTCCACGATGGGCCTTACGCCCAGCGTTGTCCCCACGCACGTGGGGGTGAACCGCTCGCGTTCAAGGTGGCTCAGGCCCACCCGGAGTTGTCCCCACGCACGTGGGGGTGAACCGACCGGAGCACAGCTCGAAAAGGCCATTCAGACGTTGTCCCCACGCACGTGGGGGTGAACCGTAACCCGCGCTCCCCCGAGAATGGACGCGCTCCGTTGTCCCCACGCACGTGGGGGTGAACCGCGTGAACGTCGTCAACTGGAAGGGCTCGGCGGCGTTGTCCCCACGCACGTGGGGGTGAACCGCTGGCCCGCATCACCTATACGGCTGGCCGGCGTTGTCCCCACGCACGTGGGGGTGAACCGTCAACTAGGTGTGGCCGAGAGACACCTATTCAGTTGTCCCCACGCACGTGGGGGTGAACCGAGTCGGAGCTTGGCCCGCACCGCGTCGATCGGGCGTTGTCCCCACGCACGTGGGGGTGAACCGAACATTGAGTTCCTGTTCGTGCTCAAGGACAAGTTGTCCCCACGCACGTGGGGGTGAACCGCCGGCGCAATCTGGCCCGGTATCGCCAGTACGTTGTCCCCACGCACGTGGGGGTGAACCGTCCCCGATCTCCGCTGGCCGGCCGCACTCTCGGTTGTCCCCACGCACGTGGGGGTGAACCGCACATCCTGCTGGTCTGAGTTGGCGATTGTAGAGTTGTCCCCACGCACGTGGGGGTGAACCGTTCCATTCGTCACCTCCCTTTTTGCCTCTTGCAGTTGTCCCCACGCACGTGGGGGTGAACCGTGGCGTGGGAGGGTAGTTAGATCGACGGTCGAAGTTGTCCCCACGCACGTGGGGGTGAACCGGAGTTAGGAGCAAAAGGGGCGGGATTTCTGGGCGTTGTCCCCACGCACGTGGGGGTGAACCGCGTGGTAAATGACGTCTGACGAGAGATGCGGGCGTTGTCCCCACGCACGTGGGGGTGAACCGACGCTCCTGTTCGCGTCCAGCGTGGCGCACGCCGTTGTCCCCACGCACGTGGGGGTGAACCGGCTTCAGGACATGACGCCTTGGGAAGTAAGCCGTTGTCCCCACGCACGTGGGGGTGAACCGTGATGTGCACATGCGAAGACGACATGGACCACGTTGTCCCCACGCACGTGGGGGTGAACCGATACTGCTCCGTGGCAGCCCGCTGATCCGTCCCGTTGTCCCCACGCACGTGGGGGTGAACCGTCATTGCCGACGCGCACGGGGAACGCTTTCACGTTGTCCCCACGCACGTGGGGGTGAACCGGCCGCGCTGACCCGCTGGCGCAAACGCTACCCGTTGTCCCCACGCACGTGGGGGTGAACCGCCCGCTTCGGACTCCTCGCCGGAACAACCCCAGTTGTCCCCACGCACGTGGGGGTGAACCGGCAAAAGGGCAGGCCGGGGGTTGCGGGCTAAAGTTGTCCCCACGCACGTGGGGGTGAACCGGTGTTCCATGCCTATCAGCTCCCCCAAGATGGGTTGTCCCCACGCACGTGGGGGTGAACCGATGCACGACACCATGTACATGGCCCACTGCTTCGTTGTCCCCACGCACGTGGGGGTGAACCGTAGCCCTTCTTGCGATCGGGATAGGCGTAACGTTGTCCCCACGCACGTGGGGGTGAACCGGCGGCTTACGGCGTGCCCGTGTCTAAGCTGTCCGTTGTCCCCACGCACGTGGGGGTGAACCGCACATCACCCCGGAAGTGCCCGCTTATTTATAGTTGTCCCCACGCACGTGGGGGTGAACCGTACGGGGAGGATCGCGTCGCGGGCATCGGCACCGTTGTCCCCACGCACGTGGGGGTGAACCGGAGACAACGGCTCTGCGCGTGGGTATTTACCGTTGTCCCCACGCACGTGGGGGTGAACCGCTCTGCATGCCATCCGATCTCTCCTGTCTCAGCGTTGTCCCCACGCACGTGGGGGTGAACCGGTGGATTCGCAATGAGTGTTGCAGAAAAGATACGTTGTCCCCACGCACGTGGGGGTGAACCGGGTATTTGTTTCGATGCCCAAAAGCGAGGGACCGTTGTCCCCACGCACGTGGGGGTGAACCGCGGGGGTAGAGGATGGCTTTCATGGGCGGCCGTTGTCCCTACGCACGTGGGGTTGATACCAGGATCTCAGGAGCGGCCAAGACGCGTACGGCCGCTTCTGCGGGACTTTCGGGGCATCGACCGTCCATCGGGAGGGGGTCAGGCGCCATCGGGCCTTTATTCGCGTTCCACGGGGTTGGGCGGTTGAGCAGGATCATGCTCGTGGGCGTGATGGCGTGCGCGACTGTTGCGCGACTCCGGGCGTGAACATCGGCCCCCAAGCAGATTACATCGGTTACGGAAAACCGGCTGTTTTACGGGCGGAAACGCGGTTGCGGGAGCGCAAACGCCTCTTATGACCGCACTTAGGATCCTGTGCCGCAAGGCGTGTGGGTTCGAGTCCCACCTCGCGCAAATCTTCATCGTGCCCAACACCTCTCCGAGTATGGTGCGCTGCCTCTTACCAGCCCGAAGCGCCAGCGAGGGAATCATTCACGCCGAAGCGCAGCCGAGGGAACCCACTCGCTTTGGCACCACCAACGCGGAGCGCAATCCAGGGTCCCGGGCATCCGTCGGAGCCCCGAGCGCGAGCGAGCGGACCGGATGCTGAGGCGCAAGTACCCCGTGACGGGAACTCACTGAAAGGGTGGCAACGGGACTACGCGAGGTCCGCGGCCTGCCAAGCCCCCACCCCGGCCCTCCCCCGGAGTGCCGGAGGAGGGAGAGTCGAAACCCGAAGCCCACGTGAGGGAACCACTCGCTCAAGCGACGGAGTCATTCATATGCGCACAGAGCGTTACTGTTGCTCGTGAAGCATTTGCAGCGTCGACAACAGCTCGTCGTGATGGAAGGGCTTCTCGAGCAGCCGGCAGTTAGCCAGGTGGCCCACCTTGCCTTGGAGGGACTCGGCCGGCAGGCCACTGATGAACACGACGCCAGCCCGGGGGTTTCTCTTGCGCACTGACTCGGCGATCTCCAGGCCGGTGCGAGTATCCTTAAGCAGCCAATCCGTGATCACGGCATCGGGATTGAAGTCGACGGCCGTGTTCAGCGCCTCCTCCACGGTGGCCGCCGTCGCCACCAGGTACCCCTGGCGCGAAAGAATCTTGGCGAGAACCCGGCAGGAAACCGGCTCGTCTTCAACCAGCAGCAACTTGGCCATGGGTGCTTTCTCCCTTCACGCTGACTGGTAGATGAATCTGGAATGCGGTGCCTTGCCCGACGCGGCTTTCCACGCTGATCGTGCCGCCGTGATCGGTGATGATCCCGTGCACCACACTGAGGCCCAACCCGGTACCGCCGCTCTCAAAGCGCGTGGAATAAAACGGGTCGAAAATCCGGCCGAGGTGCTCCGGCGGAATGCCCGGCCCGTTGTCCTCAACGGTGAGGCTGACCCAATCACCGTGCCTGCCCGTCCGGATGCTCACATGAACCCGACCCTCGCCCGCCTGCACGGAGTTCTGGAGCAGGTTCACCAGCACCTGGTCCATCTCCGTCGGGTTGTACTCCACGGGGGGCAACCCGTCCTGCAACGTGCAGTCGAACTGCGCCTTGCAGTCAGGCAGGTACGTCCTGGCCAGATCGACGCCCCGGCGGATGGCATCGTTCAGGTCGGCCGGCCATTTGCCGGTCTTCTCATGACGGGCAAACTGCAACAGGGCCTTGACGATCCGACCGCACCGCTGGGCCTCGCTGATGACGGTGCGCAGCGATTCCTCCATGACGGGGGGACCCCCGTCCGGCTCGTCTTTGAGCTCCAACGCGTATCGGGCCGTGAGCAGGATCGAATTCAAAGGGTTATTGACTTCGTGGGCGATGCCGGTAGCCAATGTCCCCACCGAAGCGAGCCGCTCGGACCGGCGGAGGGCTTCCTGAGCGGCACGGAGCTCGGTCAGATCGGTGACCACGATGCAGGTACCCTGCACCTCATCGACACTGAAGCGACTGGAGGCGATATAGACTGGGACCGGAGCGCCGTCGGCGGCCAGGAGCAAGAACTCACTGCGTCCCTGTCCGTTACGGTCAATCTGCACCAAGGCCTGGAAGGCCGACTGGTCCTCCGGCCGGATGAAGCGATTCACCGGTGCTCCCATGACTTGCGACAGCGGCAGGCGCATCATGCGGGCGAAACAGTCATTGGCATAGGCGATGGTCCCATCATCAGAGACCGTGATCGCGCCCTCCCGCATCCGTTCAATGAACAGGCGGTACGGAAGTTCGGCCGTCCTGAGAGTGAAGACCTGCTCGCCCGTGCGCGTATTGACTACCAGCGCGTCGACTTCATCGCCGCGAATGGCCGCAATGACCGCCTCGGCTTCCTCCAGGCGGCTGCGCACGCTCTCCAGCTCGTTTCGAAGTGACTGAAGCGTCTCGTGTTTGGCAGGCATGACTTCAGCCTCGTTCCTCTCCGCCTCCGTCGAACCGCCCGGTGAATGGGTGGCCGCGATGCGGCAGCTCAACCAGCCAATTTCAGATCCAGGCCCCGCAAGATCCGGTCGCGATCGGCGAGGTCACCCACCATGCGGCGCACCGGCTCAGGCAACTGCTTGATCAATGTCGGCGCGGCCACCAGACCCACTCCGCGGCACAGCTCGGGCTGCTGATAAATGTCGATGACCTCCAGTTCGTACCGGCCGGGTAGGAGTTCCTCGAGCAGGGACCGCAGCCCGGCGATAGCCCGCACCGAGCGCGGCGTCGTACCCGTCACGAACAGGCGCAGCAGAAAATGCTGCTGATCGCGCTGACGAAGGGCGTCTTCGAACTGCTGAATCGTGTCGTCTCCGTCCGACTTCTTCATGGTGGCTCTCCGACAAGCACCCCCTCCGGCTTCCTTCCATGATAGGCCTTATCCATCCCTGAATCGCATCCCGCCTGGCATCCCTCCCGGATCAGCCGCTTGCAGCCTTGGGTTTCAAATCCAGCCCAACCAGTGCCCGCTCGGTGTTAGACAAGTCACCGACAATGCGCCTGAGCGGCTCGGGTAGTTTGCGGACCAGCGTGGGAATGGCCACGATCTGGTCGCCCCGGGCCAGTTGCGGATTCTTCATGAGGTCGATGATTTCGATGCGATACCGACCCGCCAGATGCTCCTCGCAGATGCGCTTGAGGTTCTCGTAGGCGGCCAGGGATTTGGGTGTCTGGCCGGCCACGTAGAGCCGGAGTTCATAGATTTCATCGGGAGCCTGTTCCCGGCGTTTGGGCGTGGCACGGGTGGACTTCTTCTTGGCAGCCTTCATCCAGGGCCTCCCTGGCCGTCGGTCTTCATCTTATTCCTGCCTGAAGCGGTGTTATTCGCCCGGCGGCTGACGGCCATGTCCGCGCGGTCCTCCTCGATGCGGCGATCGGCCCCGCGGGCCTGCTCGACCTGCTTCATGGCTTCATCGCTCTGGGCTTCGAACTCCGCACGCATGGCCGCGATGCGCGCCTCCAGGGCCTGCCGCTTGGTTTCTATCTCGCGGACCCGGCGGTCGATCTCCTCCTGGCGGGCAGTCGCGAGGGCGCGCTGGTGAGCTTCCTGCGACAAGCGTGCCGAGCCGGTCAGAACCCCCTCGGGGCCGGTGTAGACGGGCACCAACCGGATTCCGCGCGGCGTGAGCAGGAATTCGCGAATCTGGTTGGAATGGGCCGTCCCGCGGCTCTTGAGCACGTACATGCCGCGGTTTCGCTCGCCGCCGAACTCGATATCCCGCAGGAGCAGCCACGTATCCACCATGGACGAGACGCCCACTTCAGTCATCTCGCGAAAGTCACCCCCATGCGTCAGATTGGTCAGCAGCACGGTGGTTCCGCGATGCTTCGCGTAGTCCACCAGCCGAACCAGCAACGACTTGGCCTCGGCCTCATTGGAGACGGCCATGAGGTCGGAGATGGGATCGATGATCACAGCGGCCGGTTGGAGATCGGTCGTCTGCTTGATCATGCTGGCCAGGTGCATCTCCAGGCCCGCGTGCGTTGCCCGGTGGGCCGTGAACCGGAGCCGGCCGTTCTTCACGTACGGCTCCAGGTTGACGCCCACCGAACGCATGTTGCGGATGATCTGCCCGGGCGACTCTTCGAAGGCAAAGTAGAGGCATTTTTCGCCGCGCCGGCAGGTGGCGGCCGCGAAGCTGCTGGCCAGGCTGGTCTTGCCCGTCCCGGCCGTTCCGGACACCAGCACACTGGAGCCCCGGAACAAACCCTTGCCGCCCAGCATCTCATCGAGCCCGGGCACTCCCGTGGAGACCCGCTCGTTGGAAACCCCATGCTCCAGGGCCACTGAGGTGATCGGGAGCACCGTGATTCCGGACTCATCGATGAGGAAGGGGTACTCGTTCGTGCCGTGGGTGCTGCCGCGGTACTTGACCACGCGGAGTCGACGCGTGGAGATCTGCTCGGTGACGCGATGGTCCAGAACAATGACGCAGTCCGACACGTATTCTTCGAGACCCTGGCGCGTCAGCGTCGCATCGCCCCGCTCACCGGTGACGATCGTCGTCAGCCCTCGGTCCTTCAGCCAGCCAAACAGCCGCCGGAGCTCGGAACGCAGTACCGCCTGGTTGGACAAGCCGCCGAAGAGCGACTCAATGGTGTCCAGCACGACGCGTTTGGCGCCAATGGAATCGGCCGCCAACCCCAGGCGGATGAAGAGCGCCTCGAGGTCATACTCACCCGTCTCCTCGATCTGGCTTCGATCGACGACCACGTGGTCCACGATCAGTTTCTGCTCGCGGACCAGGGCATCGATGTCAAAGCCCAGGGAGGCAAAGTTCTTGGTGATGTCCTCCACCGATTCCTCGAAGGTCATGAGCACGCCGGGTTCGCCCTGCTCATGAATTCCGCTGACCAGGAACTGGGCGCCCAGGAGGCTCTTGCCGCAGCCGGGCCCGCCGCACACCAGCGTGCAGCGCCCGCGCGGCAGGCCGCCGCTGGTCACCTCATCAAGACCGTTGATGCCGCTTGGACACTTGGGAAGCCGCTCCAGGCGCTTTCTCGATTGTTTACGGGTGCGAATTCTGGATTGCTTGCGAGTGCGTGCCATGGGTATCCCGCCAGAACCGCCGCCGCGGTCGACGTTCAGATGCAGCTCATGCGATGAATGGCAATCCATGCCGTGCGGGGGAGAATAAGGGGTACCCATCTTCTTGTCAATTCATCTGAAGGGCTGCCGCGGGCCATCACCCTGCGCTGGGGGCATGCCATGACCTCTGGGCGATCCCATCGCTCCGTGCCCCTTCAAGTCGACAAACCATGCGCGGTAGCGGCCGGCCTCCGTGCCGACCGGTCACTCAGCAGAACGGCCGGCACGGGGGGCCGGGCGCTACACGTGGAAAGTTCCGCTAGAAACGGCCGCGCCGCTGAACCAGGAACTGCACGAGTGCCCGGTCAAACGAGAGCCCCGTGTGCACCTGGACGAAATCCGCGCGGACGCCCGCGGCCTCGCGCCGGTAGCGTTCGGTGAACGCGTGCAGAGCTTCCAGGTACGCGTTGCGGATGGCGTCCGGCGTGGCCACCAGTGTGCGCCCGGTCTCGGGGTCTTCAAAGCGACTGAGATGATCGAAGGGGAACTCGACCTCCGCCTGGTCAAGAACCTGGAAGAGAATGACGTCATGTCCACGGAAACGAAGATGGTGCAGTCCTTCGAGCACCGCCTCTTCGGGAGCCAGGAAGTCGCTGAGCACGATGATGAGGCCGCGTTTGCGCACGCGCAGGGCGATCTCGTGCAGCGCATGGGCCAGGCCGCTCTCCCCGGCGTCCCGGGCCGGCCGCGCCGAGGCCAGTTCCGCCAGGATCTGCATGAGATGGGACCGTTTGCTGCGGGCCGGAAGAAACGAGCGCAGCCGGCTGTCGAAGCGGGCCAGCCCCACCGCGTCCTGCTGACCGATCATGAGGTATCCCAGGGCCGCCGCGAGGCAGATGGCGTAATCCAACTTGCTGAGTCTCTCGTCGCCCGCTTTTCCTGGCCCTCGGTACCCCATGCTGGTCGAACTGTCCACCACCAGGTACGCGGCCAGATTCGTTTCAGCCTCATACTTGCGCACGTAGAAGCGGTCGGTCTTGGCGAACACTGACCAGTCGATGAGCCGGAGGTCATCGCCGGAGACGTACTTGCGATGCTCGGAAAACTCCACAGAGAACCCATGGAAGGGCGAGCCGTGCTGGCCGGTCAGGAAACCCTCGACGATGAACCGGGCCCGCAGGTCCAGCCGGGACACCTGGGCAATGACCTCGGGCCGAAGATAGCGCGTGACGGAGCTCATCGCGACGGATATGGTACCAGATTCGCCGGGCGAAGTCGGATACCGCCGGATGCCTCCCCGCCACGTCGCGCCCGGAATCGATCGCAAGCTGCAAATATTGAATTCAAGGTTGCACCAACACGTTTTTTGGGGTACACTTCAAGTCAGCACGTCGTTTGTTTTCGGGCCGAAGTTCAATTGCACCGTTCAGGAGGGAGGATGCCCTGATGTCCAGCGCTTTGGCACGCCATCTGCTCGCTCTTCTGCTGGGGCTGGGTGCGGCACCCGCGCTGGCGCAGGTTGACATTGCCGTCGAGGTCACCCCCGCGGGTGAAGGGTTGTTCCATTACGCCTATTCGCTGACCAACCTGGGCAGTGCGGACGTCGCGATCGTGAGCATTGCGGTGCCGCCGGATCCGCTGGCCATTGACAACCTGATGGCGCCTGCCGGCTTTCTGGCCAGCTTCGACCCCGGCTTGGGTTTTCTGGACTTCGTTGAAGCGACTCAGAGCTTCGAGCCGGCAGTGGGAGTGAGCGGTTTCTCATTCGACAGTCCGTTCGGACCGGGGTCGGCCGGTTACACGGCGCTCGATGCGAACGGACTCATGTTCTCCGGGAACACGACGGCTCCGGTGCCGGAGCCCACCTCCGCCCTGTCCCTGGCGGCGTGCCTGACGCTGCTGGTCTACGGGCGAGGCCGCACGCGGCCTCGCGAACACTGACGTTCCGGCGCTCCGCTTGCGCCGCGGCACTTCGACGGCCAGACTCGCCGTCCCAAATCCGAGGAGGACCGATCCATGGCAAAGGAGCTATTCGTCCTGCTGGTCATCGGGTTGTGCGGGCTGACCCTGCTGTGCGGTGTTTCGCAAGCGGCCAGCCACAGCGATGCGCCGCTGATCAAGCAGGACCCCCAGGCCAACATCACCGACGTGTACGCTTTCATCGGCGAAAAGTACAACAACCCGGGCGAGAACGTGCTCAACGTACTGGTCAGCGTTCGGCCGTTCTCCGAGCCGGGTGATGGGGTCATCTACGAGCGCTTCGCGGATGACGCCCTCTACAGCATTCACATCACCAATCCCAGCAACGGCGAAACCGCTATCCGCTATGATTTCACCTTCTCCGAGGCCAATCCGGATACGACGCCCCTGCTCAAGTACCCGCTCACCATCCTGTCCTACGGCCGAGGCGGGCCAACCGAGATTGGCGCGATCTCCAGTGTCGGTGATCCGCGCCAGAACTATACGCAGTTCTACGCCGTGACGCGGACCCAGGGTAGTTCGACGGACGACGTGGCCAGCAGCTTTACCCCGCCGCCAAACGTCGGGGTGAGGACCACACCCCTGTACAACGACGCGCAATCCGGCGCGGCGATTTCGGGAGCCACCATGGTGTCCGAGCTGGATATGTATACCCAACAGGGGGTCGCCTTCGGACTCAACGGGGAGACCTTCTGGGCGGGGCCTCGCGAGGACGGCTTCTACGCGGACACGGCCGGTATATTCGATCTTCTGGACGCGCGGATCATTGAGGACAAGGACAACAATCCGAACAACGGCCTGGGCCAGGACGGCGGCGGCGTGGACGGGTTCAAGGGCTTCAACGTGCTTTCCTTCGCCGCCCAGATTCCCATCAGCAGTCTGCCCACGTTCGAGTACTTCGCACCGTTCTTTGGCCCGTCCATCGGCGTCGGCGTTTATGCCTCGGTCAGCCGTCAGCGCATTACATTGAGGCGATCTAACGGTGAACCCATCAATACGGGTCCGTGGGTGCAGGTCAACCGCATGGGTAACCCCCTCTTCAACGAGGTCCTGGTAGCGCTTCAGGACAAGGATCGCTACAACCACACCGCGCCGACTGCGGATTTTGCGCTCTTCGAAACCTACGCGCTCGATCCGGAAATCGCCGAGCTCATTAACCTGGTGTTCGGAACAAACTTCGCGGAAACCGATCGCATCGACCTCGCTGCCGTGTATCTTCCGGACGTACTTCGCGTCAACACGACCACGGATGCGGTATTGTTGCCCGGCGAGGCCGGGTTCAGCCGTTTCAGCTTTCTGGGAAATGATGTTCTCACCGCCTCCAACGGCCTTGCGGCGGGCGGCTGGCCGAACGGCCGACGGATTGGGGACGACGTCGTGGATATTGCCCTGACCGCAGTCGCCTCGGGCCCGACCTACGCCAGCATCACGTTGCTGGTCGACAACGTCAACGCCAATGACCAGGTCTACAACCAGGTGTTCCCCTATCTGGCCACGCCGCACGCCGGCCCCAACAATCGGAAGGATCCACCGTGTCCGCCCTGACCCCGCTGCGACGCGCCTGCTGGATTGCGGCGATTTTCGTCCTGCCCTGGCGGGCGGCCGGACACGACTTCTGGATTCAGCCGTCCACGTTCACGCCGGAGGTCGACGAACTGGTGCAGTTGAGCCTGCGCATCGGTCATGCGCAGGAGAGTACCCCCGTGATCCGCGACGCGTCCCGGATCGATCGATTCGTGATCCGCGGGCCTGATGGCGAAGACCAGAAGGTCATCGGCCTCGACGGGCGCGACCCGGCGGGATGGGTCCGAACGCGGCAAGCCGGCACGCACATCGTGGGCTATCAGAGCCATCCGGCCGCGATCGAGTTGCCCGCCGAAAAGTTCGAATCTTACCTGGAGATGGAAGGACTTGAACCGATTCTCAAGGAGCGTGCCGCACGTCGGGAGACCGGCAGGTCAGGCCGGGAACGATACGTGCGCTGCGCGAAGACCATCCTGAGAGCCGGTCCGAACCACGTCGAGTACAAGCGACGCCTGGGGCTCACGCTCGAGCTGGTGCCGCAGGGTGATCCTGCGGTCTCCTCAAGTGATCCTCTGCCGTTTCTGGTGCTCTACGCCGGGGCGCCCTGTGCCGGACTGCAGGTGACGGCCGTTCATCGGGATCTGCACGGTTCACGCCTCACCGCACGGTCGGATAGAAACGGCGAAGTGCACCTGGCGCTCGATCGGGCCGGCGTCTGGCGGTTGACCGCGGTGCACATGGTCCGATCGGCATCCGGAACCGGGCACGAGTGGGAAAGCTACTGGGCGTCGCTGACCTTCCTGCGCGGTGAGCAGCCTTCAACGCCACCCACCGCTACGCAGGTCAGTTCTGACAGCAGCCCAGAGCCGGGGTCGGCTCACAGCCCTCGCAAGATGCTGGAGTGGCTGAATCGCCTTCGAGGATCGTCTCGTCCACCCGCACCTGGCCCGTAAGCCCGAGTTCGGCGGCGTTCTGCACGAAAACGAGCGTCGAGTCACGCGCCGCCGCCGTGGCCGTGGTCAGGTACATCGTCGAGCAGTCCATGCCGTCGACCGGCGTAATCGTGCGGTATAGCAGCAGCCGGACCTTGATGCATTGACCGGAGCTGTTGGTCAGAACGATGGCCAGATCGTCAAAGGCGGGATCCACGAACGAGTCGGTGACCGCCACGAGTGCCGAGCGCGGATTTTGTGAATTGCAGGAGAAGCAGCCTGGGAAAAAGATGTCCGCACCGGCCGTGGTCACGGCCACGACCCGCGGCTCCGCGGGCGCTGGCTCCGCCGGGCCGGCCGGCGTCATGCCCCCTCCGTCCGTCGAGCCGTCTGTACCCGAATGATCGCCAGTCTCGGTGCCGTCGCCTGATTGCGTGTCGACTTCACCGGACGCCGCTCCCTCCATGCTGGCATCTACCGGAGCAGGACCGGGCGAGCAACTCTGACCATTCGTCAGACAAGCCAGAGCTACCAGGATCGCAGCGAGAATACGTCGGCTGACCAGATGCTCCCATCGGCCGCTCGCCGGCTCTGGCCGAACAGTACGCGGTGGATTGAAGGCTTGCTTTGAAACCATGGATTCCCTCCATCCGGCAGTATCATGCCCGTTCAGCACGACGTAACAGGGATTCTGCGCTGCTGGCCCGCTCATAGGATGCGTAGACGAGGATCGTCAGGGTATCCGATCGTAAGAAGTCGGGCAACTGCTTCGGAAAGCTGCAGATCAGCACCCCCCTCGCTTGGGGAACCGTTCATGGACTCCATGGCGGTGGCTCCCTACAATCGCGGCCTATGCGGATTCTGTTGAGCAACGATGACGGTATACTCGCCCCCGGGCTGGCGGCCTTGCGGGAGGCGCTGCTGGAGCTCGGCCACGTGGATGTGGTCGCCCCTTCGTCAGTGCAGTCGGCCGCCGGCCATGGCATCACCGTTTCCGGGCCGCTGGCGGTGCAGCGGGTTCACGTGCAGGAAACATTCGTCGGGCACGGCGTGGATGGCCGTCCGGCGGACTGCGTCAAGCTGGCGGTCACGCGCCTGCTGGAAGTGCCGCCGAACCTGGTGGTGAGCGGGATCAATGACGGAGCCAATGTGAGCATCAACGTGCTCTATTCGGGCACCGTGGCGGCCGCGGCCGAGGGGGCGTTGCTGGGTTTCCCGGCCATCGCGGTCTCCATGGAGCGCGGCGAGGAACGCGACTTCCGGCGAGCGGCGAGGATCGCGCTGCCGATCATCCGGCGATTGCTCGAAGACGGCCTGGGGCCCGGACAGCTCATCAACATCAACCTGCCCGACCTGGCTCCCGGGCTACCCAAGGGCATCCGCGTGGTGCCGCAGGCCGCTCGGGCCATGGAAGACAACTTCGTGCAGTTCGCCGGGCCGGACGGGCGGGAGTACTTCTGGCTGGCCGAGGGCCGGTTCAAGCACGCCGACCCCTGTGAGAGCGACTTGGATGCGCTCAATGAAGGGTACGTGGCCGTGACGCCCCTGCAATTCGATCTGACCGAGTACCGGTTGCTCAAGAAGCTGCAGCAGTGTGAGTGGCCGCAGGAGCTGCGCTTGGGGACGTGAGGGGGAGGGTGAAATGGTGACAAGGAGACAAGGGGACAAGGGGAACACGGGCAGACATCGGGAGGTGCGCAATCACAACCCACAACCCACAACCTACAACCACCAGCCCACACGGCCGTCTTCTGCAACAACCACCAACAACTGACCACTGACTACTGACCACGTACAACCATGCCCCGCCGCCGTCGAAATGCCAGCCAACGCTATCACGACCGTGTCTCCGGCCAGTATGAATCGATCTACAACGACGCGTACTGGCAGTGGCATGATGCGCTGACCTGGGACCACCTCAAGCGGTTCTTGCCGACGGACCTGCGGGCGGCGGTCATTGATCTGGGCTGCGGGACCGGCAAGTGGGGCCGCAAGCTGCTCAAGAGCGGGTACACGGTTACCTTTCTGGACTCGTCGGCCAAGATGGTGGACGCAGCACGCACCCAGATTGAGTCGGCCGCCGAGCTGGAGCGTTCCCACTTTCTGCAAGCGGACCTGGTGGACCTCTCCGCCCTGCCGGGCGACGGCTTCGCCCTGGCCGTCGCCATGGGTGAGCCGCTGGGACTCACCAGCGACCCGGCCAAGGCCACGCGTGAGATCGCCCGCATTCTGGCCCCCGGCGGCGTGCTGGTGGCCACATTGGACAACCGGATCGCCTGCGTCGATTACTATCTCGCCGAGGGCGATGCCCAGGCCCTGGAGCGGTTCCTGCGCACGGGCCGGACGCACTGGCTGACCCGGGATGCCCAGGAGCGCTTCGAGATCCACACGTACGACCCGGACGGGCTGCGCAAGCTGCTGTCGTCGGCGGGGTTGGAAGTCGTTGACCTGATCGGAAAGACGGTCCTGCCCATGCGGCAGCACCGCGAGCGCCTGGAAGACCCGGCCGATCGGCGCCGCTGGGCGGCCATCGAAAAGACGCTGCACCGGGACCCGGCCAACCTGGCCCGTTGCGCCCACCTGCAGGTGGCGGCCAGGAAGCCAGCGACATGATCGTCCGGTGCCAGAACGTTCGTCATGATATAATGTTCAGGTCGGGCTCAGGTGTCACCTGCGGCCCCACGGGAGGGTGCGGATGCGCCTACAGCATACGATAAAGGCGGTCGTGCGTGCGGGAGATCGGTCGGGCTTCGTGGCCGAGTGCCTCGAAATCCCCGTGGTCACACAGGGCGCTACGCTCGATGAGACGATCCTCAACCTGCGCGAGGCTGCCCAGCTTCACTTGGAGGGCGAGGATCTTTCGGAATTGGGCCTGGCTGATAACCCGATGATCGTCGTCACCATGGAACTGGACCCTGTGCGTGCCTAGTTTGCGACGCATGTCGGGCCGGGAGGTCATCGCCGTTTTTCGGCTGTTCGGTTTTGAAGTAGGCATCGCAGAGGGGCAGCCACGTGAAGCTTCGGCGGATAACGACCGAAGGCCACAGACAGACCCTGACCGTTCCGGATCACAGCGAACTGGATACCGGGACGCTCCGCGCGATCATCCGCCAAGCCACGCGATACATCCCCATGGAGGATCTTCACCCGCATTTTAGAAGCTGATCGTTCTCATCACCCGAACGGCCCTCACGCTTGCCTTACGGATACACCCGCCCCATCAGCCGCGGGAAGGCGATGGTCTCACGGATATGCTTGAGCCCGCAGAGCCAGGCGACGGTCCGTTCGACCCCCAGGCCGAACCCGCCGTGCGGGACGCTGCCGTGGCGGCGCAGGTCCAGGTACCACTCATAGGGCTCGGTGGGCATGTTCTCCCCGGCCATGCGTTCCAGCAGCGCATTCAGATCGTCCTCGCGCTGTGAGCCGCCGATGATCTCACCGTAGCCGTCCGGGGCGAGCAGGTCGAAATTGCGGACCACCCGCGGGTCCTCGTGATCGCGCTTCATGTAGAACGCCTTGCACTCGCGCGGATAGTGGGTCACGAAGACCGGCCGGTCGTGCAGCCGGGAGATGATGGTTTCGTCGCTGCCGCCCAAGTCCTTGCCCCATTCGAAGTGGGCGGCCAGTTCCATGTGCTTGGGGATATTCGCGACCTGCTCCTCGGTGTCGGCGAGCTCCTCGCGCTCTTCGAGCACCTCGGCCGCGAGCCGCTCCTGAACATGCTTCTTCACCCCCTGGGCGGCGCGTTCCTTTTCCTTGCGCTCGATGGACGCCTTCAGCTCGGCGATGCGGGCCTGCTTGCTCTCCAGATCTCTTGCCAGTAGTTCACGAGCCTGCGGACCCCGCAGGATGTCGGCGGCCTGGCTGTAGGTCAGCCGGTAGAACGGCTTGACGATGCGCTCGAGGTCGGCCGGGTTGCGGCCCAGAAAGTCCAGATCCGCGCGGTGCTCGGCCAGCACCCGGCTCACGATGGAGACGATGAAGTCCTCGGCCACATCCAGCAACTCCTCGAGCCGGGCAAATGCGATCTCCGGCTCGACCATCCAGAACTCAGTGAGGTGCCGGCGGGTCTTGGACTTCTCCGCCCGGAAGGTCGGGCCGAAGCAGTAGACCTTGCCATAGGCCAAGGCGGCGGATTCCAGGTAGAGCTGTCCGGTCTGGGCGAGGTACATCGGCTCGCCAAAGTAGTCCACCTCGAAAAGCGTCTGCGCGCCCTCGCCGGCCGAGGGGGCAAAGATCGGCGTATCCACCAGCAGGAAGCCGTGGTCATTGAAGAAGCGCCGGATGGCATCGATCACCGTGTGCCGGATACTCATGATGGCGGTCGGGCGACGGGAACGCAGCCAGAGATGGCGGTGTTTGAAGAGGAAGTCGATGCCGTGGGCCTTGGGCGTGATGGGGTAGTCGCCCGTGCGGTGGAGCACCTCCAGGGCGCTGACCTGCAGCTCATGGCCGCCGGGCGCCCGCTCGTCGGCCCGCACCTGGCCCGTGACGTACAGGGATGACTCCTGCTGGAGGTGAGCGGCGAGTTCAAAAAGCTCCGGGGCGACCGATGCCTTGTCGACCACGCACTGGCACAAGCCCGAGCCGTCGCGGACCACCAGAAAGGCCACCTTGCTGCTGACGCGGGAGTTGTACAGCCAGCCGGCCAGCTTGACGGTGGTACCGACGTGGCGGTTCAAATCACGGATGAGAACCGTATCCTGCATGATGCGCTCCATGTTGCACGGGCTGTGAATCCACAGAAAACCACAACGATACGAGATTCTACCGGGAAACGGCCAGAGCTTCATGCGGCGGCCAATGGGGATTGATGATGGCTGGGGGTTGGGGGTTGGGGGTTGGGGGTTGGGGGTTGGGGGTTGGGGGTTGGGGGTTGTAGACTTCAGCGGT
>BTUC01000140.1:0-16359 GCA_045863575.1 Phycisphaerae bacterium
CGCGTCGGTGCGCTGCCGGACTTCGGGCTTCTGGCCGGTCATTTCCGCGTTGCCGCCGGCGTTGTCGGCGATCGGGCCATAAGCGTCGGTGGCCAGCGTGATGCCCAGCGTGGCCAGCATGCCCACCGCGGCGAAGCCCACGCCATACAAACCGAGCATGAACTCGGTGCCTCCGCCCGCAAAGCGGTAAGCCAGCATGATGGCGATGATAATGGTAAGCAGCGATGCCCAGGTGCTCTTCATGCCTTCGGCGATGCCGCTGATGATGATGGTGGCGGGGCCGGTGACGCCCTGTTCACTGATCTGCTTGGTGGGCTTGTAATCGTAGCTGGTGTAGTACTCAGTGGCTTTACCGATGATGACGCCGGCAAAGAGGCCGCTGACGATGCTGCCCCAGATGCCCAGCCAGCTCACCTTGTAGCCGTCGTCAGTCGCTTCAATCGGGCCGAGCAGCAGGTAGCAGACGGCCAGGGCGGCGAGGGCGATCATCACGCTGCTGCCGTTGATGCCCCGCCCCAGAGCGCCCATGAGCTGGGCCATGGTGGCGCCTTCCTGCGTGCGGACCATGTAGATGCCGACGATAGACAGGGCAATGCCGATGCCGGCCAGCACCATGGGTGCGGCGATAAAGCGGATTGCGGCGTTGGATGCCGGGCCGGAGAACTCCGTACCGAACAGCGCGACGGCCGCGGCCACGCCCAGCGCGGCGGTGGACAGGATCGATCCGGCATAGGACTCGTACAAGTCGGCGCCCATGCCGGCCACGTCGCCGACGTTGTCACCGACGTTGTCCGCGATGGTCGCGGGGTTGCGGGCATCATCCTCGGGGATGCCCGCCTCGACCTTACCCACCAAGTCGGCACCGACGTCGGCCGCTTTGGTGTAGATGCCGCCGCCCACACGGGCGAACAAAGCCTGTGTGGAAGCGCCCATGCCGAACGTCAGCATGATGACAGTGATGGTGGTCAGGCTGATGTCGGGAGCAATGAAGTAGAGGGCCAGGAACCAGCCGGTGATGTCGATCAGGGCGAATCCGACGACGACGAGACCCATGACCGCACCGGCACGGAACGCCACCACCAGGCCGCGGTTCAGACTGTCACGGGCGCCGGCGGCCGTCCGGTTGCTGGCCAGCGTGGCCGTCTTCATGCCCAGAAAGCCGCACAGGCCGCTGAAGAAGCCGCCGGTGAGAAACGCGAACGGGACGATCGGGTTCTGGACCTTGAGGTAGAAGGCCATGATGGCCAGCAGGAGCGCGAGCACAATGAACACGATGGTCACAATGGTGTATTGGCGTTTCAGGTACGCCATCGCCCCCGTGCTCACGTGGTTGGCGATTTCGATCATCTCGGGATCGCCGGGATCTGAATTCTTGACCTCGTTGTAGAAGCGGAACGCGAAGTACAACGCGACGATCGCGCCGATAGGCGCCAGCCACCAGAGGAGAGGAATGCCCGGCCGCGTGATGTGCTCACCAGCGGCCCCGGGGGCCGCCTCTGCGTCTTCAGCCACGGCAGTATCCTGGGCGACCACGGGCGCAGTGGCCGGCGCGTCCGCCTGCCCGAATGCCGGTGCTACCACTCCCGCCACGACCACCAGGGCGACGGCCCCGAGCAGACAAGTCGTGAGGAAGGACAATCTGGACCTGGTCATCTGATACATCTCCTGAAGGACCTCTCGAACAGTTGCATGCTGACTCACGGATTACAAGATGGATGGAGGTATTTGGCTCCATCCGATGCTGCGCTCGGATTGTCGACATCTCTATAGGCGAAGGACGGCATGGTGACAAGATTCACAAACACCGCCCGGTGCGGGGAAATCGCCCGAAAGGGTGCTCCTCCTCCGCATCAGGGAAACCGCCGCGCCAGCGGTTAAACGGATTTCGCGACCGTGGCGACCGCGCCGCGCCACCCTCAGAACCGCGCCTACCCTCGCTGACGGGAGGCGCATTGAGGCGTACAAGGTGCACGAGAAAGATCCGCCTGTCAAGAGAACCCGAACCGGAGGGGCGCAATGAAACGCGCCCGTCCGCGGGCTTGCTGCGGACGGGCGGGAAACGACACCGATGGCTGCCGCGGGGCAGCGCAGTCTTCAGGGACAAGGATCAGGGCGAGGTGAACCGCTGCTCGCGCTTCATGGCTTTACGCATCCGGCGGCGACGGCGCTCACTGGGCTTCTCGTAGTAGCTGGTCCGCTTGATCTCTTTGGTGAGACCTTCCTTCTCGCACATCTTCTTGAAGCGGCGGAGCATCTGCTCGATAGACTCGTTACCGCGGGCCTTCACCTTGATCATGCCGAGCCAGTCCCTTTCATAACATACTTCATAAGTTCCTCGCTTGTTTGCGACCACCAACAGCCACGCAAGTATAATCGCCCACTTCGTGCGTGTAAATGACGATCGTCTTTATTCTGCCGCGTGCCGTCCATCCCTGGCCGAGACCGCCCCTCGCGAACCTCTTGTTTTCCATAACCCTTTTTTTGTCAATGCCTTACGTGCTGACGGGCCGCTGACGGTCAACGCAGGCAGGTTCAAGTTTTTCCATCTCCACGGCCGATCAACAGGTACTCCCAGGGGGAGTGAAACTGCTCCCGCCCGGCCCGCACCGCGTTTCCGGAAGGACGGCCGTCTTGACCCTCATACTGACCGAACCACGGCTGACCGGTTTGCCGGACCTGCCTGGCAGGCTGACGGCTGAGCCGGGCAACGGCAGCCCGGTGCAGGTGGAGACGCTCGGAGCTCTCCGCAACATCCGGATGATGCATCAACTCGAGCGGCTGGCACGGGCGTTCACGGCCGCTGGCCTGCCGGTCATGGCCCTGAAAGGGGCGGCCCTCAACCTTGCCCTCTACACACGGCCAGACGAGCGGCCGATGGACGATCTCGACCTGCTCGTCCATCCCGCCGACGCGCAACGGGCGGCCGACCTGCTCGAACAAGTGGGGTGTCTCCGCGGCGAGCCGCTGGTCCGGGAGGATTTCTTTCCGCGATTCCACTATGAGCGAGAGTTCCGCACCGGCGTCATCCATCCGGTCAAGATCGATCTTCACGTACGGCCGTTCCGGCCTTTGCGCTATTCCCGAACGGTGCCGCTGGATGCCCTCTGGTCGAAAGCCCGGCCGGTGGCCTGCGGCACCGCGCGCATTCTGATCCCGTCAGCGGAAGACATGCTCATTCACCTGGCTGCGCATTGCGCCATCCATGGCCACGCCCGGCGCATCTGGCTGGCGGACATTCACCGCTGGGTTGAAAGTCGCAGCGCGACATTGAACTGGGACCAGGTGATGCAGAGAGCCAGCGCGTGGGGCCTGGTCCTGCCGGTCCGGGCGGCCCTCCAGCGCGTGGGACGAGAATTCGGCGTCGTCTGCCCACCGGCGGTCATGGCGGATTTCAAAAGGGTCAACTGCGGCTGGCGAGAACGGCTGGCCTTGCGGCAGGCGCCGCGCGATGCGAACCACCCGCTGGCTCATGTCGCCGTGAATGTGCTGTGCACACCCGGGTTGGGGTATGTCCTCGCGTACTTGCTGGCGGTGGTATTTCCTGGCCGAGAACACATGGCCGACTGGTACGGGCGGAAACATCCCGGCTGGTTCCTCTGCGCGCACGTGCTGCGTCTGCTTGGACCGGTACTGGGCCGGTTCCCGGGATTCTGGAAGCGGTTCATGCGCATCGAGACGCGCAGCAGCGGGATCCATGGTGTCGGCGTAGTGGCTACGCGCGACTTCCGGGTGGGTGAGTTGATTGTTCGTTATCACGGCCGACCGGTGGACCGGCATGGCATGTACGTGGGACATCGGGAGAACAACGGCCAACAAGTGCAGCACGTGGAGCTGACCGGCAAGTTGCGTTTCTTGAATCACTCATGCCGGCCGAACGCACGTTTGGCCGGTTTCGAACTGGTGGCCGTTAGACCCGTCGAGGCGGGGCAGGAGATTACGATTGACTACGGACCCGGGGCATGCAGATGCAGGAGCGGGAGCGGACCGCGCACCTGCTGACCAGACGGCCAGGGAACCCGTCGCCGCGCAGGAGCCGCAGACCACGCGCCGAGCCTTCCTGGGCGGCGGTGGCCGGAAGGCTCTCTACGTCACGCCGGCCGTGCTGACCTTGGCCGCTCAGCAGGCGTTTGCGTCCGGGTTTGTCTGTGGTTCCCGCTATAAGCACACCGTCGGTTCCCCCTGCGCAACGGACGGCAGTCAGAAGGACTGCTGCCCGGAGGATTTGAGCGGCAATGCACTCGAATGCCACACGCACATGGACGGCACGACCATGACTTGCGAGCCGCCGGGCTCGCCTTTGTGATACAGAGGATCGGCTATGAATCGGCTTCCTGGATCCGAAAGGTGGTTGCTGCTGGTCGTTGTGCTGTTGTGTGGGGCGGGCGCGTGGATCAGCGGCGAGATGGTCAAAGCTCACGACGCGCTGTGGGGCCAGCATGAAGCGACGGGCCTGCTGGGACGGCTCTGTGAAGCGGGTGCAAAGGTGGGCATGGATTGCTCAGCAGCGGATCGCGACCGGTGGGCGGAGTTTCATGTTCCGGTACCCGGGCCGGACCTCAAGGTGCCCCTGGCTTTCGTGGGGCTCGCGTATTTTGTAGCTCTGGGCGTCTGGTTCACCGTGGCTGGCGGTCCCCGCGGTATTCCGCGGTACTGGCGGCTCATTCCGGCTGCGACCGCCCTGTGCGGGTTCCTGGTCTCGGTGGTGCTGGTGGGGCTGATGATTCCGGGTCGGGCGGCGCCCTGTGCCACCTGCCTGGCGGTGCATTCTGTTAACCTTCTGCTGGCTGTCGGGGTGTGGCGGCTGCTTCGTAGGGCGAAGCGAGCTGAGGCAGACGTTGCCTTCATGGACTTCGAACCGCGCGCGCACCCCCAGGCATGGGCCAGCCGGCCGGCGGTTGTCGCCCTGACGGCCGCGGTGGTGGCCGTGGCGGGGCTGTGGGTTTATCGTGCCGAGCACCTTGCCCTGGGGGCTCAGTGGCGCAAACTCCTGCCATATAAACGGTTGGTGAATGAGCTGCGAGAGGACCAAACGTTTCTTGTCCAGGCCCATTTCGCCCAGCCGGTTCATGAAAGCCCAGCGCGTCCGGGCGAGACATTCGACGAACAACGTTCGCGGCTCATGGTCTTCATGGACTACGAATGTCCCAACTGCGGGTGCGGAGCGGCCGAGGTGGTCGAGAACGCCAGGAAGGCCTTCGGCGAGCGGTTAGACGTCGTCATTCGGCATTATCCGCTCTGCGAGGACTGCAACGGAGCCGTCAAGGGTCAGCTCCACCCGCGGGCCTGCGAGGTAGCCTGGGCGGCCGAAGCCGCGCGCCTTCAGGGCGGCGCCGCGGCCTTCGAGCGTATGCACGGGGCGCTGCTGTCCTATCCGGGGGAACTCACTCCGGCGGCCTTGCGGGGATTGGCCCAGCGGATCGGGCTTGATGGGGAGCGGTTTGAAGGCGAAATGAACGGCGAAGCGGTACGCCGCGCCGTGGCGGCCGACGTGGAACTGGCCCGTCGACTGGGAGTGACCGGGACACCGACGTTTTTCCTCGATGGTCGGCGGATCGACCGGCGCTTTGAAGGACCGGCTCTATGGGAAGCTCTGGCCAACGCGCGCCCGGCACGGTCGAGTCCACTGGCCGCGGCGGCAGGGGGGCAGCCGTGAAGCTCGAAGATCAGTCCATCTCGGCGTCAGATCCTCCGTCCCCTTGGGCCTGCTGCGCGGCCCGCATCATCCCTCCCGCCCGGCGAGATGACCTTCAGGAGAGCGAACTGGACGGCGAAGGCCTGCTCTACGACCCGCTCAGTGGGCACACCCATCGACTCAACGAGACCGCACTGATGGTCTGGCGCCTGTGCGACGGGCAGCGGTCCACCCACTGCCTGGCGGAAGAGCTGGTCACGAACTACGACGTGGATTTCGAGCGTGCACTGGATCACGTGGAGCAGATCCTGGTGCGCCTGGCGGAAGCGAAGCTCCTCCACATTGCGGATCAGCCTGTCGAGGCATCATGCTGAAGCTTTGCGGCCAACCAGAAGTCGCGCGCCGGCTGGGCGAGTCCCGCGTTCGAGTGGGTGAGATCGACATCCGCCTGCGCAGCGACGTCCCGGACGTGCTGGAGGATTTCGGCGGCCTGTACCGTGAGTTCCGCCACGCGGGCCAGAACGAAAACATCATTGATATCGACGTCCGGCAGGTCCGCAGCGGCTGGATCCGTCGGCAGTATGATGTGGCCGGTGACGGAGCCAGGCTGTGGAGCGCCCAGCGCGTGCCCGAGGTGCTCCCCTACGTCGAGTGGGGCGTGAACTGGCGGGTTATCGCCCGGCGCGACGATTTCCTTCAGCTCCATGCGGCCACGCTGGCCCGTGGCGAGGAGGGCCTGCTGCTGGCGGCAGACTCCGGGGCGGGCAAGTCCACGCTGACCGCCGGTCTGCTGGCGCGCGGCTGGAGATATCTCTCCGATGAGTTCGCGCTGATCCATCCGGCCACGCTGCAACTGCACCCCTTCCCCAAAGCCCTGTGCATCAAGTCGGGTTCGTTTGCGCTCATGGAGCGGCTGGGCTTGCCGCTCTGGCGCCGGCATCACTACGTCAAGGCACTCAAGGGGGCGGTCGCCTACCTGCGGCCGGGCGACCTGGGGTCAGACGCGATCAGCTCACCGGTGAACGTTCGCTGGATCATGCTACCACAGTACCGGACCGGTACTCCGCCTCAGCTCTATCCGATTTCCAGGGCCCAGGCCGCGTTCACGCTGGCCAGCCACTCGTTCAACCGGGCAAGCTTCGGCGCAGGCGCGACCGGGATGCTCACCGACATGGTCCGAGGCGCCGAATGCTGGCGACTGGACTGCGGATCCCTGGAAGAAACCTGCGACCTTGTCGAATCCGCCACCCGCTCTTGACGGTGCAGGCGGTTCACCGATCATATGCCCCCCAATGAAAACGCTTTCCCTGACCGGCTCCGACTGGACCCTCACCGGCTACTGGCAGAATCAATGGCGCCTGCGCCGCGCCGACTTCCCGATTTATCCGGCCGTCGCGAGCATACCGGCCACAGTGCCCGGAGCCGTTCACGCGGACCTGCTGAAGGCCGGCATCATTGCAGATTGGCAGGACGGGCTGAATGCCCTCCGCTGCGAATGGGTGAACAACCGCGACTGGAGCCTTCGCAAAACAATTCACGTTCCCGACGACTTCATCGGCCGGGTTGCGCTCGAGTGTGATGGGCTCGATTACTCGGGCCACGTGCTGGTTAATAGCGAGCTGGTTGGGTCCTTCGAGGGGACGCATCGGCGGCACCGCTTCGATCTGACCGGCCGCGTTCAGGCTGGACAGCCGTTCAATCTGGAACTGATTTTCGATGTTGCTCCGCAACTGGATGGCGTGTTCGGATTCACGAGTCGTACCCGTCTGTTCAAACCGCGTTTCGGCTACTACTGGGACTGGTGCACGCGGCTCATCAACGTGGGCATCTGGCAGGACCTCCGGCTGGTTTGCCGTGGAGATGTGGCCTTCGCGCATTGCCGGGTGCTGCCTCGGGTGAATGAGAACCTGAGCTCAGGCTCAGTCCGCATCGTGGGACAGACCTCGGGCGGTGCAGCCAAGCTGCGGTATCTCCTGACCGGCCCCGAAGGCGCAGAAGTCGCTTCCGGAGAGGCTGACATTCGAATCTCGGCCGGCGGTAGCGGGGCAGGGGACTCGGCAGCCGGCCTGATCGACGTCACCTTCTCGTTGGACGACGTGCAACTCTGGTGGCCGGCCACACACGGCGATCAGCCGCTCTATCAGCTCGAGCTGGAGCTCTGCGATGCGAACGGCGTAGTCAGCGACCGTATCGAACGGATCATCGGGTTCAAACGCGTTCGCTGGCTGGCCAATCCGGGAGCTCCCGAGGGCACCCGTCCATATCTGTGTGAAATCAACGGGCAGCAACTCTTTCTGCGCGGCATCAACTGGGTCCCGCTCTCACCCTTCTACGGACTTCCGACCGCGGAGCAGTATGATGCCTTCGCCCAGCAGTACCGCCACATGAATGCCAACCTCCTTCGCGTCTGGGGTGGCGGCATCCTCGAAAGGCCGGAGTTCTACGCGGCCTGCGATCGCCTGGGGCTCCTGGTCTGGCAGGAGTTTCCGCTCAGCTCGTCCGGGATCGACAACTGGCCGCCGGAAGATCCTGAAGTGATCACCCAATTGGAGCGGATCGCCGGGGAGTACATCGAGCGGCGCTGCCACCACGCCTGCCACCTGCTCTGGTGCGGCGGCAACGAGCTACAGGGTTCGCTCGACGGCAGCAAGGTCGGTGTCGGCAAGCCGGTGGACGAATCGCACCCACTGATGAGCCGCTGGGGTGTGCTCGTCGAGCAGCTTGATCCCGGCAAGCGCTTTCTGGCCAGTTCGCCTTCCGGGCCGCGGTTCTTTGCTTCACCGGAGGAATTCGGCAAGGGCGTCAACCACCACACGCACGGTCCCTGGGGCAATCTGCCGCTCAAGGACCGCTATGCCTACTTCAACGGCGACGACACTCTGTTTCGAACCGAAACGGGAGCGCCCGGTTGCGCCTCGCTGGACGCGCTGGAGCAGCACCGCGGCGATCAGTCGCTCTGGCCGCCACGGCCGGAGAATCTGCACTGGGTCACACCGGCCGGCCCTTGGGTTCCTTGGATGGATGTGACCCGGGAATTCGGGCCATGGCCGGACCAGCCGGCGTCGCTGCCGGCACTGGTTAAGGCATCCCAATACTTGCAGGCAGAATCCTACCGCTACGCGGCCGAGGCCAGCCGCCGCCGTTTTCCGAACTGTAGCGCGTTTGTGGTCTGGATGGGACATGACAGCGTGCATTGCACGGCCAACAACTCCGTGATTCATATCGACGGATCCACCAAGCCCGCATATGACTGGCTTCGGCAGGCCTTCGCCGGAAGGCACGTCTCGCTGCGGCATGAATCGATTTATTACTCTCCCGGCAGCTCACTGAAGGGCGAGATCTGGGTGCATCGGGATGAGATGGCCCGTCCGGCGGCCGGCGTTATCCGGGCGCGGCTTCGCCGGCTGGATGGGCAGGTCGTCGTCGCGAGTGAGCATCCCCTTCAGGGGCTCGGGGGGAGCATCCGGGTGGGCACGATAAATTGGAAGATTCCCTCCTTCGCGGAGCGGCTGTTCGTGGTCGAACTGGTCTGGTCAGACGAGGCGGAGGCGGCGGTCAACCGCTACCTTCTCAGCCAGGAAGGTGAGCACTTCCTCGCTCCTCTGCTGAGCTTGCCGGTGGCGACGGTGGAGATGAAAACAGACCAGCCGGGCTGCATTCGCTTGCGCAACACCTCCGCGACCGCCGCCCTGGGCGTTCGCCTGCGGCGCTGTGTGCCGCATCAGCCGCCCCTGGGTGACATCAACAACGTGATTCTGTTTCCCGGCGAGGAGCAGACTATCCCGTGCCGTGGTGTGCAGCATGGACGGACCGGGGACGGACCGGCGCCTCGCCTCGAGTGGCTCAATGACGCCCGGCTCTGGCCCGAGCACTTGCCAGCGCCGGTACCTGCCTGATGAAGTGCTTGCGGGGCATGGGGATAAGTGCTCTAATACCCGGCTCGGTACAGGAGAGGACCCAGGGCCGGAACAGCCCGCCTGAGTTCGTGAAAACCGGCACGACAGCGGGAGGGGTGTCCACTATAATCCCCCGCTGGTGTCCGGCCGGACCTTTCCGTCCTCAGCCTAATGGCAGGTGCTATGAGAGATTACTTCCGTAATATTTACCTGACCGTCAAGACCATACTGATCGGGATGCGCATTACGCTGAAGTACTGCTTTGCCCGGACGGTCACTGTACAGTACCCCGATATGGCCCCGGTGCTGCAACCCAGGTTCCGGGGGTTCCACTATTTTGAAATTGAAAAGTGCATCGCCTGCGACCAGTGCGCCAAGGCCTGTCCGGTAGACTGCATCTACATCGAGAAGACCGGCCCGCGCAAGATCGACAAGGAATCCGGTGTGGCCATGGGCGGGGCCATGCTGCGCTATGCGATCGACTACTCCAAGTGCATGTTCTGTGCCCTCTGCACGGAGCCGTGTCCGACGGAGTGCATTCATATGGGCAACATCCACGACATGTCAGGCTACGATCGCCAGAGCATGATTGTGGAGTTCACCGAACTGGCCAAGCAGGGTCTACAGACGCCCATGCCGGTGTGGATGCAGAAAGACCGGCTGCCCGAGTGGGCCGAGGTGCGCAAGAATGAGTGGCTCGAGCGCGGCAAACCGCTCAAGGAGCAGATGTTGCAGGCATTGACCGAGCAGAAGGCCAAGAAAGCTGCGCCGGCGGCCGCGGCCGCCGAATAGGCCCTGGCCGGCGGCGTGACAACACGACAGGTTGGCAATGAGAGAAGTCATGTTGATGGAACCGATTCTGGCGGCCGAAGGCGGCGTTGAGCTCGTACAGGGCATGACCATCTTCGCCATCGCCGGTTTCCTGATGGTGTTCGGCGCCCTGACCGCCGGTCGCTTCCTGCGGCCCAATTTGCCGCACCCGGAAAAGCAGGCCGCCTACGAGTGTGGCGAGCCCGCCATCGGCGAGAGTTGGGTACAGTTCGACCTGCGGTTCTACGTGGTGGCCCTGGTCTTCCTCGTCTTCGACGTGGAGATTGCGCTGTTCTACCCCTGGGCCGTGGTGTTCGGTGGGGGGGCGCATCACCACGCGTATCCACCGGGAGATCCGGTGTACCAGCAGGTCAAGATGGCGTCCCTGGTGGACATGCTGTTTTTCTTTGGAGTGATCGTCGTCGGCTTCCTCTACCTGTGGCGGTTCGGCTACCTGGACTGGGTCCGGGCCTTCACGGGGCAGCGCGCCGGGCGGGTGGTGGAGCCACCGCCGGCTCCGCGGGCGATGGCCGAGGCGAATTGAGATAGATGCGATGAGCTGGATTCAGAACAAATTCGAAGAGGGGCTGATCGTCACCTCGCTGGACTGGGCGCTCAACTGGGCCAAGATGAACAGCATCTGGCCGATGACGTTCGGTCTGGCCTGCTGTGCGATCGAGATGATGGCTACCGGTGCGTCGCGCTTCGATCTGGACCGCTTCGGGGCCGGGGCTTTCCGCGCCACCCCGCGCCAGTCGGACCTGATGATCGTGGCCGGCACGGTGACCTACAAGATGGCTTCACGGGTGCGGCGCCTGTACCACCAGATGCCTGATCCCAAGTACGTCATGGCCATGGGCGCCTGCACGATCGGCGGGGGGCCGTACTTCAAGCACGGCTATCACGTGGTCAAGGGTGTGGACCTGGTCGTGCCGGTGGACATCTACGTCCCCGGCTGTCCGCCACGGCCGGAGGCCCTGATCGAGGGCCTCATGCGGTTGCAGGACAAAATCAAGCACCAGACCATCGCCAAGAGCCCTGAGCTGAAGGCCAAGGAGATGGTGCTGGCGGGCGCATGAGCACTGAACTGAACCACCGAGAACTGAAAACTGGAACATGGCATGACGCCTGAGTTGATTGCAGACATATTGAGGGCGACTTTCGACGGCGCGGTGAGGGACACGGCCATGGGCTCCGGTCATCCCTCCATTACGGTGGCGGCGGAGCACTGGCCGGCGGTGGCCGCGTTTCTGCGCGACGATCCGCGTTTGCGGCTTAACTTTCTGCGCTGCGTGAGCGGCGTGGACCGGCTCGAGGATGGCGTCATCGAGGTGATCTACGACCTGATCTCGATCCGCCCCGGCGAGACGTCCGGCCGGGGCGCATCGGGGTTGTGGGCTTCTGACAGTGTGATTGCCATCAAGATCCGTGTCCCGCGTGATGACGCCCATATGCCGACGGCCGCCCATGTCTGGCCGGCCGCCGACTGGCACGAGCGCGAGGTGTTCGACATGTTCGGCGTGGCCTTTGACGGCCACCCGGACCCGCGCCGGATCCTCTGCCCCGACGACTGGGTCGGGTACCCGCTGCGGAAAGACTACGCATTCCCGCTGGAGTACCACGGGATCCCGGGTACGACGGAGTACGGGCAGAAGAGTCCGCGGCATTAGCCTGTTGTGATCGAGTTCTTCTTTGCGATCTGTTGGCTCGAGAGCGAGCCGACCGGAAGGTCTGACCGTATGGCTGAGACAGTGATTCGAAGTCAGCCCGATTTGCTGGTGGACTGGCAGCGCGAGTCCCCGGAGGGCGGGTCGAACGGAAGCGGCGAGTACGATGTGAACGCGGGGCTGGTCATCGACCGCGGCCTCGAGTCAGACGGCGACGTCCGTACCGAGGAGATGCTGGTCAACATGGGCCCGCAGCATCCGAGCACGCACGGGGTGCTCCGCATCGTGCTGCGAACGGACGGCGAGCTGGTGCTCGAGGCCATCCCGCACATCGGCTATCTGCATCGCTGCGCGGAGAAGATCGGCGAGAACCTCCAGCCGTATCAGTACATCCCCAAGACCGACCGGATGGACTACCTCGCGGCGATGAACAACAATCACGCGTTCAGCGTGGCCGTGGAGAAGCTGGCGGGCATCGAGATTCCCGAGCGGGCCAGCTACATCCGCATCATCATGGCCGAGCTGAACCGGGTCGCATCGCACCTGGTGTCATTCGGCACCTACGGCTTGGACATGGGTGCGTTTACGCCGTTCCTGTACGCGTTCCGCGAGCGCGAGCGCATCCTGGACCTGTTCGAAGCGGCATGCGGCGCCCGGCTGACCTACAGCTACATCACCATCGGCGGCGTGACCTACGATCTGCCCGAGCGTTTCATCGAGACGCTCGCGGAGTTCCTCGACTACTTCGAGCCGAAGGTGGACGAATACAACGATCTGCTGACCTACAACCACATCTTCGTGAAGCGAACGGCCGGCGTGGGCGTCATCTCGGCCGAGGAGGCGATCGCCTGGGCACTCACCGGGCCTTGTCTGCGCGGCAGCGGTGTGGCCTGGGACCTGCGTAAAAACGTGCCCTATGACATCTATCCGCGGTTCGAGTTCGACATTCCGGTGGGCGTACCCGGCGGTTCGGACGGAATTCCACGCGAAGTGGTGGTCGGCGACTGCTGGAGCCGCTACTTCGTCCGCATGCAGGAGATCAAGCAGTCGATCCGCATCCTTCGGCAGTGCATCGCACAGATCCCTGCGGAGGGCGAGTTCAAGGCCAAGCTGCCCAAGACCCTCAAGCTGCCCGAGGGCGAAGTCTACTTCGAGGCCGAAGGCGCCCGGGGGCAGCTCGGGTTCCTGGTGGTGGGCGACGGCTCCGCAATTCCCTACCGCGTGAAGGTGCGCGGGCCGAGCTTCTGCAACCTGTCGATCACGACGCACGTCTGCCGCGAAGTGCTGCTGGCGGATGTGCCCGCGATCGTGGGGAGTATCGACATTGTGATGGGCGAGGTGGACCGGTAGAATCCCGGCCTTTTTCCAGCTTCGAGGCAGTGACGCCTTATGGCCGAATTTACAGCACAGGATGCAATCAAGCCCCGTTGGGACCCGGCAATGAAGGGACAGGCGATCCGCCTGTTCCTGGCGATCGCCGGACTCCTGCTGGCGCTGGCGGTGATCGGGTGGCTGACGCTCAAGTACTTCGGGCTGGACCGTGAACCGCTGCTGGCGCTGGCCCTGGTGGTGGGGCCGGCGCTGACCGCGGTAGCGGCGGTGACCGCGGCCGCGGTGGTACGGTTCCACGCCGCCATCGGATGGATCCTCACCCGGATTCCCTCAGTGATCTTCTGGGGCGGGATCGCCACGCTCGTGGTGGTCGTGTGGATTCATGCCCTCATTTTCGATTTCGTGGATGGTTTGATCCTCGCGCAGGATTCCGCGGCGGCCGCCCACCACACGGCCTTCGGGGGCCCGCTGACACTGGAGGAAATCCAGACCGCTCTGCTGACCCCGACGGAGCGGGCCGCGAATGAAGCTGCACTGGCCGCCCGTGATCCGGAAGTCTATCAGCCCAGCGAGGGGCGTTGGGCCATGGCGGGTTATCTGCTCTGGCCTCTCCAGTTCCGGCTGGTACGGGATATCCTCGGGCTGTTGGCCGCGCTGGGCTTCGTCAACATCGTGGCCATGTTTGCCATCTGGTGGGAGCGCAAGGTCTCGGGGCGCATCCAGAGCCGGCTGGGGCCCATGCGGGTCGGCGGCTGGCACGGGTGGGCGCAGTCGCTGGCGGATGGCATCAAGCTGATGCAGAAGGAAGACATCATCAAGGACGGGGCCGACAAGCCCCTGTTCAAGCTCGCACCCTATCTGGCCTTCGTTCCGGCCTTGAGCGCATTTCTGGCCTTGCCCTTTGGGGCCTACTGGGTCTTCCGTAACCTGGACGTCGGCCTCATTTTCATCCTGGCCATGCTGGGCGTGGAGGTGGTGGGCGTGATCCTGGCCGGGTGGGCTTCGAACAACAAGTGGAGCGTGTACGGCGCGATGCGCGAGGCCTGTCAGATGGTCTCCTACGAAATCCCCATGGGCCTCTCGCTGCTGGTGCCGGTACTGACCGTGGGCACGCTGCGGCTGGCCGACATCGGCAACCTTCAGTCCGGCGGCTTCCACACCTGGCTGGCGTTCGCCAACCCGTTCACGTTCATCGCCGCGGGAACCTACATGATGGCCGGTCTGGCCAACTGCAAGCGGGCCCCGTTCGACCTGCCGGAGGCGGAGAGCGAGCTGGTGGCCGGCTTCATGACCGAGTACTCCGGCTTCCGCTGGTGCCTGTTCTTCTTCGCCGAGTACGCGGCCATGTTCGTGGTCAGCGGGCTGGCGGTCATTCTCTTCTTCGGAGCCTGGTACTCGCCGCTGCCTTCCGAATGGGCCCATCGCTGGTGGGGCGCTGACTGGACGCAGTGGACGCTCTGGCAGCGCGGCCTGGCCGGTGTGCTCTTCAGCGGACCGCTGTGGTTCATCGCCAAGGCGTTCTTCGGCGTTTATGTCCAGATGTGGATCCGCTGGACGCTGCCGCGCATCCGCCTGGACCAGGTGATGTACGCTTGCGTGCAGGTACTGCTGCCGATGACCATGCTCGTGCTGCTGGGCGCGACGCTGTGGAGTCTGCTGGTGCCATCGGGCGGTGGACTGGCGGTGGTGACGAACGGCCTGCTGGCGCTCATCGGCGCAGTGGTGGTGATCGGCATTCTGTCGATTGTCCTGTACGGCTTCAGAAACCGGCGGCGGCTCGTGGGCACGCTGGCGATTGAGCATTTGCCCGGATCGTGAGATCTCGAACCGTGAACAGACTGTTTCGCTGGATGATGTGCGCATCGCTGCTGCTGAGCTGGAGTTCGGCGGCCTTGTATGCGCAGGATGAACCTGACGCTCCGGTCGTTGATGAGGCTTCGGCGGACGAAGCGTCAACGGAGAGCCTTGAAGCCGCCGGTGCGGATGAGTCAGCCGTGGCGGAGCCGGAGGAGGCAGGGGCCGCCGCGCCGATCACGGATGTGCCCGAGGCCGCGGCGGGGATGGCGCCGTCCGGTTCGCTGATGGAAGCAGTGGTGTTCTATGTCGTCGGCGGCGTGGCCGCCGCCACGGCGCTGGGCTGCGTCCTCTCGGTCAACATCGTGCGCATGGCCACGTTCCTGTTCGGCACACTCGGCTCTGTGGCCATTCTGTACTTTCTGATGGCCGCCAATTTCCTGGGGGCGATTCAGTTGATCGTGTACGCCGGCGGTACGCTGATCGTGATCATCTTCGGTGTCATGCTCACCAGTAAGTCGCCCTGGGTAAACTACGTGCCCCGGCCGGCCGAGCTGATTGCCGGCGCTGTCGTGTGCCTGGCCCTGTTTGGCGGACTGACGGCCATGGTCCTGCGAACCCCGTGGGAGCAGCCGAAGGTGACCGGTGAAGGTTACTACGAGGTGGCCCAGATCGGCTGGTCATTGCTGACCACCTACCTGGTGCCGTTTGAGTTGGCCAGCGTCTTGCTGCTGGCGGTCATGATCGGCGCGGCCTACCTGGCGCGGACGGAGCGGGCGGAGTAGACGCTCACAGGTTGAAAACCTGTGCCACAGGGCAAAAGGAGCCGGAGCGGATGCTGACGATCGGATTGAATCATTACCTCGTGCTGGCCGCGTTCATGTTCTGCTGCGGCCTGTATGTCATGACCAGCAAGCGCAACGCGGTGGGGATCCTGATCGGCGCGGAGCTGATCCTCAACGCCGCCAACATCAACCTGGTGGCCTTCTCGCGCTACCACGTCGGTGGCATCGACGGCCAGATTGCGGCACTGTTCGTCATCGTGCTGGCGGCCGCGGAAGCGGCCATCGCCATTGCCATTTTCGTGAACTACTACAACAACCTCGCGACCATTGACGTGGACCGCGGGGATTCGTTGAGCGGGTAAAGAGCCGCGGGCTTCAGCCCGCGCGGCGGCTCTGCGTTATAGAACGTGGAAGCTCGAAAGGCGCCGCGATGGCGGATCAGG
>BTUC01000141.1:0-16130 GCA_045863575.1 Phycisphaerae bacterium
CTTGCGGGCCGCGGTCACCTCATCGAGCCGCTCGACCGGCATGCTGTGCGGCGCGTGGTGCAGGACTTCGGGAGTTTCCCGGGCCTCGCGGGCGATGGCGGTCATCACCTCGACGAATCGGTCCAGCGTGGCCAGCGACTCGCATTCAGTCGGCTCGATCATGAGGCAGTGCGCCACCGGCCAGCTCATGGTCGGCGGATGGACGGCGTGATCGATGAGCCGCTTGGCCACATCCAGCTCGGTGACGCCGTGCTCGCGGAACTCCGGCACCATGATGAACTCGTGGGCGTAGGGCGGCTCGAATGGGAACCGATACAGATGCCGCAGCCGGGCCGCCAGGTAGTTGGCCGAGAGCACAGCCTTTTCACTCACGTTGCGCAGACCCGCGGGGCCCAAGGCTCGGATGTAGGCAAAGGCGCGGATGAGCACGCCCGTCTGCCCGAAGAACGAGCGTACACGCCCGATCGATTGCGGTCCCACCGGCGCCCAGGCGTACGTACCGTCCTCGCGGCGGACCACCTGCGGGCCGGGCAGGAACTGCTGCAATCCATCGCGGACGGCCACCGGTCCAGAGCCCGGACCTCCACAGCCGTGCGGCGTACTGAACGTCTTGTGCGTGTTATAGTGCATCACATCCACGCCGAAGTCACCGGGCCGGGCGATGCCCAGGATCGCGTTCATGTTGGCCCCGTCGAGGTAGAGCAAGGCGCCCTGAGCGTGGAGTATCTCGGCAATGTCCGCGATCTGGGGATCGAAAAGCCCGCCCGTGTTGGGGTTGGTGATCATGAGGGCGGCGGTCTGGTCGTCCACCTTTGCCCGCAGGTCGGCGAGATCCACACGGCCATCCCGAGAAGCGACCTGGACGGCGTAACGCCCGCAGACGGTGCAGGTGGCCGGGTTGGTGCCATGGGCCGTATCGGGAGCAAGCACCTTGGGGCGATCCTCACCGCGGCTACGATGGTACGCATTGATGATCATCAGCCCGGTCATTTCGCCGTGGGCGCCGGCACACGGCTGCAGCGTAGCCTCGGCAAGGCCGGCGATCTCGGCCAGGAAAACGCGCAGATGATAGAGCAGCTCCAGCATTCCCTGGACGTCGGATTCCGCCTGGAGCGGATGTAGCCGGGTGAAGCCGGGCATGGCGGCGGCGACTTCGTTGATCTTGGGGTTGTACTTCATCGTGCAGGAGCCCAGCGGGTAGAAGTTGCCGTCCACGCTGAACAGGCGGTGGGCAAGCCGCGTGTAGTGGCGCACCAGATCCAGCTCGCCGATCTCCGGCAGCGGCGGGGGGCTGTCGGCCAGCAGCTCGCGCGGCACCGCCTGGGCCCGATCGACGGGAGGCACGTCCATGGGGGGCAGCGAGACGGCGCAGGCGCCGGGCGTGGTCTGCTCGAAAATAAGTTTCTCGGCGGGCACCAGGCCGGCGCCGGAGAGCGATTCCTGAGTATGCATCGCGTTTTTGTCCATCATGTTCTCACAGCGGTCTCGACCACCACGCGGCGAAGCTGTCCGCGTCGTGCACCTGCCCGCTCTGCAAGTCATGGATCAGCAGCCCTGGCAAGCCTGTCAGCAGGTGACGGTAAATCTTCAACAGCTCGGCCGCGCCGCAGTTGTTCTCCACTTCGACGGCCTTCGCCTCCACCTCGAGCCGGGCGTAGTTGAGGCCCTTGCCCATATAGTCAATCGATTCCCCGGGACCGGGACGGCTGCCCTCCAACGTGAGCAGGTGGGTGCGGATGCCCGCCGCATCCTTCAAAGGCGAAGCCTTCTTGATCAATGCGTCAGCGTCTTTGCCCGAGGCCGGCAGCTTAGCGCCGGCTGCGTCCGGTACCTGGATGAACTCAACGTCGTAGCCCACGGTGCGATCCCTCGCTGAAGCGGATCTTTGTCGGCTCGCCCATGCGGCGAGCTACACGCGCTTCTTTCCGGGCCGCTGGATGACCGGCAGGATGCCGGTCCCACTCCTCAGCATCTCATGCCCGTATTACGTACATTCTCGACTCGACGTCCGGCACGGGGGCCGGACGCTACATCACGCGCCGGTGGGGCGGGTCTATGCCTCGGCCAGGGCGTTCACCAACGCGTCGATCTCCTGGCGCGTTCGCTTCTCGGTGACCGCGATGAGCAGCGAATCGGTCAGGCCGTCGTACCAGGGGCCCATGCGTCCGCCTGCCAGGATGTTGCAGCTCCGGCAGTGATCAAGTACCCGGTCCACACCTTTGGTGGTTCGAACCACGAACTCCTTGAAGAATGGCGCCCCGAAGCGGAGTTCAAAGCCATCCAACTCCGCGATGCGCCCGGCCGCATAGTGGGCCTTGTCCAAACACAGTGAGGCGATGCGGGCCAAGCCCCGCCGGCCGGTGGCACAAAGGTATGCCGCTACGCGCAACGCCAGCAGCCCCTGGTTCGTGCAGATGTTGCTGGTCGCGCGCTCGCGCCGGATGTGCTGCTCGCGAGTCTGAAGCGTCAGGCAAAAAGCCCGACGGCCGGCCCGGTCACGCGTCGCGCCCACCAGCCGACCCGGCATCTTGCGCATGAACGGCTCACGGCAGGCCATGAAGCCCAGGCTCGGCCCGCCATACGACATGGGGATCCCCAGCGGCTGGCCGTCACCTACAACGATGTCCGCACCAAGGTCGCCGGGCCGCTTGAGCAGGGCGCAACTGATCGGATCGACCGAAGCGATGACCAGAGAGCCGGCTTCGTGGCCGATCGCCGCCAGCCGATCGAGCGATTCGATGCAGCCGAATACGTTGGGCGTCTGGATGAGGATCGCGGCCGTCTCGTCGTTGATCGTCCGGCGCAGATCTTCGGGGTTGGTTCGGCCGTTCACGGTTTCGACAATGGTCAGATCGATGGGCAGCTCGCGCAGGTACGTCGCCAGGACGCCGCGCGTATCGGGATGGACGGCCGAGGAGACCAGTACGCGACGGCGCCCCGTGATCGAGCGGGCCATGAGCACGGCCTCGGCCGCCGCGGTCGCTCCCTCGTAGAGCGATGCGTTGGAGACGTCCATGCCGGTGAGCTGACAAATGAGCGTCTGATACTCATAGAACGCCTGCAGCGAGCCCTGCGAGGCCTCGGCCTGGTAGGGCGTGTACGCGGTCACGAACTCACTCTGCGAGGCCAGTGCATCCACGACGCTGGGGATGAAATGATCGTACATCCCACCACCCAGAAAACAGACGGCCGAATCGCAAGTCCGGTTCGCCTGAGCGAGGCGGTTGAGTTCACCCAGAAGCTCCAGCTCGCTCAACCCCGCGGGGAGGTCGAGCGGCCGTTCCAATCGCGCCTGCGGCGGGATATCGCGGAAGAGCTCGCGCACTTCGGAGACACCGATCGTGTCCAGCATGTGCTGCTCGTCGGCCGCGGTCAGTTGGGTATAGTCCATCGTCATCCCTGCTGCGTCATGGCATCGTACGCCTGGGCGTCCATCAGTCCCTCCAGCGGCCCCAGATCGGAAGCGCGGATCCGGATCAACCAGCCCTTTTCGAATGGGCTGTTGTTCACCAGTTCCGGTTGCTCCGACAGGGCCGGGTTGGCCTCCAGGACCTCGCCACCGATGGCGGTGTAGAGTGCGCTGGTGGCCTTGACCGATTCGATTTCGCCAAAGGGCTTGCCGGCCGTGATCTGCGTGCCCGGTTTGGGCAGGTCGACGAAGGTGATGTCGGTCAACTCGTCGGCCGCGAATTGGGTGATTCCAATGGCGACCTCATCGCCCGAAGCTTTGAACCACTCGTGCGTTTTGCTGTATCGTCGATCCGCCGGATTGGATGCCACGCGTCTATTCTCCTGAAGCTCACGTGCCCTGATACGCCGGCCGCTTCATGCGGCCGAACGTTTGTAAAATGGAAGCTTGACCACGACGGCTTCGGCCGCCTGGCCCGACAGCCCGATCTCCAGTGCGGTGCCAGGCTCGGCGCAGTCCGCACGGACGTAAGCCATGGCAATGCTCCGCTGAAGCGTCGGCGAAAACGTGCCGCTGGTTACCTCGCCGACCGATTGCCCGCCGGACTGCACGACCGCACCCTGCCGGGCAATGCGTCGGCCGGCCAGCTCGAGGCCGGCCAGCCGCCGCGCCGGACCCTCCTGGGCGATGCGCCGCAGGGCGTCTGCGCCGACGAAATCCTTGTTCAGATCCACGCACCACGCCAGCCCCGCCGAGAGCGAGTCTACCTGCTCGTGCAGTTCGTGGCCATAGAGGGGCATGCCAGCTTCGAGCCGCAGGGTGTCCCGTGCGCCCAGTCCTGCGGGCCGCAGCCAGGTATCGGCGCCCGCCTGCCCGGCCAGCCATCCGCCGATCAGCCCGGCCGTGTTCGCCGGCAGGATCATCTCGACGCCGTCTTCGCCCGTGTAGCCGCTGCGGAACACCGTGTACGGAATGCCCATGTAGGCGCCGGCCAGAAAGCGGTAACGCTTCAAATCGGCGACGGGTAACGGAAGTTTTTCACTCAGCCGCGGCAGCACCTCAGGCCCCTGAACGGCCACCATCAGCGTGGATTCGGTGACGTCCTCGATTTGTACGTCGTGCCCGGAAGCATGTTGCCGCAGCCAATCCAGGATCCGTTCGCGGTTGGAAGCATTGCAGACCATGAACCACTTATCGGGATACCGGGAGACGATCACATCGTCCAGGATACCGCCGGACTCATTGCACACGTGGCTGTAGCGCGACTGACCCGGCTGGGCGTCGGCGAGCTGCCGCGTGCACAATCCCTGGAGGAGGTCCTGGGCCCCGGAACCGCGAAACTCGATCCGGCCCATATGGGAAACATCGAAGACGGAGGCGGACTGCCGCGTGTGCAGGTGTTCCTCGACGATGCCCGTGTAGAGCAGCGGCATGTGCCAGCCGGCGAAGTCCACCATGCGTGCCTGTCGGTCCACGTGGAAACTGTGCAGTGGTGTCTGGTGCACGATTATCCTCAGCGGGTCGGATCGGGTTCTGCAACGGATCGCTGCCGCTCCCGCCGGCCGTCGGCGACGAGGGCATCTGCAATCTGAATGCGATGCCGGAGCAGCTTCCCGGCCCGCAGGAAGACGTCCTCACCGAAGCCCAAAGCGGATTTTAGCATGATATCGCGATCCAGCCATGACTCCAGCGAGCCGATGGCCCGGCGCAGGCGGCCCAGCTCGCGCCGGAAACACCAGGTCACAGCCGGCAGCGGAAAATCGCTGCCGTAGACCAGCTTGCGGTGCACGGCCGGCGTCCGGGCGAGTTTCTTCAACCAGCGGGCCCGCTGGGGTAGCGCCAGTGCGGAAATGTCCGCATAAAGCGGGGCATCGGAGAACTCGCCCAGCAGAGCGGTAATGAGCGCTCGGAAGTGCCGGCCCGACTCGAGTGGCCAGAGGGCCGGCGTGGCGACGTGGGCGACGATCACCGTGGGCATGCCGCCCTCGGCGCGGAGCCCACGCAAGGTTTGCAGCAGGGGGGCAGGGTCCTCAAATTCCGGATGAGCGTTGCCCAGGCACTTCTCGCCGCCGTAGTGGATGAGCATCGGCATGCGCAGCTCGGCGGCCTTGCGCAGAAACGCGATGGTGCGTGGGTCACGGCCGCTGATGTTCTGGGCCAGGGGCAGCCACTTGATCAGCACGGCGCCGGCGGCCGTGACCTCCTCGAGCATATCCAGAGCCGTCTGGTTTGCTGATTGCCGGTAGGGGTGTATGGAAGCACCGAACAGAATCCGCCGGGGGTAGCGCCGCCAAAGTTGACGGACGTAGGTGTTGGAAACGTAGAGATCGGTGCCTCGTCCGGCGCGGCGGGCTCGCGGGCCGAGGGCCTCTCCTTCGTTCGTATGGTATTCATCGAAGGCCAGGGCCACGGCACGCTCGAGCTGGCAAGCTCCGAGAATATGATGCAGCAGCAGACGTTCGATACCCTCGTCGGTTTCGCGGTCGGAGCCGCTGGAGATACCCAGCCACCAGCGGGCGAGCCGGAAGGACAGACCCCCGGTCAGACGATCGGAAATGTAGGCGTCCCACGCCGGCGCACCCGGCGCAGAGGGCTGGCCGTTGCCGTCCTTGGCGGGGCCGGCCGGTTCAAAGCTGAACCGCTCGCCGGGTTCGGCCGGTCTGCGCTTCTGCCCGACGTGGCAATGCACGTCCACGCGTAGAGCGTCCCATCGGTTCACGGTCACCTTCCCTGGAGGAGCATGGGTCTGTGCAGGGGGCTGCTAACGGGTTCGCCTGCCGCGGCGCCCCGCCGTGCGGCCCTGCCGCCCACTCGTGCGTTTTCCGGTTGCACCCCTACGTCCACGTGCCGGGGTTCGCTTGGCCTTGGCCTGTTTTTCACGAACTGGAACGGCCGCAGCCGCGCTGCGCGGTGAGGACTGCTGCACCTCCTGGAGGACCAGATCCAGCTCGCGCGAGGCGATATCCACAGCAGCAATCTGGACCCGCAGCAGGTCGCCGATGCCGATCCGACGGCCGCTGCGCTGTCCGATCGCACAGCCCGCGCGGACGTCGATTTCCCACCAGTCGTCCTGAAGATCCGCAAAGCGGATCAAGCCGTCGATGAGATACCTGCGGAGCTGCACGTAAACGCCCACGTTGGCCACGCCGGTAACTACGCCGTCCTCAATTTCACCCAATCGGGATTCCAGCAAAGTGAGAATCTTCACCTGCTTGAGCTCGCGCTCGGCATCCTCGGCCCGGCGCTCGTTGTAGCTGCAGTGCTTGCCGATTTCGGTAAGTGTCTCCTGCGAGGGGACTGACTCTCGATCGCGCCGCGTCCGCAACCGGCCCTCCAGGTAAGTCTGGAGAAGACGATGCACCACCAAATCCGGGTAACGCCGGATCGGCGAGGTGAAGTGCGAGTAGTGCTCGCTGGCCAGGGCGAAATGCCCCTCCATCTTGGGCGAGTACTCCGCCTGGGCCAGCGAACGCAGAACCGCAAGGTTGACTGCGAATGACTCCGGCTTGCCGCGGACGCTCTCCAGCGTGCGGATCATGTCTCGGCGGGTCAGCTTCTCGGGCAGCGGCCGGCCCAGGACACGCAGGAACTGCGCCAGCTTGCGCTGGGACTCCGGCGGGGGGTCCGGATGGATCCGCCGCAAGTGGGGGACCCCCAGCCCGGTGAGCAGTTCGGCCACCGCCTCGTTGGCTTCCACCATGAACATCTCGATGATGGTGTGGGAGAAGCTCGTGTCCGCGGGCTCCACACCGGTGACCTCGCCATCCTCGTTGAGCACGAGCTCAACCTCGGGCAGATCGAGCACGATCATGCCGTCGGCCAACCGGCGCTTGCGGATCGCCCGGGCCAGGGCGTCCATCCGCCTGAGCAGCTCGACTACCTCCGGCTGGAAGCCGCCGGTTCGGCCTTCCAGAATGCCGGTAGCCTCGCGGTAGGTCAGGCGCTTGCGCGACTGGATCACCGTGTTGGCGAAACGCGAACCCACCCGGCGCCCGCGCGCGTCATACTCGATGAAGGCGCTCTTGGTCAGCCGCGGCTGGGCCTCCTGAAGGCTGCACAGGCCGTTACTCAGCACCTCCGGAAGCATCGGTATCACGTGGCGGGGGAGGTAAATGCTGTTGGCACGGAGGCGCGCCTCGCCATCCAGCGGGCGACCGCCGCGCACGAAGGTGGACACGTCGGCGATGTGCACGCCGAGTTCCAGGCGCCCATGAGCCGCCTGCCGGATGGAGATCGCGTCGTCGAAATCCTTGGCGTCATCCGGATCGATGGTGACAATCGCTTCGTTGCGGAGGTCCTCGCGGTTGCCGAGCTCCTCATCAAGGTCATATTCGCCGATCGCCCGGCGGACATCAGTAAGAACTTCCTCGGGGAACTGATCGCGAAAATGGTACTGCCGGATGATGCTCAGCGTATCAATGCCCGGGTCGCCTCGCCGGCCGAGCACCTCGACGATGACCCCGCGCGCCGGCTGGTATGGCCGGGGGAATTCGGTGAGTTCGACGACCACCTGGTCGCCGGCGCGAGCGCGGGTGGCGGTCACGTCACCCAGGAGGACGGGCGAATGCAGCGATTTGCCGTCCGGCAGCATGACCCATTCACGCCCATCGCGGACCAGTTCGCCCACGAACCGGCTCTGGCCGCGGGTGATGATCTCCACGACCTCGCCTTCGACGCGGCTCTCGTCACCGCCTTTGCCGCGGCGGGTCAGCCGGGCGGCCACCGTATCCCCGGTGATCGCGTTCATGGTCGCCCCGGGTGGGATGAACAGATCGCCGTGCTCGGCGGGCGATTCCGGGACCACGAAGCCGAATCCCCGGACGTGCCCGCGGAAGGTGCCGATGATGGTCTGGCGGCCGGTGGGCAAGGCGATGCTGTTGCCGCCGCCCAGGATGACCCGGCCCGCGCGCATCAGCTCCTTGACGGCGGTCCGGAACGAGTCGTACTCCTCCTCATCGATCCCCATGGCCCGGGCCAGCCGCCGGGCTCGAACGGGGCGGTAATCCTTTTTGCCCAGATGGGTCAGAATACGAGTGGAGAGATTGTCGGTCTTGCCGGCCACGCCGCGCCTCGTTTCATCGGTTGAACCCCTTAATGCATCCGAAGGGCCCGAACTGGACAACTGTATTCCCTGAGAGGCGTTAGGGCAACCCGGGGGGAGCTTGGACCTGCGGTGTAGCGGCCGGCCTCTGTGCCGGACGTTCTGCCGCCGCCGGTCATTCAACTGATTAACGGCCGGCACGGAGGTCGGCCGGTACGTACAGGGACAGGGCCGCCTCGACCGCCCCACCTCAAGGTCCGATAATGTATGTTATGTTGCGTTGAACATTGGGAGCTCACGCAGGGGTCAAAACCACGGCCGCCACGTGCCCCCCAAAGCCTAGCGCCGTCTTGAGCACCGGCCCGCATCCCGGCCGGAACGTTTCCCTGGGCAGGCACAGTTCGCCCAGCTCGGGATCCGGCTCCTCCAGGGTCACGTTGCCCGGGCTGATGCCCTGCTGACACGTCAGCGCCGCAAGGGCCAGCTCAACCGCTCCCGCGGCGCCAAGGAGATGGCCAATCGCTCCCTTGATGGACACGATAGGGACGTTGCGAGCATGAGCCCTGAGCGCCGTGCGGATGGCTCGGGCCTCGACCATGTCGTTGGCGCGCGTCCCGGTACCATGGGCATGGATGCAGACGATTTCCTCCGGCCGGCAGCCGGCGCGTCCACAGGCCAGCCGGATGGCATGGGCCAGCGGCTCGGCATCAGGGCTGACCGCAGTCAGACCGGCCGGGTCGGTGGTCATGGCGGCGCCCGCGATGCGGGCGATTGGCCGGGCGCCTCGGCGACGCACCGAATCTCCGGATTCCAAAGCCAGCACGGCCGCGCCTTCGCCGAGAGCAAAGCCGTTCCGGTGGGCATCGAACGGCCGGCAAGCCCAGGCAGGGCCCTTGACGGGGTGTTCGGGGGCCAGCACGCCCATGCGCTCGAAGGCGGCGAACCACAGCCGGACCAGCGATGCATCCGAACTGCCCGCCAGCACCTGTTCGGCATCTCCGTCCTCGATGAGGCGTACGCCGCGAATGGCCGCCAGCGTCCCCGTCGCGCAGGCCGCCACGGTGGCATGCATTCCGCCGGCCGGCGCCCGGACGGCCAGGCAGCGGGCGGGTGCATCCGGCGGAATGCAGCAAAGATCCTCAAGATGGTTAATTAATCCAAAAGGGCCTTTGGACAGGTTTCGGGAAACAGATGAAAAAGAATGTACACCACCCTTACTAGTTCCTATTGAAATGCGGGAGAGTCGGATCTCTTGTGAGTTTATAAGTGTATATATATGTTTTGGTAGGTCATTAAGAATATAATCCTGGTAAGCGGCGGCCGCGTAGCCGCAGACCGGATCGGCCGGCGCCTCCGCGAGGGGGGTAAAGTCCCCGATCGCGGCGGCGAACCGGGTAGCGCAGCCCTCGAGATCCAGCCAGGGCGCCGCCCGGACGAAGCGCCCCCCCGCCAGCAGGCCCTCCCAGGTGCGCTGCGCGCCTGCGCCGGCCGGCGTGACCATGCCGATCCCGGTAACGAAGACCTCAGGTGACATGCTGAAGGTATTCGACTTTTCGCCGCGACCGATCCGTGGGAGCGGACGCAGCAGGCGCCGGCTCGGCGAAATCCTCGACCTGAAGGCCCAGGTCGTGCACCATCTGGCGGTCCTGGCCGGGCTGGCGGCCGAAGGTGGTCAGATAGTTGCCGATCAGGAAGCTGTCCGCGCCCGCGTAGAAGATCCAGCTCTGCACGTCGCGCAGGTTGACCTCCCTGCCGCCGGCCACCTTGATTTCCTGGCGCGGGAACAGAAACCGGTAGATGGCGATGATCTTCAGGCACTCCATGGGCGGGATCGGATCGGTGCCCGCCAGCGGCGTGCCGTCGATGGGCACCAGGAAATTGACCGGCAGCACGTCCGGATCCACCTCGCGCAGCTCGAAGGCGATGTCCAGCCGGTCGGCCCAGGTCTCGCCCATGCCGAACAGAACGCCGCTGCACACGCTGATGCCGGCACGTTTCAGGTGATGCAACGTCTCCAGCCTTTCGTCATAGCTGTGCGTTTTGATGATGTTCGGGAAGTGCCGCCGCGAGGTCTGAAGGTTGTGGTTGTAGCGCTGCACCCCCAGTTCGGCGAGACGCTGGGCCTGCGGCTCGGTAAGCACCCCGAGGGAAGCGCACGCACGGATCCCCCCTGCCCGGCGGATTCGCTCGATGGTGAGCCCCCACTGTTCGATTTCCTTGTCCGATGGACCCAGGCCGCTGTTGACGATGCCGAACGAGTCGGCTCCGTCGGCCGAGGCCTGCATGGCCGCGTCGAACACGCCGTCCTGCTGGAGGACAGTCAAACCCTTCACTGGCGTGGCGTAATGGGCCGACTGGCTGCAGAAGGCGCAATCCTCGCTGCATCGACCGACCTTGGCGGCGACGATGCTGCAGCAGCGAACCTGAGTGCCGCGCCTTTGTTCGCGGATGCGCGTGGCGGCGCGGAAAAGATCATGGTAATTCTCGGCCGGCACGTTCACGAGATACTCGGCCTGAAGGCGCGACACGGGCGTCCCGGTAAGAACCTGCCGGGCCAGGGAAGCAATTGTGTCCGCGAACATTCCACCATCCTTACGTGTACGGCCGGCAAAACGGCCAGGACGCCTGCGGCCCCAGGCGCCGGTGTGTCCACTCGCATTGGCTTGCGGGCCGCTTGCCCGAAGCCGCTTTCTCTCGAACCGGCACGTTACATCTGCTTTTCAGCGATTGTCCCGAACGCCCCGGTCGCGATCGGCCGGGCGATCCGACAGGCGATCCAGTACCCGCAAATCCATGGTCTGGATCAGTTCCACGACCCCCAACGGCGCGACAAAGCCGTACATGTTCATTTGCTGAGCCACGCTGTCCACGATGAAGATCATCTCCGTGGTGTCGTCGAGTTGGGCAGTACTGACCACGTAGTCGCCGCCCGATGTACCCTGACCAAAGCCCATCGCCGGAGGTGATAGCACCGCCTGAACGATCACCAGCGCCGCCAGCAGGATGACGGCCGTCACGCTCAGCACACCAATGGCCAAGTCTTTACTGTTCATCAGCGCAGCCCCCTACCTTCGAATGAAATCTCTGGCCAGGTCCCGCTGTGACATCAGAGAGAAACGCACGGGCTGGTTGGCCACGCGCGGGAAGGTCGTACGGAACGCGAACATGCGGCGGTTACGGGTGTCGATGAGGTAGATGGCGTCGTTCTTCAGCTCAACCTCGGCAGCGAACAGCAGGTACTGATTCGGTCCGACCAATGCCTGGGCATAGGCGGCCGGGGGCGTATACGCACCCAGCAACAAACAGGACAGCAGGAACAGATTGAGCCCCGTCAGCATGACGAGCAAGAGCCGTCTGGTCACGCGAATTCACCTCCCGCGAGGCGGCAACACCTGCAAGTTCGTCATTGCAGGTTCGATCGCTTAGCCGGCTTGAATGCCACCACCAGGCAGCCGACCAGGAAAATCGAGCCGATCAGCCACTCCTTGGCCACGGATTTCTCGACAGGCTTGCCCCCCTGCGGCAACTCGTACGACTGTCCCCAGGCAGGTACAGTGAACAGCAGCGTTCCCAGCATGAACGTCAGAAAGCGTCGGCGCATAAACATCTCCCGATGCGGGCTCGCGATAACCTGCCCGAAATCCTCATCCACCAGGATTATAACGCTGATGATCGGCGCGTAAAGCCTGGGTTGTCGCCGATTGTCCTTTCATACCGTACCTTGTGGAGCCCGGCACGATACATCCCGGAGACGATCGACGCCCGTGGGCCACGGTTGTGCTTGCCACGCCGGAGCCTGTTGGCCAAGGCAGGTCAGTCTCAGGCCTGGCTGAGACCGAAGGCTTCCACAGGACGGGCGATCTGTCGGAAGATGCGTGTGCCGACGGCCACCGTGTCCCAACGGGCCGATCGGTCACGGCAGTGTTCCCGGTATTCCCTCAGGGAGACGGCCAGGAACGCGTAGTAGTCATCGCGGAAGGTGTGTGGCTGACCGGCCGGCCAGCGATCCGGTGGGCCGTCCAGCACGTAGGCGAAGACAAATTGGGCTTCAAAGGGCGCACCGAAAACGCGCTCCCACTCGCCCAGGCCGTCCAGATCCTCGCGGGTGACCCAGTTCTCCCAGTAGCGTTTGGAGCCGTCCTCGGCGATGTACGGAAACTGCCTTCCCTTGATGTCCACGATCCACTGCCGCCCCCCGCCAGGGTAGGCGATGAGATCGAAGGACTTGATCTTGGCCCCGGCGAAGATGACCTTGCGGGTTTCGTCCACGGGGACATACGGCACCCCCCTGCTGCGCAGGTAGTCCACGAAGGCTGCCTCGTAGTGGATGTTCCTCCGCGTCATGATGCTACCGTCCAGAAGTGGGAGGTAGAACCGAGTTGCCTGTCCGCCGCGGGTCCGATCAGGGGCCCGGCGGGTTGGCCAGGAAGGCCTCCAAAGAGACCTCCGTCTGCTCGCCGGTGGTCAAGTCCTTGACCACCAGCACCCGGCGTTGGGTAAACTCCTGGCCGACGATGATCGCCCGCGCCGCCCGTCCGGACGCCTGCTTGAGCTGCTTGCCGATCCCCTGGCGCTTGTAGCTGAACTCGGCCGTCAGCCCTTTGTGCCGGAGCTGGGCCGCCAGGGTCAGCACTTCTGAAAACAGCCCCGGGTCGGCATCGACGAGGAAAAAGTCGGCCACCCGCGGCCGATTGACGGATTCCGGCAGGCGTTTCAGCTCCTCCAATACAACCTCGATAACCACGTCGCTGGTGCCAAATCCGATGCCGGACATCGCGGGACCGCCCAGGACTTCCAGAAGCTGGCCATAACGCCCCCCACCGCAGATGGCCCGCTGCAACTCGCCTTTGGCGAACCCCTCGAAAACCACGCCCGTGTAGTAGGCGAGCCCGCGCACCACGCCCATATCGAACGCGCAGTACTCGTCGACTCCCATCCGGGCCAGCAGCCCAAACAGCGAACGCAAGCGGGCCAGCTCCGCCTCGGCCGGCTCATTTCCACGGGCCGCGGCGGCGAGGCTTTCCAGCCCCTCAGGGCCCCTGGCCCCGCAAATCGACCGGATGCGGCTCCGCTCGTCGTCGCCAGCGGTCACCTTGGCCAGCAGCTCTTCGAAGGCTTCGGGGGGGACTTTGTCGTGCTTGTCCAGCACGGTGAACAGCTCGGCGTGCCGCTCAGCCGGGAAGCCACCGGCGGACAGCAGGGCCGAGAGCAGCGATCGCGAGTTGATCTTCATGACCATGTCGGCCGGGGTGAGTCCCACCTCGCGGAAGAAGTCAATGGCCGTGAAGATGCATTCCGCGTCGGCCAGCGGCTCGTCCGGGCCGACAATGTCGATGTTCCACTGAAAGAACTCGCGCAACCGCCCTCGCTGCGGCCGTTCCGCCCGACAGAGCCGAGGCACGCTGAACCACTTGATCGGACGCGGCAGCGACTGAGCACGGGCATTGACCATCCGGGCCAGCGTAGGGGTCATTTCCGGGCGGATAGCCAGATCGCGCTCGCCGCGGTCCTGAAAATGAAACAGCTCCGAGACGATACCCTCTCCGCTCTTAGCCTTGTAGAGCTCCAGGTATTCGAAGATCGGCCCGTCGTACTCCTCGAAGCCGTTACGCACCGACACGCGGCGCCAGGCGTCCATGATCCAGTTGCGGACGGCCATATCCTCGGGATAAAAGTCGCGCGTACCTTTAGGGTTCTGGAATTTCATTGACAGAGCTTTCAGCGGTCAGCGTTCAGCAATCAGCCCGCGCCGCGACGGTGTTCTCATGTCTGACCGGGGAGCGCCCCCGCCTCAAGCGGACATCAGCAGGTGCAGCGGCACGCCGGTTTTCACTAGCCGGCGGCGTTTGGTTCGCTTGGGAGCCGGCCGGCGGGTCTTGGTTTGGCCGGGCTTGGCCCTGGTTCGGGCCTTCTTTCGCTTGGCTGCCAGGTACTCCCTGGCAAACTTCTCGATCTGTTCCGGCTCACAGAATACGTGCTGGTAATCGTAGGCATCCGCCTGCCAGTCGCAGCCGTCGGTTTTGTAGGACCGGCAGATCGTCGGGCGGTTCTCGTAGATGCCACAGCGATTATCCGGCAGCAGCGCTCGGCACTTGCGGTTGATCTGTACGTACCATTCCCCGTCCTCGACGAAGATGAGCGTATCCTCGTGCAGGATGTACCACCGCAAATCCTCGAAATCGCGCTTCGTCTCGGGCTTATCGATGGAAAACGCGAAGTACCGGCAGCACAGGCCCACACACTGATCGCACAAGCTGGTCGTATTCGACATCACTTCCAGTTTCACGGCGGATCCTCTTCCTTGAGAACAACCCCCAGTTGAGTCGATTGTACGGCCGGCGCCGACCGCCAGCAACCGGCGCGGCCGCAGAAGTCTCCGGACACCGCAGGCGGCAAAAGTGTGCCGGCGTCAGAGAACCAACCCCTCCTCCGATACTCCCTGGGAGACAGCACACCCCCCTCCTCCGGTACGCCGGGAGAGACAGAGCACCTCCCTCCTCCGGTACTCCGGGGGAGGGCCGGGGTGGGGGCTTGGCAGGCACCAGCACTCCCTGTACCTTCAGCACAATGCGACGAAGACCGCCGTCAACTCCCTGAGGAGCGTTGAAAATGATTGAAGCGGGACAACCCAGCCGGAACGCATGCATGTCTTTGAAGACGCGCCGCGCGCTGCTGAAGGATGCGGCCGTCGCCAGCGCTGCCCTGCTGATGGGCGGCTGCGAAGCAGCCCATCGCCGAGGTGACGCTGACCAGGCTGAATCCGGCGGGCCGCCCGCTGAGGTCTGCTGGGCCCTGGTGGCCGACACGCACGTCAATCCGTCCGCGGAAGCCACCGAGCGCGGTCAGAATATGCACGACAATTTCCGCGCGGTGGTGCGCGATGCATTGCAGCCGCACCGGAAGATCGCCGGAATGATCATCAACGGCGATATCGCCCATCGCCGGGGTGATTCGGGGGCCTACCGCCTGATCCTGGAACTGCTGGCGCCCGTTCGCCGGAGCGGCATCGACCTGCGTCTGGCGATGGGCAATCACGATAACCGCGATCACTTCCTCAGTGCCTTCCCTGATGAACAGCAGCGTCCGCCGCACGTGGCGGCCAAACACGTGGAGGCCTTCAACACCGGGCCGGTGCGCATGATCGTACTCGATTCGCTCATTCGGCCGAACCATACCCCCGGGGAACTCGGCGTGGAGCAACTGCACTGGTTGGGCAGCACCCTCGATGCCCAGCCCCGTATTCCCACGTTACTTTTCGTGCACCACGATCTGGGCGAATCGGGCGGCTCGCTACAGGACACCCCGGCGCTCATAGAACTGATCACCCCCCGCCGACAGGTAAAGGCTGTCTTCCAGGGCCACAACCACGAATACTCGTTCCGCGAGGTTGAAGGCGTTCACCTGGTCAAAATGCCCGCGACGTCCTACGTCTTCGGCCCGGACAAGCCGCTCGGTTGGCTTCAGGCCACCATCAAGCCGGATTCGTGCGAACTGCTGCTGCGCGTCCTGTCCGCCGATGGAATCGCTGATGGAGGCACCCGTGTTCTCCAGTGGAGGGCGGGCTAGGTTCGTGCCCCCCGGGCGGCGGCCGGTATACTCTGGTCATGCGAATCATTGCCGGACAATGGCGCGGACGGACGATCGAGGCGCCGGCCCACAAAGGCACACGGCCGATTCTCG
>BTUC01000142.1:0-16115 GCA_045863575.1 Phycisphaerae bacterium
CGCGGCGCATGTACGGAAGCACTGCCATGGTGGTGTAGAGCGGACCCCACATGTGGACGGCCATGGCCTCCTCGAAGTCGTCCACGCGCATGTGTTCCAGCGGCCCGACCTGAATGATGCCGGCGTTGTTGATCAGCGCGTCGATTCGCCCGAAGTGCTCGGCCGTCCGGGCGATGGCGCGGTTGACTTCCGAGCGGTGGCGCACGTCGCACGGCAACACGAGTACTTCAGTGCCCGATTGCCTGAGATCATCGGCGGCTTCGTCCAGTTCGTTGGGATGGCGCGCCAACAGGGCGATGTTGGCGCCCTCGGCGGCCAGGTGGCGGGCCAGAACCAGGCCCAGTCCGCGCGACCCGCCGGTAATGACGGCCGTTCGCCCGCGAAAGCTGTAGGTCCCCTGACGCTTCCGAGTACCGATGAGCGTGGCGACCGCGGCCAGCCCGGCGATGGAGAGCAGGGCCGTTCGAGCGGCGCGCATTCCCTTTCGCCGCCGTCGCATCCGGTGTTCGCGCCGCCACTGCTCGTCATCCATCGGCCGCAACTCGACTTCCACCGTATCCACTTCGCTCATCCCGGCCCTGGCCTCCGCGCCCGCGGGGATCGCGGCGGCTTCTGTGGGCGCTGCCGCGGCGGTGAGCCGGGGGTCCTCCGACGGGATGGATTCCGTACCGGCCGCGCCGGGTGTGCTTGCAGACGCTTGAGTCTGCGCCTCAAAGCCGCGGCCGAACTCGCGTGGCGGACCGGCTACCGATTCGTCGGAGAATGTGCGATCTCCCGACTCCGGGGCCACGCCGGGTCCGTCGCCGTCTGGCGTGTTAACCACCGGGTCCCGTGCGACCGGCGTGAGCTCGAGTGGCTCACCCGATTCCGGCGCCCGATGCGGACTGTCGTCACTCGCAGGAGCAGAGCCACTGACGGGCTTCGAAGCATTTTCGGTCATGCCGGAGGAATCACCGCATCGCCCATCGAATTCGTGTTCGGGCGATTGATGGAGGGTGCTTTCCGGTTGCTGCGCCGAGCCGGGCACCTGTTCAGTTCCGTGACGATCCCGCTGATGTTGAGTATCCATGGCACGAGCCTCCTGCATATTTAATTGCCGCAGTGCCCGCGCTTTCCACCGGAAGGCAATAATGAGTCCATTCTCAGTTCGGCGAAATCACAGCAGAGCCGCGGGAACCCACGTGAAAACCGCAGCATCAGGCTCTCCTGCACGTCAGTAAGACCGCACTCACCGGCTCAGAAGAGCTTCTCAAAAGAGAACGCGCGTCCGGGAGTCGCACCTGAAAGCAATCGCCCGTATCATGCATTCACCGGACAGGGGAGCTGGAAAGGGGGCTGTCACCCACCATGCACCTTGGGGCAGTGTCGTTATGTCTACTGGTGGCCCTCGCACCGCTGGGCCTGGTTCTTCTCAAGCAAGGACTGTGGCCGCCGCGGCGAGGCACGACCCCTCGCTGCCGCCGCTGTGAGTACAACCTGACCGGCCTGACCATTGATCGGTGTCCCGAGTGTGGTACGACCCTCGGCCTTGATCAGATCGTGCATGGCGAGCGCCACCGGTCGCCCGGCCGGGTGGTCCTGGGTGTCGTGTGCCTGCTGCCGTTGATGGCCACCAGCGTTCTGGTGGTCCGGGGCATTCGGTGGTACCGGTATTATCCGGGCTTCCTGATCATGCGTGACCTGCAGTCCGGCAGCGGTATCGTATCCGGCAGGGCCTTACGTGAGCTGATGCGGCGCGAGGATACCAACAGCCTGTCCGCCGGCACCCGCTCGGATCTGATCGACGTGTGCCTCCAGCAGCAGGCGACCGACGCTCCCGGACTGCCCACCAGTGAAATGGTCGATTACCTGGGCCGCTGCGCGCTGGCCGGGCGTCTCTCGGACGCGCAGCGCTCCCGGTTCTTGAATCAGATCGGCCAACTCACCCTTCAGGTGCGCCCGCGCGTGGCTCCCGGTGATCCGGTCCCGCTCTGGCTGGGCGAGCAGTGCCGTGGCCTTTCGGGCGGTCGCTTCTGGATGACGCTCAAAGGTGCCGAGGTGTTTGTCGACGGCAAAACCACCGGCCTGCGGTTCGGCGGAGGCGGTGCGAGCTCCGGCTACGGCGCGGGCGGTGGCAGCGGCATCACCATGGACCCCGTGGTCCCGGGGCTGCATACGGTGGAGTTCAAGCCGCGGGTACTTGTCTATTCCGGAAAGTTTCACGAGGAACAGGCCAGCACCCTTCTCCACGAACGCGAGGTGCCTCTGAAGGCCACCTTCGAGGTGCTGCCCACCGAGCCTGACAACTACATCGCGCTCATCAAGAATCCGTCACTGACCGCTCAAGTGCGAGCGTCGACGACACTGGACGAGTTCAGGATCGAATCCCAACGGCGCAAAGAGAAGCCCACGCTCAGGATGAAGGGCAAAATTCACTTCAAATCGCTGCCGGTCAGTGTGGCCTTCGATGTTTTTGCCCGGACAAACGGCCATGAATATCCTCTCGGCACCGTGCGTTGCATCAAGGGCGGCTCCACCAGCTATCCTGTCAGCCCCGCCTGGAACGCCGGCCCCATCACCCAATGTGACGTCATTATCCGTAGCAACCCGCAGATCGCCAGGAAGACGGTCGATCTCTTTGAAATCTGGGATGGCGAACTGGTGTATGAGGATGTGCCGGTGCAAGTGATGAGTAATGAGTGATGAGTGGGGGAGGAGTGCTGAGTGCCGAGTGCTGAGTGCTGAGGGCTGAGGGGGAGTGAGCAGATCAGCGATGTCCACGGGTGTCCGGCGCGATCGGGCTTTCGTCATTCGAGCTTCGTCATTGACTCGTCATTCGGATTTCGTCATTCGTCATTTGCTACCAGGCCTCGTGTCGCGGGTCCAGCCGCGTGATCATATCCCCGCCCCCACGCCGGGGTCGCGGAATTCGAGAGGGTCGGTGGCCGTCGCAGCGTCTTGTCCGGAGTGGGGGCTGACTGCCGGGGCGGCCTGGCCCAAGGTTGGTTCTTTTCCTGTGGAGTCGACTGCTCATGAGGTTCAGCACTGCCCTGCTTGCGTTCTCCGTTCTCTGGTCATGCATGGGCGTATCGGCCCAGAATGCGGTCGTCGGCTCCAGCTCCTACACCGCCCCCGCGAACTTCTACGGCGCTCACCTGCTGGTAGACAGCGGCACCGGCAAGGGCGAGCGGCACCTGACCTGGGCCCGTTTCCTGGTTGGCCGTTGGGGCTATGCCAAGACCCTGCTGATGGGCGTGGATAAGAGCAGCAACGGCCCCTCGAGCGGCTGGGTCCACTACGTCCGCAAGTGCTATGACCTCGAGCTCATTCCCGTGCTGCGTCTCGGCGGGCACATCCGGGGCGGCGGCTGGGTGAAGCCGGAGGCCGACGCGCCGGGCGATTACACCTCGCTGGCCAAGGCCGTCCAGCGCGTCGTGGCGGGCTTCCCGCGATCGGACAAGTGCCCGCTGTACATTGAGTTATGGAACGAGCCGAATCTCTCCGTGGAGTGGAGCGGCAAGCCCAACGCGGCCGAGTACGCAGCCTTCTTCGTGCAGGCAGCCCGCGCCATCCGGGAGATCGGTGACCCGCGCATCAAGATCCTCAACGGCGGCCTGGCCACCAGCCCGGAGTTTGCGGAGGAACTCTTCAAAGCCCAGCCGGACTTCATCAAGCTGTTCGACGTCTGGTCATCTCACCCCTATCCCGGCAACCGCCCGCCCTGGGTCCTGCACCACGACAAGAGCGCGCCGGCCGGCTCGCATGGGACCATCGACTCTTACCTGTTGGAGTTGGACATCCTCAAGAAGTACGGCCGTCCCGACGTGAAGGTCATGATCACGGAGACCGGCTACGACTTGGGCAACAGTGTCCAGACCCGGGGCGAAGGTCACCCTATCATCGACGAATACAACCGCGCCGACTATATGGTCCGGGCGTTCCGCGATTACTATCCGAAGTGGCCCGAGCTGCTGGCCGTTCTTCCGTTCGAATTCTGCAACGAAGGCTGGGAGCGGTTCGACTGGGTCTATCCCGACAGCGGCACGAATCCTGATGGATCACCGACGAAACCGCACTATCAGTACGTGGCAATTGCCGCCCTGGCCAAGCCGACCGATCCGACCGGCGCCATCAGCGGCACTATCCGGGCCGCCCAGATCGAGGCTCGGCTGGAGGGCGCGGCCGTTCAAGCCGGCGCAGTGCGGTTCAACTCGGACCCGATGGGCAACTTCTTCCTCCCCCGCCTCCGCCCCGGCAACCATACCGTGCGGGTGCGCAAACCGGGTTTCAAGCCGGTGAGTCAGCAGTTGCAGGTGGCCGCCGGTAAGAACACCGTCTTCGATGTTGAGCTCGAGCCGGTCAGCCTGGCAACGTTGAGGGGGCGGGTCCGTGCCGGCGATAACGACGATACCTTGGCCGGCGTCAAAATCCGGCTGGAACCGGGCGGCCAGGACGTCGAGACAAACACGAGCGGGGAGTACGTGATCCAGGACGTGATCCCCGCACGTTATCGATTGACCGCTGAGCTCGACGGCCATTACCGCTATGCCACCGATGGGGTGGAGGTGCTGGCGGGCAAAGCCAATGTCTGGGACTTCAAACTGGGTCGGCAGCCTGAGCTCCCCGGGAACAACATGCTCAACAATGCCAGTATCGAGGCCGGCGGCGGCGGGGGGGCCAAGCGGGGAATCGCCCTGGGTTTTGAGCCCAACAATTCCGAAGGCGGCCGTGAGGACCGGACGGCCATCAGCGAGCGAATCGCCCACACCGGCCGTCGTTCACAGGAGATGCGCGCTCGCCCGGAAGAAGCCATCATCCGCCAGATTACGCACTACGGCACGGCCCGGCCGAAGGCCCGCTACCATGCCGGAATATGGGTGTATGCGGACATCGCCGACCGCGACGGGTCTGCCTGGGTGAGCTTTGATTTCACGCGCAATGACGGGGCCGTCATTCAACGACTTCTGGCCGAGCCGAAGCTACAGGGTCGTTCGCGGGAGTGGACCTGGGTCTCGGTCGAAGGCGTCGCGCCGGAGGGCTCCGAGCGGCTTTCGCTGAATCTGCACGTGAAGGGCCGAGGCGGCAGCGCTTACTTCGATGACGCTTCTGTGGCCATGATTCCCGCGCCGGAAAAAGAGAAAAAGTAGGTCAGGAGGTGGCCTGGTTCCAGGCTCCCCAGTAGGTCAGCAGATCGGTCATCATCCGCTGGAACTCCTCGTAGTCCATCGGCTTGGTGAGGAAGCTGTTGGCGTAATTCTGGTAGGCACGTTCCGCTTCCGCACGGCTGAGCGTGGAGGAAAGGATCACGACCGGTATCGACCGGAGCCGCTCGTCGGCCTTGATCTGCTGAAGCACTTCGATGCCATCCATGCGCGGCGCCTTCAGGTCCAGCAGCACGAGGTTGGGTGTGGGGCGGTCACGATAGGGCTCGGTGCCCCGAAGATAGGCTAAGGCCTGCTCTCCGTCGGCTACTCTGTCGACCGTGGCGGGGACCGGACTGTGGGTGATGGCCATGGTTGCGAGCTTGGCGTGTGCAGGGTTGTCCTCGACCAGCAGCAGGTGAAATGGCTTGGATACCATAATGACCATTCTAGATAATCACGACGCTTGAGTCATCCGCTCACCAGGTGAAGATCATCGCGGGCCGTGCCGGCGGGTACGGCTGAGCTGCCCTTCGGTGAAAAAAAAGGGCAGGATGGTATCGCCCATCCTGCCACCCCCCCGCAGAGGATCGCCCATGAGGCGACAACTGCGCCATTCCCTTGTTTCAGTATAGAGGGATGATCGCCCGAGTCCCCGCCCGGACTCGCGGAATGGGGTGACTTCCGCCTCCTGGCCAGTCCACCAGGCAGTTGCGCACAGGGCAGTATGGGCAAACTCCCTTCCATCACGGTTGAGTCGCTTACCGTGTCTCGGCCGCTCTTCAAACGTTTGCACCGGCCTGGCTCTTCCGGCCGCGAGACCAGAACCTGCTCAGCAGCCCGGCCGCAGGTGTGCCCGCATGGGCGTGTTCCGCGCCCTGCTCGCAGGCGATCTTGCGGGCCATCTCTTCGATGGCCAGCCGCGCCGGTGTGTTGGGGGCATCGGCAATGATAGGGTGGCCGAGGTCCAGAGCGGTCTGCACTTTTCGGTAGTCGTTCGGCACGGTGGCGAACACGGGTTTGCCGAAATGGGCTTCGACGTCATCCGGCGTAATGCGTTCGTAGACCGACTTGCAGCGGTTGAGCACGATCTCAATCGCGTGTTCGCGCGTACCCATCTCCAGAAGAGACTGATAGATTCGAGTGGCGTTGCGGATAAAGGGGACGCCGAGTTGCGTCACCACCAACACCAGGTCCGCGCTGCGCACCGCGGCGGCGCTCAGGAGGCTGAACGAGCGCGGCAGGTCCACTACGACGAAGGGCAGCATGCCGCCGAGCACACGGAGCATGCTTTCCACGCCTTCCGGCGTGACCTTGTGGGCGTCCTCCAGCGCCTCGGGCCGGGCCAGAATGGACACGTTGCAGGGCAGCTCGTGCAGCGCCTTGGCCAGCACGACGCGGTCCACGTCCACGCCTTCCTGGCAGACGTCGGCCAGAGAGAATCGCGGTTTACAGTCGAACGCACAACTCACATCGCCGAATTCAAGATTCAGATCGACCAACGCGGCGCGCCGGTCGCTGAGGTGGGCCAGCTCCATGGCCAGGTTGCAGGCGATGGTGGTGGCCCCTGAACCGCCGGAGGCGCCGATCACGCAGACGCGCCGCGAACGGTGAGCGGTGGCCTGGCGGACCGCACGAACGCGTTCAACGGCGTCGCGCAGATCGCCGAATTCGATGGGGAAGCAGACGAACTGGCTGCATCCGGCGCGCATGGCCGCGATAATGCTTGTGGGGTCATTCTGGCGGCTGATCCCGATGATACCGCAGGCGGGCGAGAGCTGTGTGATCCGCTGAACGATCTCCAGATCCAGCGCATCCTGCTTGTCGAGGTTGATGGCCACGATGTCCACGCCGCCATGGCGCAACCATTCGCGCAGATCATCCCAGGAGGAGAAGTTTCCCAGCAGAATGGTATCCGGAATACGCTCAAAGGGTGGGCGAAGCGGCGTTTCCTCCGTGTTCGTCCGGTCGAAAAGGCATACGCGGAGTGGATCTGCCATACTTTCACCTGCATTCGAAGAACGTGAACCCGTACCCATACGTAGAGTTTCCCCCCGCCAGCCACCTGTTGGAGCAGGGACCGTTGCGGTGGGCGAACTCGCGCATAAGGCTCATCGGCTAACCCGGTCGAGGGCTTCACAACCGGCATGTGCGGCGTGCGTGTCCAAGACAGAGATGCGGCCCCGGACCGGTTTGCACCCTGACACCAGCGATGTTCCTCTGCACCGGGCATGAGAGCCAGGCCTGGAAGCCACTCGCCGTCTGAAGAGCCTTGGCAGTCCGATAACAGTAGCCCGGGCCCACGCGATTGTATCGGCGTTGGCCCGCGCAGTGCCGGAGGCTATTTCATGTCAATGCCTTTGAGCCGGCTCTTGAGCTTTTCGGCCTTGTCGCCGGCGTTATCCAGCGCGACGTGGTAGTCGACCCATTCCTCAGACACGAGGTAATGAAGCGAGTCGACGTAAGTGACGCAGCCCAGCTCTTTCATGGCGGGTTTTTCCATCTCGGCCACGGCCTCCTGGTAACGGCGCTCCCGGATGTACCGACGGGTCAGCGGATTCGGGATGAAGATCTCATATGCCGGAACCACGTCGATGCCGGGCTTCAGCGACGGAAGGAGACGCTGGTTGATAATGGCTGCCAGATTATCGGCCAGCGTGCCCAGGATGCGCTGCTGCTCGACAGTGTCGTAGTAGGCCAGCACGCGATCGAATGCCTGCCCGACGCCTTCACAGTGCAGCGTACCGAAGATGAGGTGCCCGGCCTGGGCGGTCTTGAGGGCCGCTTCGAGTGAATTGCGGTCGCGCATCTCGCCGGCCAACCCGGCATCCGGGTCCATGCGCACGAGATTCCGCAGCGCGATGTCCTCGTTGGGAATGCCCTCCTCGCCGATCTCGATCTGCACCACGATGGACTTCTTGGGAACGTAGACGTACTCGATGGGGTCCTCGATGGTGACAATCTTCTTGTGATAGGTCTTGTTGACGTAGTCGAGCATCGCTGCGATGGAGGTTGTTTTCCCGCTGCCCGTGCTGCCGGACATGACCACGAAACCGCGCGCATCATCGGCAATGTGGAGGTAATTCTGCGGCAGATGGTAATCATCGAAATTCTTGATCTCTTCGAATCGCCGCACGGACATGCTGCGCCCGTTGAAACTCTGGACGATATTGACACGGAAGCGGGTACGGTCCAGATGGTAAGACATGTCGATGCAGTGGTTGCGTTCGAATCGGGTTCGCTGCTGATCGGTCATCAGGGCATTGGTCAGCAGGATGACGTCCTGGTTGCTCAGCGGCGGCATCTTGACACTGCGGATAACCCGTTCGATGCGGTAGTCCGGAGGACGGCCGGGGTTGAGGTGCAGGTCGGTGGCGCGTTGGTGCCCGTGACTCATCTCACCGTTGGCGCCCATGGCCCGCAGGAAGCGTTCGATCATCTGCTTGGCGTTCTGCTCGGTGATCTGGATGTCGCCGTGTTCACCGGCATGGGCGGCAAGGCCCTCCGCAGGCGCTTGGTTCGCCCGCACAGGAGGCGGGGGGCCGACCGCACTCCCGTTGACCGCAGCGGGTATTTCGGTCGAGGTCTGGGGCTGGTCGGCGCCGACGGATGAAGACGGCATGGTCATGCTGTGGGGCTCCCGTTGAAGTGACATGGGCGAACAACATACGCTTCACCTGGGAAGTCCCGGAGAGGGGCGGCGGTCGTCCGGCCCACCGAAGACCGGGGGCCGTCGCGCTCGCCAGGGCTTGCACCTGTGCTGAACGACCGAAGAGTTGTGAACACAAGTTTAACACGCCCGCGCCGTGATTCCAAACGGCACCGGCGGCGGAGGCGGCGGAGTAAAAGGCGAAAGGGGCCCACGCCTGTGGGCCTCCTCCCGAAAAGGAGCCAGAACCTCGTTGTACGCTGATTATTCAGCCAAATCGTCGAACGGCACAACCTGGTAACGAGCGTAGCCTTCCTGACGGTTGGCCTCCTCCACGAGGTCCCGTACGTCGTGGATGTCGAAGTCGCCGCGCCGGCCGGTGGTGGGGTCCTCGGCCTGCCACTGATCGCGGATGACGTTGCTCCACCCGGCGTTGGCGTTGTCGTGGGCCCGCTCGCGGTTACGGCGCACGTCTTCGCGCATCTGGCCGATTTCGCGAAGCGTCCCGGCCACGTGATCCCGGCGGCCCTGGAACACGCCCTGGCTGACCTGCCAGGAGCTGTAAATGGCGAGCAGCGTGGGCAGGCTGCGGTCGAATGCGTCGCTGGGCGCTGAGATCGTGGACGCGTAGAAGATCCACTGCGTCGCGTCGATCGGCGCCGTGCAGATGATGCTCAGCCCCTGGCAGCGCCGCGTCCGGCCGGAGACCGTCTTGTCGTACTCGGTGTGCAGGATGGCGGCGCTTCCCCCGGGCATCGGCGACGCGCCCGGTCGCGGGCCCACGATCCGGATGAGCCGGATGCTGGTGTTAGGCGGGGCGGGCTGGCGGGCCCACACGGCGCCGGCCCCGGGCAAGTGGGGCAGCAGGGCACGGAACGCGTCTACCGGCCTGCTGTACGGGGCGACCAGTGGATACTGGTAACCGAACATGGGGGTGGCGGCTTCCGGCGTCATAATCGGCAGGGCGATGCCCAGGTGAACTTCTCCGTGCGGGCCGACCGCGTCCACCGCTCCCTGGTGCGAGCCGGTGATGGTCCAGCCGGCCGGCAGGCCGATGGTGCCGCTGCCATCCAGGAGTTGACGGCTGGTCAGCGGGGCGGGCTGCGCGGCGACTCGGGCGGTGGTCGCAATGCTCGTGGGTCTCTGCTCGACAGTTCGGATGGGCTCGGCGCCCAAGCCGTCCCGCTGCTGCGAGCGGCCATCGCTCACGGCCGGGCGAGTCTGAGCTGCGAGGGGATTCGCGCTGTGGCCGTCGGCGTCGGCGGCTAACGGATTGATGGAACGTGAACGGGTGGGCTTGACGCGCTCGAGCGTATGAGTGGCCCCACCTGTGCTGAAGCGTAGCTTGTCGCCGTTGAGATGGGCGGTGAACTCGAAGCTGTCCTCGTCAGTGAGGAAGACGCCTTGCAGCAGTGCTTCATCCTCATCGCCATGAAAGTCAAACTTCTGGCCGCTGAATTCGATCCAGCCTTCGCAGACGCCATCGGCGCAGTCGGCCGTAATCGTCATATTTTGGTTCCGGAAGATCCCGGAGAAAGAACTGCCCGACGGGCTTTCCGCACTGGCGTTACTGACGCGCGCCGGGCCTGGGGACAGAGGCCCAGCGGGCTGCTCGTCTGCCGGCGTCACGGCCGGACCGGCCAGGGCGGGCAGGATCAGTCCGAGAAGGGCGGTGACGGCGAAAGCATGGCTGCTCAGTGCGTTCATGTTCGTTCTCCTGTCGACTTTGGGCAGAGTCTTGGAGAGCCCCCCGATGGGCCCCGACAGTGGTCTCTTCGGGCAACGCACCGAGACCTTTCACGGGCCATGTGGAACAGTCAGGGGGACGATGATCCAGGCTCAACTTCTCAGGTGACTCCGTGAGTGGGACCTGAGGGCCCCGCCGGTCGTGTGCGTTCGTTTTTCAGCCGCGCGGGCGTTGCATGGCTGTTCTCAAGATGCGCCGTATGGACGGCGTGCCGTGAACCGGGCACATGTGGTCTATCGCCTGACGGCCTTGACGATCGCGAGCATAGGGATCCGCTCCGGCGGAAAGAAGAAGCTTGATACAGCCCAGATTGCTCTGCCGGGCGGTCCACATTAAAGGAGTCTCGCCCTGCTTATTGCGGTGGTTTACGTTCGCACCGGCTCCGATGAGCAGTCCTGCCACTGAGGCAGGGGCGCGGTAGCGGCAGGCCAGGTACAGGGGAGTGTTTCCGTCGTGGTCCGCAAGGTCCACATGAGCGCCGCGCATGATCAAAGCTTCGATCTCTTCGTGGTCCGCTTGAGCCGCAGCCCAGTGCAGCGGCGACACACCGAACTCATCCTGTACATTCGGGTCAGTCACTGCCGCCAATTCAAAGTCTCGCCACTTCTGGAGGATACTGTCCGCGGTGTGCCTCCAGTGGTCCAGGAACAAAGCAAGGCTTCCAAAGTTCTCAACGGCGGTGAGCAGAAGGTTGTCGGCCGTCAGCGGGAGTGTCCGGGAGAGTGCCGTCCCGATCCCGTCCTCCGTGAGGTTTTCGTGTGAAATCACGGCCACAATGCCGGTAGGTACCTGAAGGCACACAAGATCTCCGCACGGGGTCGAGCCGATTGGCAGAAAGCCATGCGGAAGAAGGAAAGCGTAGTTCGACTTCTCGAAGCCAAGTACCTCCGACCGGCTGTCGAGATAGTACTCAAACAGGTCGACTGACTTGTCCGGAATCGCAGACAAGAAATACTCCCGGACGTCAGGGTGGATCGGAGTTGACAGTGTGGGGAATTCCTTCTCCACCCTGAGGCCTCCCTGCTTCTGGAGGACTGCCTCGGCCATGCCCGCCAGTGCTGCCACCATTTCTCGAAGCCCGGGCATGTCAGTCTCCCCGATTCAGGCGTGCGCTGATTACACCGCGCAGCATCAGTGAGCTCACGAAGATGGTTGCACGGCAGCCCGATCCATCTCCTGCTCAGCAGATCGGCTCATAATAGCAGTTCCGCTTCTGCGGGCGCCAGCCTGCGTCAGTGATGAGCCGGCGGATTTCCTGTTCGCTGAGTCGGTAGGTGGTGCCGGCCGCGGAGACGACGTTCTCCTCCATCATCACCGAGCCCATGTCGTTGGCCCCGAAGAACAGGGCGAGCTGGCCGATCTTGGGCCCCTGCGTGACCCAGCTTGACTGAATGTTGGGGATGTTGTCCAGAAATACGCGAGCCAGCGCCAGCGTGCGCAGGTACTCGCTGGCGTCGGCCAGCAGGAGATGCTTGCCGTCAGGTAATGGCCGTCGTGGCCGGGGGCGCTGGGCAGGGCTACGGTCGGCCTCTTGCTCCGATAATGAATCCATCGGCATCGGTTTCACGCGCCCCAGCGGCGTGTTCTCCGGCTGGAAGGTCCAGCAGATGAACGCCGTGAAGCCGCCAGTCTCGTCCTGTAGTTCGCGGATCAGCCGGAGGTGCTCGACGCGTTCGGGGATGGTCTCGATGTGGCCGAACATCATGGTGATGCTCGTGCGCATCCCCGTGCGGTGGGCCTGCCGCATGACCTCCAGGTACTGGGCGGTATTGGTCTTGCCGCGGCTGATCTTGTCCCGGACGCGGTCCACGAGGATCTCCGCACCGCCGCCGGGGATGGTGTCCAGCCCGGCCTCCTGAAGCCGCAGCAGCACGTCGCGCAGCGGCATGCCGAAAACTTCGTGGAAGGCCCAGATCTCCGGGGGGCTGAACGCGTGCACGTGCACCCTGGGGAACTCGCGCTTGATGAAACGCAGCAGATCGAGGTACCAGTTAAACCCCAGCAGCTCGGGCGGGACCAGTCCGCCTTGCATGAGCACCTGCGTGCCGCCGATGTCCACCAGCTCCTGAATTTTCCTGCCGATTTCGTCGAAGGAGAGCACGTATCCGTCCGGCAGTTCCGGTCGTGACGAGTTCATTCCCGGCGGGTCGGCCTTGAAGTTGCAGAAGATGCATTTGGCCGTGCACCAGTTGGCATAGTTGATATTGCGATCGACGACGTAGGTGCGGTAGTCCTCGGGGTGCAGCCGCTGCGTGACGGCGTGGGCGCGCCGGCCGAGCTCATGAATCGAGGCATCCAGGTAGAGCGCCAGCGCATCCTCGGGCGTCAAGCGGCAGGAGTGCTGAGTGGGGGCTGAGTGCTGAGTGCTGAGTGCTGGCTCAGTGATGAGTGGTGAGTGATGAGTGATGAGTGGCGATTGAGAACCGAAAACTGAGAATTGAGAACTGAGCTCCGACTCAACGCCGGCGGCTGACTGCCGACCGCTGACCGCTGACCGCTGATCGCTACTCATCCCACCAACTCTCCCACGTCCGCGATGATCCCTTCCGCCGCCGCCAGGTCGAGGAACTTGCGCATGCCCTGCCGTGCGGCCGGCGTGATGCGGAACATCAGCCGGCGGGTCAGGTACTCTTCCGCCAACTCGACCGGCCACCCGCGTGCAGGACCTGCTTCTGCGGCAATTGCTTTCGCCCGGGCCACGCCGCGGTCGCGCGCCTGCGAGAGCTGGCTGGACAGGTGGCTGTAGTCCCCGCCCATCGGCGCCGCCCAGACCGCAAACACGAACGGAAGACCGGTCCACTCCTTCCAGGCGCCGCCGAGATCCACCTGGTATTCGTACTCTTCGTGCGGGGCGGTGACGACCTTGTCACCGATCAGCAGGACGGACTCGCATTCGTCGAGACCGGCCGCGGAGGAGAGCGGCCGTGTGTGAATCGGGCGTTCGTACCAGTGAGACCAGACCAGACGGGCCAGAGCCACGGACGTATGGGAATCGTCATCGACGTACAGCACGTTCATCTGTTCCGGCGGGACGCGCGAGAAAACACGCACCGTCATCGTCTCGCCGTCAGACCCGATGCACGCATCTGAGATTCGCCGCCAGGCGTCCACCCCCCGGGCCAGGTCGATCACCGGGATGAGGGCGGCGTCCACCTCGCCGGCCCGGAGCATGCCGGCCAGGGCGGAGGGAACCGCGTAATAAAGGCTCAGCCCCTCCTGGGCGTCCAGCCCCTCGACCAGGGGTCGGGAATTCAAGAAGGAGACGACTCCGAGTGTGGCCGTACGCGCGTCAGAATGCTCATCCAAAGATCTCATGCTGGCGGATTATAGCGGAACGCGGGCCGACCCTCCCAGGCCATGCTGAGCGCTTCAAAAGTTTTGAAAACCTGCGTTGCAGATTAGGCGAACGCGCCGGCTTCGTGTACGCTTTTCACCTGTGAGCCGGCGATAGCTGCTGATTCGCCAGCCCTGGGGTGCCGTGACGGAAGGACGATCCGATGGTTTGGAACCCTCGAATGAGCGTGGGGTTGACGCTGGTGGGCCTGGCGGCGGCCTCAGGCTGCCGGCAGACCCCCACCCGGACACGAATTGACCTGACCGCCTATGCCGTCGGAGCAGGCGCGCGTGAGCACTACACCGAGTTTCGCCGCGCCCACTACCGGCTTTCACCGGGCGGCCTGATTGAGCTGGTATTGCAGGCTGAGCGGCCCAGCACCGTCGATCCGACCCAAACCATCAACCAGGTCCTCTACGTCAAGATGTTCTGGAACCCGCAGCCGGGCCGCAGTTACGTGGAAGCAACCCAGATCAATGCCCACGTGCAATTCGCGATGCTGACCCCGCCGACCTGCGTGCGCTTCGACGGATCTGCCTTCGTGACCTACAAGCTGGATGAAAAGACCGGCAAGCTGACCGGCTGGATTGAATCCGGCTCGCTGCAGCCGCGCTTTCGGATGGGCGAGGCCGTCGAGCCGTTCGACTCGGCCACTTTCGAAGGCACATTCGTGGCCGAGGGCCGCCCGCGCGAGGTGGTGCAGACCGCCCAGATGCTGGAAGCTCAATTCCGCCCCTCCAAACCGGGCACCCCGGGAGCGATCACGACGTTCCCGTCGCGGTGAGCAGCGGTGCGGACGGTCGCCGCAGCGGGGGCACCTGGCACACCACTTCGAGGAAGCCACCGGCCGGAAGTCGAACCGGCGGTCTGCGGTTCACCAAGACAACCAGCCGGTCTCTTTTCTATCGCATACGTTAAGGAATACGCAGATTCACCCGTGAAGGCTGTGGTTATGCCAATTGCACACCAGTGTAACCCCTGCCCTGCGCGAACTCAGGCCGCGCCAGATCGGCGAGATCGAGATATCACTGGACCAGGTGGTAGACCCGATCGGCCACCACCGGGCGGTCCTGCCGATCGAGATCAACATCGTCCGGCCGGAGGAGGCTCAGTCAGCCGCGAATCCGCTGGTGCTGGCATCGGCCATCGTCCTGCGGCTCGGCGAGCTGCGGGAGCAGATCATCCCGTTGATCCGCTCCAGCCAACTGGCGGAGGCGCGAGAGAAGATTGCTGCGTACGAGAAGTTACTGCAGTCCAAAGGTCCCCTTCCGCCGGAGGTCGCAACCGAGCTGGCCAAGCTCCAGCAGATGCTTCAAGACGCTGAAAGTGTGCCGCCGGAGCTCAGTGCCAAGGCGGCGCATTACGCGATCAGCAAAGCACTGTCGCAGGAACAGGAAGCTTGCGGACGCGCGGGTGACCCCCGCCTCGCGCAGGGCCGCAAGCAGCGGGTTCATGCTTGCCTCGGTATCAGTAAGGTCAGGAATGAGGGGGTCTAACCTGGCTGTCGTTTCAATGCCGATTCCTCGGAGACTCCGGATCGATTCGACACGTTTGGAGGGCGGGGCAGTCCGGGGCTCGAACGTTCTCCAGATCACGGGATCCAACGAAGTGATCCCTATCTGAGCGAAAACCAACTGCGGGACGCCCTTGAAGAGCAGAAGGAAGCGATCAGCGACGAACCCCTTGGTCAAGAAGGCAACCTCGATCCCCGCTCCCAAGAGGACGGACATCGTTTGGAAGGTTACCTCCTGCACTTCCGGGAGATGCTGGAACGCATCGCTGGATGGACTGAAGTATCCCCGGCGGGGTCGCTTTCGTTTCCGCCTGAGCTCGTCCCGCACGACCTCGGCCGTGTTCTCAAACAGAATGATCCGCTCGGGACCGGGGTAATGGGAGTAATCTTGGATGTAACAATAGCTGCATCCCAAGGCGTAGCATTCGGTGATATTGATGGTCGGCAGGTGTCGCAGACAGGGGATCGCCGATGACGTCAGGATCGGCGGGCGCCGGAGCTTTCGGACGATCTCTACCATAGTCTCTGTCCCTGGAAGCGGTCTGCCCAAGCCGGGCTGCACACGACGAATCGAACAAGACGGATATGCGTCTCCAGCAGGTCCCAGCTTGCCCCGCGTATGGGAGAAGAGGCCGTCGGGTCAGCCGACTTCCTCGGGTTTTGGGAAAGCTCGTCCCAGACATCTGTAGGGTAGGTGCCTGGGCCTGGATTTCGACAAACCTAGCCCTGACGAACGAATCGAACACGCCGGC
>BTUC01000143.1:0-3009 GCA_045863575.1 Phycisphaerae bacterium
CGTCCCCGCGATGACGAACATCAGGTATTGCGATGCCATTTCCCAGGCCACCTCGAAGGTGGCGGCCGGGTTCGCCCAGACCATGGCCAGCGTCTCGTAGCCCAGAACTTCGGAAGTCGTGTTGTACGTGATCTCGTTCAGCAGCAACCAGGCGAAGACCGGCACGACGAGTACGGCTTCCGTGGCAGCTGTCGCCATGATCCGCCGCGGTAAGGTGAACGCCCGGCCTACAGCCCAGGACAACAGCCCGACGCCGGCTCCGAGCACGAGCCCCGCACAGGCGAACAGGGCAATGGCCCAGCCCCAGGAAGCCGCCCAGGTGCCCCAGTTCAGCCCTGGCGGCAGATGCGCGTAGGCTTGCGCGAGCCCGAACAGCCCCAGCGTGGCTGTTCCGGTGGCCAGACGGCTACAGATCATCGCGCCGGCTCTCATGCGGGTCTGGACTCTCGTTGCCCAATCGCGTAGGTTTCACGCCGGCCGAGCGCTCGTTTCAAGGGATGGCCTTCCAGCATCTTTTGCGCTCGGTTCGTACCATCTTATCAAGGAGCGGGCGATCTGCCCAACTCGCTTAACGGAGGTACTCGAATGCAACTCATTTCCCGGCCGTTGCTTGTACTCATGACGGGTATCACTCTCATTGCTCTGATCGGGACGGTTTCCGCCCAGGTCCAACCCGACCCGCCGCTGCGCTGGTTCAAAGGCAACACGCACACCCACACCTGGTGGAGCGATGGGGACAGTCCGCCGGAGACGGCCGTCGCCTGGTACAAAGAGCATGGGTACAACTTCCTCGTGCTCAGCGACCACAACATCCTGAGCGAGGGCGAGAAGTGGGTGGCGGTCGACAAGGGAGGCCGGGTTACGGCTGCCGAAACCTACGAGAAGACCTTTGGGCCTCATTGGGTTGAGAAACGAGAGCGGGACGGCAAGACGGAATATCGCCTCAAGACCCTGACCGAGTTCCGTGCCCTCTTCGAGGAGGCGGGCAAGTTCCTGCTGATTCAGGGCGAAGAGATCTCGGACAGTTTCGAGAAGAAGCCGGTTCACGTGAATGGCATCAACCTGAAGGAGGTCATCAAACCGCCAGGCGGGGCCACCATGTTCGATACCATGCAGAACAACATCAATGCTGTGCTCGAACAGCAGAAGCGGACCGGCCAGCCGATGTTCCCCCACTTGAACCACCCCAACTTCCACTGGGCCAACCCGGTGGAGGACATCATGCGCTTGCGGGGAGAGCGATTCTTTGAAGCCTACAACGGCCATCCCAGCGTGAACAACTACGGCGATGCCGAGCGCCTGTCCACCGAGCGGATGTGGGACATCATTCTCACGCACCGGATCAGCGAGCTGGGCCTGCCCATGATGCTGGGTCTGGCCACGGATGACGCGCATGGCTACACGAAATGGGGCACGGGCACGGCCAATCCCGGCCGTGGCTGGGTGGTGGTCCGGTCGCGCTACCTGACGCCCACCCACATTGTCGAGGCCATGGAACGGGGCGACTTCTACGCCAGCACCGGTGTCGAGCTGGAGGACGTGACTTTCCAGAACGAAACGCTGAGCATTCGCATCCGGGCGCGCTCGGGAGAGACCTACAAGACCCAGTTCATCGGCACGCTGGAGGACTACAAGGACCAGCCGGCAGGCGAGGAGCGGCCGGGCGACCGGTACAGCCCGCATATCGGCAAGGTGCTGGCTGAATCAGCGGGCACATCGGCCTCTTACACGATGACCGGTCGTGAGCTGTATGTCCGGGCCAAGGTGATCTCCAGTGCGCCTCACCCCAACCCCTACAAGGCCGGCGACCCGCAGGTCGCCTGGGTGCAGCCGGTGCAGCCGAAAGCTCGCGTTAGTACTGCCCAGAAGTAAGGCCTGCGATCTCGACATGGTTGCCGTCCGGCCGCGTCTACATCACAATGCCGCCAACGTCGCATGCGGAGCATCATGGACCAGCCACTGATCACCATCGTCGTACCGGTCTACAACGAGCAGGACTCCCTGGCGAGGCTGGTGGGTGAAATACGCGAAGTCGCCGCCCGCGGCAGCTTTCACGTCCAGATCGTGTTTGTGGACGACGGCAGCCGGGACGAAAGCTGGCAGCGCATTTCTGAGCTGGCGGCGACGGACCCCTCGATCGCCGGAATTCGCTTCCGCAGAAACGAAGGCAAGGCTGCCGCGTTAATGGCCGGCTTCGCGGCCGCGAAGGGCGAGCTCGTCTTCATGATGGATGCGGACTTGCAGGACCCGCCGGAGGAGATGCCGCGCTTTCTCGAAAAGATGAGCGAAGGATGGGACGTAGTCAGCGGGTGGAAGCGTCGCCGGCACGATCCCTGGCACAAGGTCTACCCGTCGCGGGTTTTCAACCGACTGATTGGCGTGTTGACCGGCGTCCATCTGCACGATCACGTGTGCGGCTTCAAGTGCTTCCGGCGGGAAGTGCTGCGGGAGATCCGCATCCACGGCGAATTCCACCGGTTCCTGGGTGTGCTCTCGGCCGCCCGGGGTTTCAAGGTGACGGAGATCCCCACGCTGCACCGGGCGCGCACGACTGGCGTGGGCAAGTACGGATTCACCCGCTTCACGAAGGGCTTTCTCGATCTGATCACGGTGTGGACGCTGACCCGGTACCGCTGGCGGCCGCAGCACGTGATCGGCGTGTTCGGGTTGCTGGTGGGCTTGCTGAACCTGGTGCTGGTGATGCTGGCCGCGAAGTGGCCGGTCCTCCTGCCGCTCTTTCTTGGGGCCTTGGGGCTGGAGATCGGCCTGGTGCTGATGGCCGTCGGCCTGGTGGGGGAGATGCTCACCGCAGCCCGCCCGGTAGCTGACTTGTATACGGTAGTGGAGGAGATCGGCTGGTGCGCACAATCCGCGCCCGCCAAAGGGGCAGTCGCCCCGGCCGTCCAGGCGGAGGTTTGAATGGATACACGCGAGCACCGGGAGACCGGATCGGAAGAGCCCAGGCCCAACACCAGTGACGAGGTGGGGGATACGATTCCCATCAGCGAT
>BTUC01000143.1:3019-16060 GCA_045863575.1 Phycisphaerae bacterium
CAGACCCCGTCGTATACACCGCCTCCTGAGCCGCTTCGCGCGCGTTCCGCGGTGTACCTCGCACCGGAACCGGCGCTGTCCCAGTCACGCTCTGCGCCGAATCTGGTCTCCTTGTTCATGGTTCTCGCAGGCGGGCTGGTCATTGGCACAATCATCTTTCATGCCGGCTTCAGGGTCGACTATACACCCAATGACGCCTCGCGCTGGAATACCGTCTACTACCTGGTCGAACATGGCACCTACGAGTACCTCCTGGACCGCCGCAAACCTGCGTGGAATCAGAAGGAACCCAAAGCTCCCCACGACATTGGTCCGCTCTGGACCATCGATCTGGTGGCCACGCGCGACGAGTCCGGGCAGTACCACTACTACTCCAGTAAGCCGCCGCTGCTGCCCACACTGGTGGCCGGCGTGGTGATCGCCATCGAGAAGACGAGTGAGCTGCTGGAACCGATCACACGCCCCATCGCCGATTTCCTGACCGGCAGGCACATTCCGGTGGTGGCGGATCTGCACGAAACCACATTCTTCGTGGTGCCGGCGACAATGATCCTCGTGCAGGCCATTCCTTTCATGATCTTCGTTTGGATCATCGGAAAGCACCTGGCGGGGATGACCGACTCGAGCTTTGCGCGCGATTTCTGCATCGCAGTCGCCGCGCTGGGGACCTATCTCACACCCTATACGATTACTTTCAACAACCACGTGCTGGGCGCGTTTACGGCCTTGTTCGCGCTGCACGCCGGCATCCGCATCTGGTATGGCGGGCGGCGCGAGTGGTACTGGTTCGCGATGTGCGGCTTGTTCGGCGGCCTGGCCTGGACGCTCGAGTTGCCCGCTGCCTCCTTGGCTGCGGCTTTGCTGGTCGCGATGCTGGTCAAAGACTGGAAGAAGGGACTTATCTTCGGGGTGACCTTCGCCGCGATCCCGGTGGCCGCGGCCTTGTACACCAATATTCTCGCCGTGGGACGCTGGTGGCCGGCCTACTCAGATGTCGGCGAACCAGGTGGTCTCTACGATTATCCGGGGAGTCACTGGGTGCCCTTTCCCACCACCGGTATAGATGGCCTCCAGGAGCCCAAACGCATCTACCTGCTGCACCTGCTCATCGGTCATCACGGTCTTTTCCTGCTTACTCCGATTCTCCTCTTGGCTTTGCTCGGTGCGGGACGGCACTTGCGGCGCGGAATGGGCGTGGCGGCTCTGATCACGACCGTGCTGATTGCGCTGGGCGCTTTTGTGGTCGCCGACGCCATGCAAGGGGGGCGCTTCACCGACGCCGTACCAAGCGTGGACCTGCCTGGCGGCATCCGTTTTGGCCTGCCGAGCGGGTTTAGTCTCCTGGCTCCGTTGGCCCTCCTGTTGCTGATCAACATCGGAATGTACCTGCGATCTCCGGCGACACCCCGACCGATGCTGGCGCTGCTGACATTGGCCATCAGCGTGGTTGTGATCGGATTCTACACCTATACAACCAATAATTATGGCGGTGGGGCGCAGGGGCCACGATGGCTGTTCTGGCTGATCCCGCTCTGGTTGTTCCTGCTTCCAGCAGGGATCGAGTGGTTCGCAGGCGCCCGCAGTGGACGCGTGGTGTGCTATTCACTGCTGCTCGTCTCCATGCTGAGCGTGGCCTTTGCATTCCGCCAGCCGTGGGGCGGGGCCATCTCCTGGGCCCATCAGTTGTTCCGACATCTGGGATGGATCCGGTATTAACGGCAGGAAAGCTTCGCGTTGACCGCCTCTGGAAGAGGCGGGCGACACCTGTGTAGCGGCCGGCCTGGGGTGCCGGGCATTCAGCCCACGGATCATCGGCAGCGAATGCGAGTTCCGTGGTGTCCCAACCCCCTTCAAAAGGGGGGCCGGCCGCTTCGGAACTGAGCAAGCGGAAGCGGCACTTGCTACGCTACAATGCTGCCATGGCGCAGCCGCAGATCATCGTCGAAGGGCTCTCCAAGACCTTCAAGGTTCCCGAGCGAGAGGGCGGACTGGGGGCCGCGCTGCGCAGCGTGTTCGCCCGCCGTTACCGCACCGTTGAGGCGGTCACCAGCGTCAGCTTCAACATCGCCCCCGGCGAAGTGGTGGGCTTCCTTGGGCCCAATGGCGCGGGCAAAACCACGACGCTCAAGATGCTCACCGGATTGCTGCATCCCACGGCCGGACGGGCCAGCGTTCTGGGCTTTACGCCATGGGCGCGAGACGCGGCGTACCTGAGCCGGATCAGCATGGTCATGGGCCAGCGCAGCCAACTCCACTGGGACCTGCCGGCCATGGACTCGTTTCTGGTGCACCTGGCCGTGTATGGCGTGGATGCAGCCCAAGGCAAGGCCACACTCGATGAGCTCATCGCGCTGCTGAACATCGGCGGCGTGTTGGGCAAGCAGGTCCGCACGCTCTCGCTGGGCGAACGGATGAAGTGTGAGATCTGCGTCTCGCTGCTGCATCGGCCGTCGGTCCTGTTTCTCGATGAGCCGACGCTCGGCCTGGACGTGACCATGCAGGCACGGATCCGCGAATTTATCGTCGAGTACAACCGGCGCCACGGCGCGACCATCATCCTGACGTCGCACTACATGGCCGACGTGACCGCACTGTGCCGGAGGGTCATCGTCATCGACCACGGGCGCATCCTGTTTGACGGTTCGCTGTCCGATCTGACCGTCCGGTTGGCCCCCTTCAAAGTCATCGCCATCGATCTGAATCGCGACGTGGACGGGTACGATTTCGAGCGGGTGGGCGAGGTGCTGGCCCGCGAGGGCCGCAAGGTAACGCTGCGCATCCCCAAGGACGAAGCCGCGGCCGTCACCGGCCGGCTGCTCGGCGAGCTGCCGATTCTTGATCTGACCATCATGGATCCGCCGATCGAGGACGTGATCTCCCACGTGTTCACCCGCGGCGTGGAGGCGGGGGGGAAGTGATGAGTGATGAGTGATGAGCGAAGGGTGTAAATCACGATATCGTGCTTGACAGCATTGGCATAATGTGTTGCAGCAACGTGTGCACCGCAGTTGAGGAGCAGCGTTCGTGATGCGCTTGAGTCGTGCCTTTCCTGCCTTCCTGCGCCGGTCGCTGGCGGTCATGTTCCAGTACCGCGGCGAGATGGTGTTGTGGGCGGTGTGGGGGGTGGTGTACCCGGCCGTGGCCATGGCCATGTGGAGTGCGGCCGTCAAAGGGGCCGGGGGGGAGGACATCCGTGGGTTTGGGCCGCGCGATTTCGCCGCCTACTTCCTGCTAACGATGGTGGTCGGCCATATCTCGACGGCCTGGGACGTCTTCGAGATGGGCTATCTGGTGCGTTCGGGGTCCATGTCCCCCCGACTGCTGCGGCCGATGCTGCCGATGTGGGAAAGCCTGGCGGACAACATCGCCTACAAGGTGCTCACGTTGACCATTCTGCTGCCCATCTGGCTGGGGGTGGCCTGGGTGGCGCAGCCGCGGTTTCAGACCACCGCGACCGATTTGGCTCTGGGCATCCCGGCCGTCGCCATGGGGGCGGCGCTGCATTACCTCTGGAATTACAACCTGGCCCTGGCTGCATTCTGGGTCACGCGGACGGATGCGTTCAGCGAAGTGTGGTGGGGGGCGAACCTGTTTCTCGGCGGGCGGATTGCACCGCTGACGCTGCTGCCGATGCCGCTGCAGTGGCTGGCGGCCGTGCTGCCATTCAAGTGGATTATCTGGTTCCCGTCTTCCGTGTTGATGGGGAACCTGTCGGCCGAGGCGGCGGCTGAAGGCCTCCTCTATCAGGGTGGCTGGCTGATCGCCGCGGTGGTGGCTTTCCGGGTCATCTGGCGCTCGGCCGTGCGGCAGTATGCGGCGGTGGGCGCCTGACGGAGAGAAGGAGAGACAGAGAGACGGAGAGATGGAGAGACGGAGCGATGGAGAGAAGGGGTGATGGAGAGACACGGAGACAAGGAGACAATGGGACAAGGAGAGGTGGGGACCAGGCGAGACGGTGATGTGCGAGGCTCTCTCCATCTCTCTGTCGCTCATTCTCTCCTTCCTCTGTGCGATCGGTTCCCGTGATCAGGCGGTTGGCGATGCGGCGGTACTTGCGACTGATGATGCTCTTCTTCCGCGTAAGCTTGCAGGATGCGGTGGCCTACCGGATTGATCTGGTTACCAACCTGCTGCTGGCCGTGGGGGCGTTGGTCGCCGAACTGATGGCCCTGTGGACCATCTTCAGCAACACCCAGAGCCTGGCCGGCTGGAACGCGTGGGAAATCCTCGCGCTGCTGGGCGTGTTTCGAATCATGAGCGGCATGATCGCGCTGATGATCGCGCCCAATATGCGGCTGATCATGGAGGACATCCGCGAGGGCAAGCTGGATTACGTTTTGCTCAAACCGGTGAACAGCCAGTTTTATGCCAGCATTCGGCGGGTGGTGGTTTGGCGGCTCGTGGACATTGGTATCGGGATCGGCATGGCCGCTGCCGCCGGCGTGGCCCTTTCCACCTCCGTGTCCATCGAGCGCGCCGTCCTGTTCATTCTGATGCTGAGCGCGGGTACAACCATTATTTACTCCTGCTGGCTTGTGCTGGCCACCATGGCCTTCTGGTTCACGCGGATCAGCAATATCGAGATGGTGTTCTGGAACGTGTTCGAGGCCGGGCGGTATCCCGTGGACATCTATCGGCCGGCCGTTCGGTGGGGGCTCACCTACATCGTTCCCCTGGCGTTCCTGACCACCTACCCGGCCGGCGCCCTGATCGGGCGTGTCGAGCCCGGCAACGTCGGAGCGGCGTTCCTGCTGGCAGGTCTTGCCCTCACGGGCGCCACGCTCTTCTGGCGCTACGGCATCCGCCACTACAGCGGGGCATCCGCGTGACGCCTGTCGGAAAGCCGAAGCGTCAATTAACGCAGATCGAGCGTGGGGGCGGGACGCTTCACTTGCACGCTTCCGGCCGCCGTGACCACCGGGCGGTACTTGAATCCGATCCCACGGTCGCTGTTGGCCAGCGGGTTGGGCAGCCGGCAGTCCGACCAGTTCAGATACCCGCCGACGATGCCCAGCCCGTACAGCGTCGTATACTGGATGCCGACATCGTCCAGGCGGTCGCGATGCATGAGCGTTTCGCCGCGCGGCGTGACCCAGTGGCGGTAATCCCGTCCCAGCGACTCCATGGCGTCGAACAGATCGGCACGCCGATAGTCGGAGGCCTCCAGGCAATACGCGATGATCTCGGCGACGTTGCGGGGAACGCAACTGTCCTCGCCGTGCTTGAACCATTTGCCGCTGCGTTGATACTCGACGAGCGTGTCGGCCAGCTCGCGCGTGTGCGGCACAATCATGCCCATCTTGAAGTAGACCCGCCCGATCACCTTCAGCGTTCCGCCGATCCGGCGCATCGGCTCGGCCTCCGGCGGGCCCCACAGGCCGCTGGTTGGGTCCTGATGCGAAAGGATCTGCTCCAGGCCCTTCTCGAGATCTGGGATCAATTCCGTCTGGCCGTCGTTGATAGCGTTCAGGATCTCGACGGCCATGAGCCCCGTGTGCGATCCCACGCTCCAGCCGCCGCGGGCCCAGTCCGGATCGGTCTTGGTCCGGGCCAGGAAGATGTCCGTCTCGATCTTCTTGGAAGCTCCCGTGGTGGTCCACTTGTAGAGCGGCTCCCCGCCCAGCGAGTGGATCGTGCCCACCACGTACTTTTCATTGACCGTGCGCCCTGGATCGCGCGGATCGAAGAATCGGCCGGTCTTCGGATCCTGCCAGCTCTGCCAGAACTGAAGCGCTTGCGTGCGGGCGGCTTCGTCGAGTGCACCGACCCGGTCAAAGAGGTTGTACTGCCGGACGAGGCCCAGGAAGGTGGCTGAACCCATTTCGTCGTAGGGAAGATCGCTGTCGGGGGTGCGCTTCGCCAGGCCCCATACTTCTCCGTCTCGATGCCAGTGTTTCTCGACCAGAATGTCCCCAATTCGGTCCGGGATCGCATTCACCCATGCTGGCGTCCTTGCGGGCTCCTGGCGCCGCACACGCGCCATGATTTCCTGCTGGGGTGATTCGGCGAGAACCTGCGGCCCGGGCGTCACCAGAATCGAGGCAAGGGCAATGGGTACCAGACGATTCATGACCGATCTCCTGCTTTCGGTGGCAGTCTGCTGGGTCTCGGGCTTCCATTCTAAAGCACCGTCGGGTTCGTGACACGATCGGCTTGCCAGAGCCCTGGGCGAGCCAGGGGGATTCGGTCAGGGCCCCCGGCGAGTCGCTCCCCCCCTCGCTTGACGCTCGGGGCTCTCAAGAACCTCAGCGCCTGACCGGTCAGAGCACCGTTGTTGCGGACCCTCCTGCGACACTCTGTCTATCGAGCGCGTCTCGCGGTAAGCTGTGAGCGTGCAGGGACAGGTCATGGTGATGCCCGGGATGAGCAGGTCGTGAGCCCAGCAGAGGGGCACTAACCAGGAGGACGCAGGATGAAACACAAGCGCATGACACGCCGCAGTTTCTTGAACCGGTCGGCCGTGGCCGCCGGGGCCATGGCCGTGAGCTCGTCAGCCCGCGCAGACGCGACGAAAAAGAAGTTCGTCGTCGGCGTGATGGGCTTGGGCAACCGTGGCCAGTGGCTGCTGCGCGAAGAGATGTGCAAGTGGCCGGAGCTGGACATCGCCTGGCTGGCGGACATCGACGAGAGTCGGCTGGCGGCCGCCGCGAAGATGGTCGAATCCATGACCGGACGCAAACCGCAAGTGACAACCGACTTCCGTCGCGTCCTCGACGACAAGAGTGTCAATGCCTATTTCAACTGCACGCCGGACCACTGGCATGCCCTGGGAACTATCCTGGCCTGCCAGGCCGGCAAGGACGTGTACGTTGAGAAGCCGGCCAGCCACAGCCCGTGGGAAGGGCGGAAGATGGTCGAGGCCGCCCGCAAGTACAAGCGAATCGTCCAGCTCGGAACGCAGACGCGCAGCGGAGAGTACACGCAGGCGGCGGTGGATTATCTGCGCTCCGGCAAGCTCGGCAAGGTGCACCTCGTGCGCGTCCTCAACATGAAGCAGCGGGAGAACATCGGCCGCAAGCCGATGACGCCCAAACCTGACGGCGTCGATTACGACATGTGGATGGGGCCCGCGCCGATGCGGTCGTTCGATCCAAACCGGTTCCACTACTCCTGGAACTGGTACTGGGACTACTCCGGTGGCGACATCATCAACGACGGCGTGCACCAGGTGGACGCTGCCCGATTGCTTCTGGGCAAGGATTATCCCCGGAGCGTGCATGCGACCGGGGGCCAGTTCTACTTCACCAACGACCACGAGTGCCCGGACACGCAGGTGGTCACCTGGGATTACGATGATGCCACGCTGGTGTTCGAGATGACGTTGTGGTCGCCTTATATGAAGAAGATGCCCTGGGAACTGCGCGACACGGATGACTACCCGAACTGGACGTTCGATGGCATGCGTATCGAGGTGTTCGGTGAGAAAGGCCTGATGATGTTCGAACGGCACGGAGGCGGCTGGCAGGTCTTCGACACCAGCGAGAAGGTCATCGCCCAGCAGAACGACCACCACCCGCACGTGCCGCACATCAAGAACTTCCTCAAGTGCATCGAGACGCGCGAGCGGCCCAACGCGGACATCGAGGAAGGCCACCGCTCGACCTTACTATGCCAGATCGGCAATATCTCTTACCGCCTCGGCGGGCGCAAGCTGGTGTTCGACGACAAGTCCGAGACGTTCGTCAACGACACGGAGGCGAACAGTTATCTGAAACGGACCTATCGCGAGCCATGGATCGTGCCGGAAGACGTCTGAACCATGAGAGTGCTGAGTGCTGAGTGCTGGGTCGTGAGTGCTGAGTACTGAGTGCTGAGGGGTCTGGCATGATGAAGCGGATTATCCTTCTGGTTCTGGTGACCTGCTGCGCCCTGCCATCCCGCGCCGAGCAGCCGCCGGACCGCCTGCCCGGCACCGCGCCACTGGAGATGGAGGGCGATCTGGCAGAGCGGATGGTCGAGGGCATCGATCAGTACTTCCTGCGGCTGCTCGCCGACGCACGCAGACTCCCTCCGTCGCTGCCGGTGGAAGCGAATTCCAATCCGGAGGTAGACGAGATCAAGGCCCGTCGCGATCGGCTGGCCCACCTCATTGGCCTGGTCGACCCACGCCTCTCCGGGCCCATCGGTGCACCGGGCGCGCTGAGTGCAGCAGAGAACGCAGTCGGCAAGGCGGGCCGGCCTGAGGTTTTGATGGAGCTCGTTGCCACGACGGCGACGCCGGCTCGTGTGGCCGTCACCGACCGGTACACGATCGACGCCGTTCGGTGGGCAGTGTTCGACGGCGTGGACGGCGAAGGGTTGCTGCTCACGCCGGTGGGCGATACTTCGGCCCACATGGTGGCCATTCCCGACGCGGACTGGACCCCGGAGATGCTCGTCGGTTTGGCGCCCGGTGTAGCCCCGAATCACCAGTTCGCCCGGCGGCTGGCTGAAAACGGCTGCCGGGTTCTCGTGCCCGTGCTCATCGACCGCGCCGACACCTGGTCGGGCAATCCCAAGCTGAGGATGACCAATCAGCCCCACCGCGAGTTCATCTATCGGATGGCGTATGAGCTTGGCAGGCACATCATCGGTTATGAGGTGCAGAAGGTGCTCGCCGGTGTGGACTGGCTGAGCGCCACGGCCGGCGACGGTGATCCGGCGATCGGTGTATACGGCTATGGTGAAGGCGGCCTGCTGGCCTTGCACGCGGCCGCGCTGGATGCCCGCATCGACGCGGCGGTGGTGAGCGGGTACTTCGACGACCGGCGCGGCTTATGGCGCGAGCCCATCTACCGCAATGTCTGGTCGCTGCTGCCCGAGTTCGGGGATGCCGAACTCGCGGCCCTCATCGTTCCGCGCGTGCTCATCGTGGAGGCGGGTCGCGGACCAGAGGTCTCCGGCCCCCCCGCGGAGCGCACGGGACGCCGCGGGGCTGCGCCGGGGCAACTCGCACCGCCTGCAATCGACTCCGTCCGCGCGGAGTGGGAGCAGGCGCGACAGGTTTATGAGCGGCGCGGGGCGGTCAAGAACCTTCTGCTGGTGACCGATCCGAACGGACAGCAGACGCCGGGAACGGAATCGGTCATCGGCCGCTTGATGGCAGCGCTGGGCTGCGAGGGATCGCTGCGTCCTTGGGGGCCGCTGCCGGTTGACCGCCGCGAGCGCTTCGATCCGGCGCTCCGGCAGCGGCGACAATTCGAGCAGCTCGTCGCATTCAGCCAGGGCCAGGTGCCGCGCTGCGAAGAGCAGCGCAAGCTGTATTGGAAACAGGCAGATACATCGTCATTGCAGCAGTGGGAGACGACGACCCACGCTTATCGCGATCGCTTTCGCGAGGTTATCGGCGTCTGCGCACCGGCCGGCGTGCCGGCGAAGCCCCGAAGCCGAAAAACGTACGACCAGCCCAAATGGTCCGGCTACGAAATCGTGCTGGACGTCTGGCCGGAGGTGTTCGCCTACGGCGTGCTGCTGGTGCCCAAAGATCTAGTAGCCGGCGAGCGCCGGCCGGTGGTCGTTTGCCAGCACGGGCTGGAAGGCCGGCCGCAGGACGTGGTCGATCCCGGCATCAAGAGCGTGTACAACGCCTTTGGGGCGCGGCTGGCGGACCTGGGATTCGTGGTCTATGCGCCGCAGAACCCCTACATCGGCGGAGATCGTTTTCGGGTCGCCCAGCGCAAGGCGAATCCGCTGGGCCAGTCGCTCTTCGGGGTTATTGTCCGCCAGCACGAGCGGACGCTTGAATGGCTGTCTGGCCTGCCTTTCGTGGACCGGGACCGCATGGCGTTCTATGGGCTCTCTTACGGCGGTAAGACGGCCATGCGCGTGCCGGCGCTGCTGGAGCGGTACTGCCTGTCGATCTGCTCGGGGGATTTCAATGAGTGGATCCGCAAGAATGTCTCCGTGGATTATCCCGGCACCTACATGCTGGTAGGCGAATACGAGATGCCGGAATGGAATCTGGGTCCAACGTTCGGCTATGCGGAGATGGCGGCGCTGATCGCTCCCCGGGCCTTCATGGTCGAGCGCGGGCATGCGGACCCGGTAGGCATCGACGAGTGGGTGGCCTACGAGTATTCCAGGGTGCGGCGGTTATACGCAAAGCTGGGCATTCCAGAACGTACAGAGATCGAATTCTTCCCGGGTGGGCACGAAATTCATGGCGTGGGCACGTTCTCTTTTCTGAAGCGGCATCTGGGCTGGCCCCGGGTGACGGTGAGTGCCTCCGGGCCGGGCTGAAACAGCCGCGGCACCAGCCGGGCCGATAATGGCCCTTGCGATGAGTACTCCCAAGCGGACGGCGTGAGCCGCTGGTTTTCCGGGCACCTCCATTTTCAAGTCAGGACGCTGGAGCACCGATTCGAAGAACAGCCGTTCGCTTGCGGCTGTACACCGGTGGCGAGGTTTCGCGCCTCGGAAGCCGGCATAATCGTCAGGAGGCAGCAACATGATCGCGGATGATGTCCGGGAACTGACGCGGGAGAAGGTGGCGGCACTGGTACAGAGAGCCAAGGGACCGCAGCCTTTCGGCGGTGACGAGCGGCGTCAGTTGCCGCGCTGGCCGGTCGGGGGTATGGTTCAGCTCTGGCAGGCGGGCAGCGGTGTTCTGCCAGCATTCGGAACCTGCCGTGATATCAGCGAAGTGGCGGTGGGGGTGACCTGCGATCAGATGTTTCTGCCCGGCATGGTCGTCAATATCGCCCTGGAGCTGCCGGACCACTGCCTGCATGGCCAGGGCGTCGTTCGCCGCTGCACCGAAACCGACGCAGGATACGATCTGGGCATCGAGTTCCGGTTTGCCGATTGAACCGGCGGCCGTCAGGCTGGAAAAGTCGGATGGAAGATGCTATACCCAAGGGTGAGAAGAGCGTCTTCCATGTTCGACAGGGAGCCGCATTTGACTGAACCGTAAAGCAAGAACCCAGGGAGGCCACTGATCCTCCTGGAGGAACGGACCCGCTTGACGGGTGGTTCCCGAGAGGTCAAGTCACCCACGTTGTTATTGGGTTCTGTCAAATCGCTCCCACCGGCATTACGGCGGATGCTCTTTTCATTTTTTGTTTTTACGCCAGTCTGCTCATGCCGCTGACGCTGGTTATCTTTGAGGATGAAGGCTATCGCGATCTGCTTCCGCTGGTGTATTGGCGCACCGCCGGCGAGCTGCGCACAGGATATGATCGCCTGCTGGACTACCTGCTGGCGGCGGTTCCCGGGGCGGGGACCGTCCTGTACTGTCGGCCTATGCTGGCGGCCGTGGCGGCCGAGCGACTGAGGCTGCCGGTTAATACGGAGCCCGCCGACGAGCGGGTGCTTTTCCTCAACGGCCGACTGCTGCTCACCGGCTCATTGAAAGTGGGCCCGTGTCCATCGGTCCAGTGGGCCGGTGATGATCTCATCGCCTTGAACGCCGACCGGGTCCTGGCCAAACGTGTGAATCCGGAAGTGCTCCTCAGTCGGACTCGGACCCGCCAGGTCCTCGCGGACGTTCGGGCTCACGAGTTCATCTCCTCTCCTCGCCTCATCCGCTATCCGTGGAACCTGGTTCATGCCAATGTCGGCCTGCTGAGCTGGTGTTGGCAACGATCCGGTGCGGGCGAACTTGCTGGGCGTATCTGCGAGGGCGCCCATCTCCTGAACCGCTCCGCCATCCATGTAGGGGAAGGCAGTACCATTAAACCCGGGGTCGTGCTGGATGCCGAGCACGGGCCGATCTTCATCGGCCGTCGGGTGACGGTCTCACCGAATTGCAGCATTGAGGGGCCATGTTTTATCGGTGACGATTCCCTGATCCAGCCCGGCGCGGTTCTCCGCGACGGCATGAGCATCGGCCGCCGTTGCAAGGTGGGGGGAGAGCTGGAGTCCTCGGTCATCCATGGATATTCCAATAAGCAGCACGACGGCTTTCTCGGGCACTCTTACCTGGGGGAGTGGGTAAACCTGGCTGCCGACACGGTCAACAGCGATCTCAAGAACACTTACGGCCCCATCCGCGTACCCATCAATGGTGTTGAGGTGGACTCGGGAGAGATGTTCGTCGGGTTGACCATGGGTGACCACAGTAAGACCGGAATCGGGCAGATGTTTCCGACCGGCACAGTGGTCGGGTTTGGCTGCAACATCGCCACCTGCGAATTCTCGCCCAAGTTTGTCCCTTCGTTCACCTGGTTGACCGGTCAGGGCAGCTCGCGCTATGACGTAAATCGCTGCCTCGAGGTCGCCCGCAAGGTCATGGCCCGCCGTCAGGTCGAACTGACCGCAGTCCAGGAAGATCTCTTCCGGAGACTTCCCTTGTGCGCCCGCGAGCACGAGCAGGGTTCCCCTGACGGATCACTGATGCCGCCCGGCTGAGTTTCGATTAAAGCAAAGCCGAAGAGGTTGACATGGATGGCTCCAACCTCTATAGTAACAAGGCTTGACTGAGCTGAGCCGCTAATTCTTATCGGACAAGGCTTTACGTATCAGGGGTCCTTTTTCAGGGTCGTCTAGCGTGGCCAAGCGAAAAAGCACAACGAGTCAGAAACAGCAGGGCGGCAAGACTTCCGGGAAGACCGGAAAGGCGCGCGGCTCAAGCACCGCCAAGCCCGCTCAGCGGTCGCCCGGCGCCCGCAAGGTGGCTTCCACCTCGGGATCTCCGAGGCCCACCCGACGTCCGGAGGGCGGACGGCAGTCGGACCCCAAGAAGGCTGCTCCCCTGGAGCCCAAGCCCGCTCGGAGGTCGAAAGGTACGGAGCAGAAGCTTGCCGCGGCTTCGGTGGGTCGCAAGGGGGCCGTGGACGTCAATGGTCGGAACATCCCCAAGGAACCGATGTCGGAACAGGAAAAGCCGATCAAGACCTACTTGAGTGAGGCCGAGCTTCAGGAGTTCCGGGATCTGCTGCTGGAGAAGCGACGCGAGCTGATTGGGGACGTGAATAATCTACAGGAAGAAGCCCGCCGCACCGGCAATCCGGGCGGCTCCGGATCCTCTTCCATGCCCATCCACATGGCCGACCTGGGCAGCGACACGTGGGAGCAGGAGCTGACCCTCGGCTTGATCGAGAACGAGCGGACGCTGCTGCGCGA
>BTUC01000144.1:0-16021 GCA_045863575.1 Phycisphaerae bacterium
AAGGTGGAAGAGTTCGCGCCCGCGAGGCTTGTGCCCGCCATCCAGCGGTACAAGACCGACGCGGCCCGCTTCATCCGCTCGGCGACGAGGAAGGTTGAGAAGGGCGCCGCAGACCCGATTGAGGCCCTGCGCCGCGCGTATGCCGCACGTCCGGAGCTGATCTACTTCCTCTCCGACGGCGATTACCTGAAGGTACAGCCGGCGCTCGAAGCGGAGCTCAAGCGGTTGCAGGCAGAGTATCCGGCCAAGATCACCACCATCGGCTTCGGGCTGCCCGAACAACCGGATGCCCAGGGACTCACCCAGGGCAACAGGCTGCTGCTGGAATGGATCGCCCGATACACCGGCGGTCACTTCCGAGCCGTCGAGCCCAAGCCTCTGGCGGCGGAGCGAAAGCGATGAAACCCGGAGCCCTGCCCAGTTCCAGGCCCCCGACACGCCCAGAGCTAGAACGGCCGGCGCAAAGGCCGGCAAACACGCCTATTTCAGACAGCGAACGGCCGGTACAGAGGCAGGGGAACACGCCTGCTTCAAGCAGCGAACGGCCGGCACAGAGGCCGGCCGTTACAGGGCGGCGATGCAGCGCGAGCTTCCCGCTCCCGGTACTCCAGGGCACTGAATTCCCTCCCCCGGTACTCCGGGGGAGGGCAAGGGTGAGGGCTTGGCAGGCAACGGATCCTGCGAAGGCGGCAACCCGCGCCTGTCCAGCCGATTCAATGCCGAAAGAGCAGTCGGTGTGCCACTGCTCTGTGAGCAGTGCAGGAGAATGGAGGGGCGTCTCTGGCATCGGAAAACTGCTCACACAGCACTGGCACACCGGCTCATTTCGCGCAGTGGAGTCGGGGCAACCAGCCCGCACGCGCCAGCCGCACCGTTGCAGTCCCCTGCTCCCGTTCATCCTCGCGGCGACCCTCTGTCACACGACCCCATTCCTCGCCCGCGCGGACGTCGTCTCTGCAACCGGTCGCGCCATCGATGTCAATGCGACATTGACTCACCTGGCCGCCGGCGAGCTTCGCTATCACACGGCCAATGGCCAGGAAGTCAGCCGCCCTGTCGAACAGATCCGCTACCTCCAGATCACCGGCTGGGACTCGTTCAATGCGGCCGAGAAGTTACAACGGGATGGAAAAACGGCCGCGGCCGTGGTCGCTTACGAGCGGCTGCTCGAGGACGCTGCACCGGGTGGCGGCATGGACCGCACACTGCTGGTGCAGTGCCGCCTGGTCAGCCTTCATGAGCAACTCGGGCGCTTTGACAAAGCCGTGGCCGCGTACCTGGCGGTCATCGCACGGATGCCGGAATGCATCGAGACATTACGTCCCACACACATTCCGCGGAACGATCCGACGCTGCTCGAGAAAGCCGCCGAACTCGTGGATGCGGCCATCGCCCGCTGGGAACCGAAGGACCCCGTGCATGTCTCACTCAGCGCGTGGCGCACCACCTGGCCGGGGATGGCGCTGAATCCCGGGCAACCGAAGCCACCGACTCAGGAGCCTGCCCTCTCCATGCCTCCTGCAACCACCCGGCCAGCGGCAGGCCGGGCGGCGGAGCTCGGCCCCCCGGAGGCTGGAGCCCTGCGGTCGCTGATCGAAGCGGGCAAGCACGAAGAGGCGATCGAGCGTATCGAATTCCTTCTCAAGACCGCCGGCCACGCGGCGCGCGGAGAGCTGTACTACTGGCAGGCACGCGCCCTGGCCGTCCGCAGCATGGAGCAGGCGGGCGATGAGGCCCGCACCGATCAACGCCGTGCCGGACTCGCTTTCATGCGCGTGGTCATTCTCTTTCCGGAAAGCCCGCTGGCGGCGGAATGCCTCTACCGGGCGGGCGAACTTTGCGCGGCCATGGACCAAACCGGGCGGGCCGCGGGGTTGTGGATGGAACTCATAACCGCTCACCCGTCGGCGGGCGAGTGGGTGCAGCAGGCCAGGCAGGCGCTGGCTCGGATACAGACGACCTCCGCGCCGGCGCGCTGACGCGCGTGATGCCGGAGCATCACGCGAGTGCCGGAACGAAACAGGGAGCGTGTCGAATGATTCTTGGCGTGGGTAGCATGTCCAGCTCGGTCTTCCAGCACTTTGTGGTCGACGGCGGGTGGATTACCTGGTTCATCTTGATCCCGCTGTCGGTGCTGTCGCTGGCCCTCGTGCTGCACTACCTGTTGACCATCCGGCGCGGCACGCTGGCTCCCGCGGGGCTGGCCCGGGCACTGGTCAACGCCGCTCGGCAGGGGCAGACGCGGGGCATCCTCGAAATCACCCGCGAGGACGAAACCCTGCTGGGCCAGGCGGCCTTCGCGGGCGTGTCCAGCCTCGGCCGCGGGCTGGAGGCAGCCCAGTCAGCTATCGACGAGGCCGTCGAGGAACGCGTGACGCGACTCATGCGGCGGATCGAGTACCTCAACGTGATCGGCAACGTGAGCCCCATGATCGGGCTGTTCGGCACGGTGGTGGGGATGATCGAGGCCTTCAAGGAGATCTACGCAGCCAGCGGCGGCATGCCCGAGCCCGGACGACTGGCGGGCGACATCGCCATCGCGCTGGTAACGACGTTCTGGGGCCTGTTGATCGCCATCCCGGCATTGACGGCGTTTGCCATTTTCCGCAACCGGATCGATGCATTCGCCGCGGAATGCGTGAAGCTCTCTGATGGCTTAGTGGCGACGATGGGTGAGAACCAAGCCCAGCACGCTGATGGCCGAACGCCATCGCCAGTGGAGGCAACGGCGCCGTAGCCAAGCAGACCTCCGGACGCAATCACCGGCCGGCCAATGCATCCGCGAGAGGGCGGTACCTGGGATCGGGTTTCGAAGCATGGGCAGAGCGAGCAGAACATCGCGGTATCGCAGACACCATCGAGTCGTGTCGTCCTTCAACATGACGCCGCTCATCGATTGCACGTTTCTGCTGCTGACTTTTTTCATGCTCACCAGCCATTTTGCTTCCGCGGAGAAGCTCGAACTGGATCTGCCCAAACCGGATCACAGCCAGGCACAGGATCGACGGATTCCGGACAAGGTTATTGTCAACGTTTTCCTCCGCGAGCAGGGCCAGGGGCTCGGGATGCGACTGGGACCGGTGGACGTCTCGTCAGTGGAGGAACTGAGCGAGCGCCTGGGCGCCATTGCCCGGCAGCAGCCGCGCCTGCAAGTTATTCTGCGGGCGGACCGCCAACTGCCTTACGGCGATGTGCGGCGAGTCATGGAGACGATCGCGGCCAACAACCTGGTCCGTTTGCAGGTGGCGGCGGAGCTGCAAACGGCTGGGGAATAGGCGTTGGGTGCTGGGCGTATAAAACAGCGAGAACCAGTAAGTGAGCATTTCCGCCACATGGATGGGGACAACGTGAATACCCTTCAGCCCAAAACCCGTAACGCTACGGCCACGGCGTCCCGCGGACGCCGCAGCTATACGCGGCGGCGCGGACGCACGGGCGTGTCGCTGGCGTTGAATCTCACCCCCATGATCGACGTGGTCTTCAACCTGCTCTTTTTCTTTCTGGTGACGAGTCGGTTTGGCACGCTGGAAGGACTGCTGCCGGCAAGACTGCCGGCACGTGCGGCCGCGGCCGTCGCGGAGGTGCCGCGTACGCCGATCCGTGTGCGACTCGTGGCCGACCGAAATGCGCCGGAGATCTGCCGGGCAACACTGGAGCGGTTCCAGGAGACGCCGGTGGCCATCTCGGAGCTGGCCGGCATTCTCGAGAGCATCCGCGGGAATACGCCCGGCTTCGACGGGCAGACGCCCGTGCACCTGCTGGCCGGCGATGACATCGCCTGGGACCACGTGGTGAATGCCTACAACGCCGCGTTGGCGGCCGAGTTCGAGAAGATCTTCTTCGCGGGGTCGCCATGAGGTTGCGAGCTGCGATCCACTGGACATGGTGCCGCGGCCCGCGGACAGCCATCGCGCTGATCCTCACGCTGACCCTGTCGGCCCGTGAATTCCGCGCCCAGGCAGAGCCTTCGCAGCCGGACGCGGCCACCGACGAGACCCGGTTTCGTGAGGGTCTGCGGCAGCGCGGACTGGATGAATGGCTCGAGCAATACCTGACCGAGACTCCTCCAGTGGACGCCGTCGATGCGGCCCTGCGAGATCGTGAGCGGCTGCTCCAGGAAGCATGCGCTTCCGGCCGGCCATCCCAGGAGCGGCGGGGCAAAACTCAAGAAGCCGGCGAGATCCTCAGCCAACTGGTGGCAAATCACCCCGCGCATCCGGCGGGCCCCGGATGGCAACTCGAGCTCGCACGCGACCGCTTGGAGCGAATCGACCCGACCGTGTTCGACGCGCTGCTGCTGTACGAACTGCCTGGCCGTGACCGCGCCACGGCCGTCCGGCTGAGCGGCGAGGCCCTCGACATCCTTCGCTCGCTGCGTACGCAGATCGATCAGGCCTGGGAGAAACTGGGCACACTGGATGAGCGGGCTGCCGTGCAGGCGGCGGACTCGCGCTGGGCCCGCGAGTTGGAGCAGATCGACGCCCAGGCGAGATTCCTGGAGGCGTGGGCCCGGCTCTATGCGGCCATGGACTGCGCCCAGGACGCTCAGGCCCGCGCCACGGCGGCCGGATCGCTGCTGGATGAGATCACCAACCGATACGGTTGGACCACCCCGGCCGAAGGGACCGAAGTGCAGCGGTGCCGGGCCTTGAGCATGGCGGCCGTCAGCGCACGACTCGCCGGCCGATATGCCGAAGCCGAACGCTTCGCCCGGGAGATCATCACCACCATTCAGAAGATCCGAACACCCGCCGATCGCGAGCGCGTGCGCGAGGCGTCGCTCATGGCAGTGCTCGAACAGGTGCGCGGGCTCCGCGACACGGGTCGGCTCGCCGAGGCTGCGGCCGCCCTGGCCCAGGCTCGAGTGTGGGCTGAACGAACGCGAGCGGGTGAGTTCCGGACGGAACTGGCCATGGCACTGCTGGAGAGGAGCATCCTGATTGCACAGGCGGAGGTTTCTTCCCCCGCGTCGGACCCAGCTTTCAGACCGGGTCTTCCGCCGTTCAGGCCGTGCGCGGATCGGCTGTTGGGCGGCGATCCGGCGCGGGGCTCGTCCTCGGAGGCACAGCCGAGTGACAACGGCTCGGGAACGGCGAACGAAGCATCGCCTGGTATCCATACGGCGGGCACGGAGGCCGGCCGCTACCTGGAGCCGCTGGAGCGCTTGGCTGCTAAGTCACCGGCGATCCGGGATGCCCTTTATCAGGCGCTTGCCGGAGCAGTGGCGGATGACGATGTGGCCGGGTGCGGCCTTGGGTTCGAGTTGCAGCTTCTGGCCGGCGGGTGGATTGCCGACGCCGCAGGAGGATCGGTCGCCACGCAACCGGCCGGCAGTGTGGATCGCATGGGCGAATTGATCCGGGCCCTCGCGAGCGCTCATTCCGAGGCACGGCCAGAGGTCTCGGAGCTGCTGCGGGGTGAATGGGTGTTTCTGGAAGCGCGATCGCGGTATCTGATCGGTGATCGGCTGGAGGCGGTCAAGCTGTTGTGCGACTTGGGCGAGCATTGGCCGGCTCACGATCGCTCTTCCAACGCCGTGCTGCAGGCGACCGCCATCGCACGGGAGGCCCTGCTGGAGGCGGCCAGCAGCGCGGCAGTGGCCGCCCGGGCGGCGTTCGTGCGGGCTGCGCGGCTGCTGCGTCAGCGCGCCCCGAACTCCCCCATTGTTCGCGATCTGCAGTTCACTATCGCGGCCGCACTGGATGAGAGTGGCCAACTCGAAGAGGCCGCCCGGGAGTACGGGGCCGTCCCGCCGAGTGATCCAAATGCGCTGCGTGCCGCGTGGGCGCGGGCTCGCTGCCTGCGCGATCTGCTCGATCTGGCCACCGCCTCGCGGCCTGCGGAGCAAGCCGGCGCCCCGGCCGCGCGGGCGCTGGAAGCGGCGCAGATGGCTATGGAACTGACGTCCTCCACACGAGAGAATGCCAACACGCCCGCTCCTCAAACCGCGACTTCCGCACCGGCGGCAGAAAACGAGGCCTGCCTTCGCGCCGAGATCGTGCTGCTGCTGGCCAGCCTCCAGAACCACCCGGCCGTCCGGTCGCCGGCGCAGGCATTGACCACGCTGGAAGGTTTCGAGAAAGCCCACGCCGGCTGCCAGGCGGCCCTGGGCCGTGTCCTGCGCGAGCGAGTCAACGCGCTGCGGCAGCTCAAGCGGATGGGCGAGGCCCGGGAAGTGGTCGAACAGTTCCTGGCGGCCGAGCCGGAGCACGCCGGGCCGATCATGGCCCGACTGCTGGAGGCCATGCGCGACGAAATCCTGGCTGCCGCCGACCGCGGCGAAGAGCAGGCGGTCCGGACGGTAGGCGACGAGGCCGCCCGGCTTGCCGGCCGGCTCCTCGAGTGGGCAGAATCCAGAGCGGGGCGGATGAAGCCCGCCGAAACCGTCACCGTGGCCGTCTGGCGGGCCTGGTCGCTGCTCCAGGCCGGACAGGCTCAAGAGGCATTGGATGCCTACGAGAAGCTGGAACGAACGCCGCCCGATCTACTGCCCGGGGACAGCGCGCTAAAGGTCGAGATCCGCCTTGGCAAGGCTGAATGCCTGCTGCGCCTGAACAAGGCGGCCGAAGCGCTGCCCATCCTCATGCCCATCTGGCAGACTTCGGCCGAGAACTCGACCTACTGGTGGCGGGCATACGCGGGCACGATGGACTGCCACGCAAAGCTGGGCAGCGAGCCCCATCAGATCGTCCAATCCATCCGCCAGCAGAGGCATCTGCATCCGGAGTTGGGAGGGCCGAGATGGAAACGGCTGCTGGATCGCATCGAATCCGAGCAGGAGATCAAGCGAACAGCTTCCCCATCTTCCCCGGGCTGAACTTGGCCTTATAGAACCAATCGAGCCGGCTCGGACAGCCTGGAAATTGGACGAAACCGGTGAGCTGTTCGTGGGCGCCGCCATGGCCCTCTTTGCGCTGAGCGTCCGTGAGCGTGAAGGCCGGCCATCGCTGTGCTGGCGCAAAGATGACTTCAACGAGCCAGGTGCCAGCGCGGAACCGCTGCCGGGCCTACAGGTGCGGAAAGCCGTAACTCCGGCTGGTCATTCCGCGCAGGGGCCGCTTGACTGGCCGTAAGCCCCAATTTGGCCACTTGGCCGCCAGGATGTCGGGCCTACGAACACCTCCATCTTCCCCGGCGAATGTAAATGCCCTACAATACGCCGCGTCGCATCGGCCGGAGCCTTACGTAAGCACCTACGGGAGCTGAGTTTGCCAGCGAAACGGGTTTACCTCGAGACCATGGGCTGCCAGATGAACGTGCTCGATAGCGAGCTCGTGCTGGGGCAGCTTTTGTCCATGGGCTATCAGGCCACTGACGACTACCGGTCGGCCGACCTGGTGCTGCTGAACACGTGCAGTGTTCGGCAGCACGCCGAGGATAAGGTGTACAGCCGGCTGGGCGAGGTCAAACACATCAAGAAGGGCCGTCCGGAGATGGTCGTCGGCGTCATCGGCTGCATGGCCGAGCGGGACAACGCGGGCATCCAGGAGCGGGCGCCGTTCGTGGATCTGATCTGCGGGCCGGGCAAGCTGAACCAGATCCCGGCCATGCTGGCAGACGTGGCCGAGAGCCGCGGTAAAGCTGTCGCGCTGGAGCACGACCACTCGCGGCGAACCGACAAGGCCGAGCGGACCCTGCAACACGACAGCATGGAAGAACTCGACCTGTCGCGGGCCCCGTTGCCAGGCGGGCGTTTGTTGCAGTCCTATATCCGCGTGCAGCGCGGCTGCGACAAGTTCTGCACCTTCTGCGTGGTGCCCTTCACCCGCGGCCCCGAGCGCAGCCGGCCGCCTGAACACATCGTCGAGGAGGCCCGCAAGCTCACCGCCGCCGGCGCAAAGGAGATCACCCTTCTGGGCCAGACGGTGAACAGCTACCGCTATGCCGAGGATGGCCGTGTGGTCAGCTTCGCCGAGTTGCTCGAGCGTGTGCACGCGGTGGAGGGACTCGAACGGCTCCGCTTTGTGACCAGCTATCCGGGCGACTTCACCGATGACGTGCTCAAGTCCATGCGCGACCTGCCCAAGGTCTGCGAGTATCTGCACATTCCGGCGCAGAGCGGTTCGAATGCGGTGCTCAAGCGCATGAAGCGCCAGTATACGGTTGAGCAGTACGTTGATCTGATCGATCGGGCCCGGTCGTACGTGCCCGAGATTTCACTGGCCGGCGACTTCATCGTGGGCTTCTGTGGCGAGACGGAGGAGGAGCACGCCGAAACGCTGGCGCTGGTCGAGCGCATCGGCTACAAGAATATTTTCATGTTCAAGTACTCCGACCGGCCCGGGACGGCCGCCCATCGCCGGCTGCCGGACGACGTGCCCGAGGAGACGAAAAAGCGGCGCCACCTGGAGCTTTCCGCGTTGCAGAACCGAATGTCGCTGCAACATCATCACGCCCTGATCGGACGGCGGGTCGAAGTCCTTGTCGAGGGTTACAGCAAGGCGGCCGTGAAAGCCCAAGCGGATGAGCAGTCGCGCGGGCAGGAGGTCGGGTGGCGAAGGTCGGATCAGCTCACCGGGCGCACGCGCGGCGACGAAATCGTCGTGTTCACCGGACCGGAGTCGCTGATCGGCCAACTGGCCACGGTGGAGATCATCGGGGCGACGGCATTGACCTTACACGGGGAAGTGGTACAACCCTCGGACGCGCGGTTATCGCTGACGACGCTTTGAGCTGGAATGAGACGATGATCATCACCATTGACGGACCGGCTGGCTCGGGAAAATCCACCGCCGCCCGCAAGCTGGCGGCCGCACTGGAGGTGCCCTACCTGGATACCGGGGCGATGTACCGGGCCATCGCGCTGAAGGCCCTCACCACGAACACGCCGCTCAATGACCCCGAAGCACTGGTCTACCTGGTTCAGACGACGCGGATCGAGCTGAACTGCGGACCGACCTACGTGCGCGTGGTCATGGACGGGCACGATGTCAGTGAGGCCATCCGTTCGATGCAGGTCAGCGAGCACACCAACGAGGTGGCCCGCGTGCCGGGGGTGCGGCAACTGCTGGTGGAGAAGCAGCGTGAAATCGGGCGACAACTCGGCTCATTGGTCACCGAGGGCCGGGACCAGGGCAGCGTCGTCTTCCCCGATGCGGACGTGAAGTTCTTTTTTGACGCCGCTGACACCAAGCGGGCGGAGCGGCGCTACCACGAGCTTCTCGCTGACGGCGAAGACACGGTGGGCTTCGAAGAAGTACTCGCCAACATCCGCCAGCGCGACAGCAACGATCAGCGGCAGTGGGCTCCCCTGCTGATGCCGGGCGGGGCCATACGGGTGGACACCACGCAGATGAGCATCCACGAAGTCGTGGATCGCATGCAGGAAGAGATCCATAAACGACAGATGCAGCGGACGAGCGCCGTGCAGGCGACACCATGAGCACACTGGGCGGAGTTTCAGGCAACTTGTCCGACACCACGCCAGCGATCAGCCGGGCCATCGACCAGCGCCCCACCACCGGTATGCGGCTGTACTACCGCTGCTGCCGGTTCGTCTGCCAGTGGACGACGACGCTGCTGCTGAAAGCGCGCGTGTTCGGCCTCCATCACGTGCCGGATTCCGGCGGCGTGCTGCTGGTGTGCAACCACCAGAGCTTCCTGGACCCCGTACTGGTGACCATGGCCCTGCCTCGCGAGGGCAACTACATGGCTCGCGACTCGCTGTTCTGCAACCGGTTTTTCCGGCTGCTGATCGAATCGCTCAACGCCTATCCGGTGAAACGCAACGCGGCCGACATCGGAGCGATCAAGGAGTCAATGCGGCGCCTCAAACAGGGGCGGGTGGTGGTCCTCTTTCCAGAGGGTACGCGAACGCTCGACGGGCGGATCGGGCCAATGCTGCCGGGTCTGGGCGCAATCGCCCGGAAGGCGGGCGTGCCCGTGGTGCCCACGCTCATTGAGGGCGTGTTCCAGGCCTGGCCGCGGGATCGCAAGCTGCCCCGCCCGGGCGACGTGGTGATCGAGTACGATCGGCCGATCACGCCCGAGGAGTACGCCGGGCTCAGTCCGGAGCAGCTCCTCGAGCGCATCCGCGAGCGTCTGCTGGCCATGCAGCATCGCTGGCATAGCCGCGTGCCTTCGCGGCGGCTAGAATGGTTCGAGGCCGATGGATTCAAACTGAAGGGATATCATGCAGGTCAAGCTGGCCAGTAAGCGCGGCTTCTGTTTCGGCGTCGAGGACGCCATCGAGCTCGCCGAGCGCACCGTGCAGGAGCACTCGGGGCGCGTGGTGGCTTTAGGGCCGGTGATCCACAACCGGCAGGTGGTGGACCGGCTCGAGCAGGCCGGCCTCAATCAATCCGCCGAGCTCGACACCGTGGCCGAGGGCACCACGGTCCTCATCCGCTCGCACGGCGCCGGACCGGAAACCTTCGCCAGGGCCGCCGAGCGCGAGATTCCCCTGGTGGACGCCACCTGCGTGCTGGTCAAGCGGGCGCAAACAGTCGTCCAGCAACTGCATGAGGAAGGCTACCAGGTGGTCATGATCGGCGACGCCGAGCACCCCGAGGTGAAGGGCGTCATCGGCTACGCCCCCAACGTCATCGTCGTGGACCGCGAGGAGGATCTGGACGCCGTGCTACCCAAGCGCGGCAAGCTGGGACTTGTGGCCCAGACCACGCACGCCCCCGAGCACGTGGCGGAGATGATCGGGGCCATCGCCCGGCGCCCGTTCCGCGAGCTCAAGGTGGTCAACACGCTGTGCCTGGAGGTCATCCGCCGCCAGGAAGCGGCCGTCGAGCTGTGCAAGGAAGTGGATGTCATGTTCGTGCTCGGCGGGCTGCACTCGGCCAACACCCGCGAGCTGGCCCGCCTCTGCCAGGAAGAGGGAATCCCCACCTACCACCTGGAGACATGGGAGCAGTTCGAGCCCCGGATGGCCAACGGCCATTCCATCGCCGGCATCACCGCCGGCGCGTCCACCCCGGACTTCATCATCAACGACTTCGCCGACCGCCTCCGCGCGTTCACGCCAGATAACTGAGTAAACGTGTGCGACTGCTGTGTCAGCAGTGCTTACCTGAGGCGTGCCACTGCCGTGTCGGCAGCGCCGGAGCGATCTGAACGTCCTCAGCGCGAAAGCACTGCTCACAGAGCAGTGGCACACCCGGCGGAAGACGGAGCGACAGAGAGAAGGAGAGACGCAGAGAAGGTGGCTGCCGTCCCCTTTCTCTCCGTCTCTCTGTCGCTCATTCTCTCCATCTTGTCGCCCTGTGGGGAGCTCATCTGCACACCCTCCAGCGCCAGCGTGGTACAATACTACGCAGCCCATTTCGCGGGAGGTGCCACATGCGATTCCTGTACAACACTGCCGGGCGGTCATTAGCGAAGCGCACTCTCCGCGCCGCGGCGGCGGTCGTCCTGTGGCTCTCCGTCGGATGCGATGCCTCCGGCACCGCCACCCGTCCAGCAACCACACAACCGACGACGGCCACCGCCACCCGCCCCGCCGGGGTTCGCGAACGGCCGGGCCCGCCAGCCTCGGCCGAGCGGCGGCACGAGCGCGAGCGCATGGTGTCCACGCAGATCGCCGAACCGTTCGACCGCGTCCCTGTGCGCGACCCGCGTGTCCTGGAGGCCATGCGCATCGTACCGCGACACGCGTTCGTGCCGGAGAACGTGCGCCGGCTGGCGTACACCGATTCGCCGCTGCCCATCGGTGAGGATCAGACCATCTCGCAGCCCTACATCGTGGCCCTCATGACCGAATTGCTCGCGGTCACCGAGGACTCCCGCGTCCTGGAAATCGGCACCGGCTCCGGCTACCAGGCAGCGGTTCTGGCCCACCTGACCCCGCACGTGTACACCATCGAAATCGTCGAGCCGCTGGCCCGGCGGGCGACGGCCGTCCTTCGCGAGCAGGGCTACAGCGAGGTCAAAGCCCGCCAAGGGGACGGCTACAAGGGCTGGCCCGAGGCGGCGCCCTTCGACGGCATCATCGTGACCTGTGCGGCCGAGGATCTGCCGGAACCCCTCTGGGAACAACTCCGCCCCGGCGGGCGGATCGTCATCCCGGAGGGCCCCGCCGGCGGCGTCCAGCAGCTCACCGTGGTGCACAAGACGCCGGAAGGCAAGCGCCGCGACGAACTGATCGCGGCCGTCCGGTTCGTGCCGCTGACGCGCGAGCGCGCCTCGACGTTGCCCTCCGGGCAGCAGACGGAGAGAACGAGAGAATGAGAGACGGAGAGATCACCATACCAGCCCGAAGCGCCAGGGAGGGTCCCCTTCCTGAGGGCGTAAGCGAAGGCTCGCATCGGCCCAATCTGCGCTGAGCAAGCACCGATCACCTGACGGTCCGAACAACAAGTTGAACGTGACCTCGTCCAACTAGAGGTGAGCTACTCCAGGCATTGCAGAGAATCTCTGTTCGGGCATCTGAACGGGGGAGTACCAGACGAATGTCGGCCAATCCTCGCATGCGCTTCCGGGTGGCTAATGGCCTTGTTTGTTCCCTCGCTGGCGCTTCGGCCTGGTAGTGCCTGGGCTAGATCCCCGATCGACTTTGTGAGATATCGGTCGATGAACCGCTGCTCCTCAGGCGTGAAGGCGATCTCCAGCGTTGAGTAATGCAGGGGGAATTCGCCCATGATCGCCCACTGCTTCTGGTCCTTCGAGGAGAGCCGCCTCCGGTTGAGGAGCAGGTGACGGATGCGCTCGAGTTCAGTTCTCGGGTCGGTGGCCGCCTTCAGTCTGACGTCGACGTGTCTGGGCCAGATGTCGAGAGCCGATTCATCACGTGAAGAGAGGTCTGTCGTCTGTGATTCGTAGCCCGGCGAAATAACCACCAGACGGTAGAAACGCTCCTCCTTTCTCGTCGTGGCGGCAGGCCACGGCCACCACTCGACCTCCCAGTGCAGAACGCCATGATCGGGGAAAAAGCGGTCTCCGGATTTGACGATCTGCGGCCGGATCAGCCTGTCGGACGTGGATCCGAAATAGCTCTCCCCCATCCACGTCCCTTCGCGTGAACGCCAGACCGTGAGGACCAGCGCTTCTCGCACCTCTGTCAACGTGTCCTGGTCGATGAGGCGAATCGCTGCTGGTAGCGTCTGCGGGGCGGCCCAGCGGACCGGAACCGGCACGCACCCTGCCCCGAACACGGGCAGGCACCCGCAGAGGATCACCGCGAATTGTTGCCGGACCAGTCGAATCACCTCCCGCCCTCCTTCGACGCCGGCGCGGCCTGCGAAGAGGGCAAGTCCAAGCGGCGCAGAGGATTGACCGGCTGGCGGTAGGTGGAATCCTCGTAGCTCGAACCCGACTGGAGAAACCACCGCCCGTCCGGCGATATCGACCACTCGTTGAAACTGATCCATCGCGGTCCCAGATCGACGCGCAGCGTCGCATCGTAGTTGATGATCCACAGCGACGCCGCAGGGGCCCAGCAGGCGATCCAGCCCGGCACTGGCACTGTTTGCAGGGCCCAGGTGGGCCATCTTCTCGCCGTGCGCGCGTCGTGAGGGCGGTCTGCCGGATCCAGGTGCTGCTGCAGGAGCAACCGGACATCGATGACCTGCCAAGGCACCGGCCGGACCAGACAGCCGCCAAGCCGATCGGTATGGACCAGCAGATACTGGTTATCCGCCGTCCATAATGGCCCGATGCGCGGGGGGTAGTCGCCGAAAGCTGCCCGGAAGGGCACACTGAAGTCGCGAATCTGTCCTGTACCAGGTTCGACCATCCACGCCTGTACCGGCCAGCGGCCTGCCACACACGCTGCCGCCGAGCTGTCCGGCTTCCACGCCACACTGCTCGTGTACCCGTCGCACGGGCCAACATCACGCACCCGCCCCGACGCAACCTGCAGCAGCCGGAACCGGCCATGCTCGTACGGGTTCATGAAAATGACATGTTGCCCGTCCGGCGACCACCGCTCCAAAGGCCAGTCGAACAGGTCTGTGCCCGCCTGCACGGCCTCTTCGCGGAACAGCACCCTCCGCTGTGATGACGCCTGATCGATGCGGTGAGCGTAAAACGTGCGCTGCGAAGTCTCGGGTACCTGCCCGGAGCGCGAGGTATGGGCGGCGTAGACCACCGTCTGCTCATCGAGCCAGGCGCAGCTCGTGACCAGTTCCAGTGGTTCGCTGACCCGCCGAAGCTCAGCGGTCCGCAGGTCCACCACTTCCAGATTCAAGGGCGTCGCCACCGCCAGATGCTGTGAGTCCGGAGCGAAGCGCACGATCATGTCAAGTGTCGCTCGGTCGTGGAATGTAGCTATCTTCGTCTGCGTGGTAGCGACATGTTCGACCTCGGGACGGCTCACATTACGCCAGCAAACGTCCAGCCGTTGAATCGGATCGCCTTTGCCATGGTAACTGGGCTGGCGAACGTAGGCGAACACCGAGCCGTCAGGAGAGAACGTGGGAAGCCGGGGCGCGCCATAGAAATAGTCGTCGTCCGCGCAGCCGGGCACGAAGGCAATCAACCCGCATAGCAGCGACACAAGCCACCCATGGCGCCTCGGAGAAACGGGTTGTTGCGTGATCGCGGACATGTTGGCGCCATTATACCTCATCGGGGCCAGAATACCCGGTATGAGGTGGTACCTGGGATGGTGCCGGCTACCGCCAGGGTCCGCTCGAACCGGCCATTCACGTCCTGGCCATGGCTGCAGCAGGTGGTGAGGGCCAACTCCGTGTGCGCCGCCTGCGTCATCGAGGCCCGACGCCCGGTCCACTCGGCAGGCAGTCATGGGTAGCGGTCCCTCATAGCCTCTCACAGCCTCATAGCCCAATGAAAGCACTGGGCGGCACACCTTCAAGGTGAGACCGGCTCGCGATCGGACGGGCACGACAAGGGACAGCCGTCCTTTGGAGGCACTTTTACCCTCTTGCGCACGAGATACCGGCCCATGATGTGTATGCCGGGGGGCTCCGTGTTTTCAGCCGGCTGCGTGCTTGGGGTCAGGTCGCCGTACGTCTCCTTCAAGGCATGCAGCTGGGCGTCGATGAATTCTCTAACCATCGCGTACTCCTCGTCCGGCAGCGACAGCTCCCAATCTCCCGGCTCAGGCACTTCAGACTTCCGCTTCAATTTTCTGAGCACGCAGCTTTCGAAGTAATACCGGGCAGACTGCGGATCATCCTCGCTTCGACTCACCAGCAACGTGCCATTCCGAATGTCGTTATAATACCTGATGCAGTCAATTGGATACCCAGAATTCCGCGCGACAAAACTTCCAGGCACCAGCGGCAATACGATCAGATTGCCCCCTGGGAATACGTCGATCAAGGGGAGGTAGTAAAACCACCAGATGTACACCGAAGCGACAGCCCATTTGTGGGGCAGTTGTGCTACGCCATCCCGCACCGGAACAATCTCCGTACGTGAAGGGGCGCGCATGCCTGTCAGGATTGGAATGTTGGGATAGGAGCGATGAACGATCATCAGGCCGTCTTCTTGAATCGGCACCCCTTGGTCATCCCTCAACTGTAGCCGCATGCCGCTACCTGCTTCAGGCGCAGGATAGACAAGGAGCGGAATTCGGCACCCGGTCACCCCAAACAGAACCAACAGGTTTAATCCGTGTTTGAGCCTGAGGCAATAATGACGATTGTCCGATGTCCCTCTGATGCTCATGATCGCCATTCTCCGCCAGAGCTGCTGGACGAGAACCCTTCGCCTCACGTGACGAGGTTAGCTCCTCGTGCTCTCTACGTAAATGCGGGCAAATCTCGGACCGCTTTGCCCTTTGATCATCCTGCAGCAGTCGCCGATGGATTGATGCAGCGGGATTTCTCGCACCGGCCTCCTTCAAGTCAACGCCTCCAGGTAGGGCCTCATCACGTTGGTCACGCGGCACACCTTAGCGCAGGCCCCCAGCCCTTCGATCGTCGATTTCCGCTGCCGCAGACAGTCCCGCAAGGCCTCGATGACCACGTCGAGTCCGATCTTGTTGCGATACTTGAAGCAGTCCGCCACGGTCTTGGCGGCTGAATAGACGCGCACCTCGACCTTCTCGACGACGTGCTTCTCGATGCCGCTGGCCAGCGCCTGGCCGGAGAAGCGGACGATCCGCAAC
>BTUC01000145.1:0-15944 GCA_045863575.1 Phycisphaerae bacterium
GTCGAACGCACGCACGCGCTTCTCAATCGGTTGCGCCTCCAGATCACTCGTGAGCTCCGTCGTTGCGGCCAGATCCGCCGACATGCTCACAAAGCTGTGGATGGGACCGGCAACCGCTTCGCCGGCCAGCATGGCCTGCGTGTCGCGGATCAGGCCCTGGTTGGCGGCGGGAAAGAGGCCGACCACCGCCGAGGAGATGATGCGCGTGCTGATGTCCTCATCATCCGCCCGCGGGCAGGGTCGAAGCGACAGCGAGCCGGCCATCCGCTCTCCGGTCGCGAATTCCTCCGGGACTTCCATGTTCAGTATGTGCGCGACGCGCTCTCCTCCCTGTGCAATTGCGGCCCTGGGGCGGGCGCTGGTTGGGTGGGTTTGGTGGGCGGGGGCGGGGCGCTTGGCCCGCGCCTCCAGCCATTCCAGCAGGGCCACGTTCGGCACGACCAGGTCGGCCCCCTCGTTCCGACAGGTCAGCGTGATGGCGGGGCTGGGCGCGCCCTTCACGCGCATGGCGAGCGAGATAAAGCAGATCGGGGCCAGTACGCGCCGAGAGAAACCACGCACGCCCTGCGACCCAGGGGGGAGGCTGAGCACCGGGAAACCGATCTGCAGCACGTGGACACCTGTATCGTTCTCGTACGTGCGGGCGTCCTCGGCGATGCCGCGGCACTTGTTCAGCACGGCCTGCTGATCGGCGTACGCCTGCTCGGCCGCCCTCTGCTCGGGGTCGACTTCCGGCTGGACTTCCGCGCCGTTGACTTTCGGCGGGCGCTTCTTGGGCGGCTCAACGCGGCCGACAATCCGGGCCTCGTGCTGCTCATCGAGCAGATCGCGGAGGATCTGTTCCAGGGGACCGTCCTTGAGCCGGGCCAGTTGCGTCATGTCGATGCGCTGGCGGCTGGAGTGCGGCCGTGCATTCAGACTGGGACCGTTCACCAATGCAGCGAACAGCCGATCGAGCATCTTCTGCAGAACGGGATTGTCTTTCAGTGTCGTCATGGGTGACCTGCAGTTCGGGCAAGGCTGGGTTTGTCACGTCGAGAGAATACACGACCACTGAACAGGCAAACAAGTCGCGATGCGGGTTGAACCCCGATACGGCTGGCTGTGCCTTGACAGGCGTGAAGGCTTTCCGGATAAGCTCGGGACTGCCCTGATTCCCTCGACTGGGGAAAGAGGCAGCCGCGGAGGAAGCCGATTTGATCACTCGCTCAGTTCATCATCGGGGGCTGCCCGGTCACATCTGCTCTGCAGCCTGGTTCATTACTGCCGTGATGGGGGTGCCGTTCGCGGGGGGCGGGCAGGCCGCCTCGCAGCCGAGCCCCGGCGATATTGCCCCCGCAGAGGTTCGGCAGGCTATCGACCGAGCGGTAGACGGCCTGCGGACGGCCATGGAGGCCAAGGATCACAAGGAGATAGAGCGGGCGACAGAAGAATTGAGGGCAGCTTTGGGTCCGTGGGCCGGTGTGCCAGAGCGACGGCCGGAGTTCGTATCGCCGCCGGATCCCGACACGTCGCTGACTCGGGAGCGGCTGGAGCGGCTTTGGCGCGCTGCATGGGCAAAGGCCCAGAAGGGCTACCGGTCGCGAGGCCGGTGGGGCTTGCCGCCCGATCATCCACAGGCCGAGCACACGATGTTGCGGGAGACGGCCTACGTGGTCAGCGGCGGGCTGGCCGCTCTCCGCCACCGGGTGGCTGATGATGCCGATCTTCGCCGGAAGGTGGATGAAGGGCTCGCCTATCTTCTTTCGGTTCAACAGCCGGACGGACTGTTTCCCTTCCCGGACGTACGCTCCTGGCACCGCCACTTCCGGGGTCCGCTGGAGAGCCTTTACCAGCAGCGCCCAGAGGCCTTTCAGAACGGCTGGATCATCGACGATTTCGGCGACGGGGGCCTGCAGTTCGATAACGGTGTCTGTGCGGCGATCCTGCTGGAGGCCTGGGAGCAGCTCGGCGAGGAGCGGTATCGGGAGGCGGCCCGCAGGGCCTGCCGCTGGGCGGCGGGGCGGCCGGTGGTTCCGAACTGGAACTACAACGCCTTTACCGTGTGGGCCATGGCTCGCTACAGCATGCTGGCCGGCAGCTCCGAGTTCGTCGAGTCTGCCATCGAGAAGGCGCGCCTGGGCGTTTTGCCGGGTCAGTTGCCGGATGGCCGGTGGGTCGATCAGCACAACGCCCGCACGGTCTATCATGCGATCATTCTCCGCGGTCTGGCATGCCTCTATGGCGTTCTTCCGACCGATTCTCCGCATCGGGTCCTGCTCGGGGATGCGGTGCGCCGGACGGAGCGTGTGCTGGTGGACGAACTGCACGCGCACGGCGCGACGGATGCCGATCATTCGCTGACGGCCTTGAGCGCAGTGCAGGCCGTTATGGGCCCCTCGCCGCGTCGCACCACGGCCATGCGGATCATTGTCAATGCGATGTACAAGGAGCTGACAGACGAGAATCAATCCGCTCTCGATGACGCCGGTATGTTTGCGGCCGGAGAGGCGCTCGAGCTGTTCATGAGAAGGAGCAGTGAGGGTGCCCGCCTTCCGAAATGAAGTAAGCAGACGCTAAGAGCCTATCCCCGCAGGCCAAGAGATCGGTCAATCACAGCGTGTGCCACTGCTGTGTCAGCAGTGTTGGGTACCACGGACGGTCCTATCACTCCAGCACTGCTCACAGAGCAGTGGCACACCCCCCGGGTGAAATATCCGAGCGCGGCAGCTTCATCAGGCTTCTCTTTCGCTCTTCTGGTAGGTGGCCTTCTCCAGCCACGCCGGGTTCACCACGATGCCCCATCCGGGACCGTCGGGAATCTGCACCTTGCCGTCCTCCACCTTCAGTTGCGGGTTGTACAGCTTCCCGCCCTCGTTGGCGCTGGGTTCGATGCTGAATTCGACGAACGGGCCGGCGTTGGGGATCGCGGCCATAAAGTGCAGCGCGAAAACGGTGACCAGCGAATGGTGTGAGGAATGGGGCACAACCGGCTTGCCCGCCTCAGCCGCCATACGCGCGACGCGCCAACTGCGGGTGATGCCCCCGAGGTAACAGATATCCGGTTGGCAGATGTCCACCGCGTTCATGCGGATCATGCGGCGCCACTGGGCGAGATCGTTGTCCTGCTCGCCTCCGGCAACGTTCATCTTGAGCGCCGCGGCGACCTCGGCCGTCCACTCCAGTTCCCAATAGGGACATGGTTCCTCAAAGAAGAAGTAGTCGTTTTGTTCCATGAGCCGGCCGATCTCGATGGCCCGCGGCGGGGTGTAGCAACTGTTCCCGTCCGCCAGCAGCCGTACGTCAGGGCCAAGACCCTTGCGCACGGCCGGGATCAGGGCCTCGCTGCGACCGGGGGCGGCGTCCCGGTCGTGGCCGACGGCCTGTCCCACGCGCACCTTGAACGCCTTGAAACCCTGCGTGTCGCGCAGCCTGGCCAATCGAGCCGCCTCCTCCGCCGGCGAGATGTCCCGTCTCATGCTCGAGCCATAAACTGGGAAAGGATTTCTGTTGCCGCCGAGCAGGGCGTAGACCGGCTTGCCTTTGATCTTGCCGTACAGGTCCCAGATGGCCGTGTCCACGCCCGCCAGGGCACGGCACACGTAGGACCAGGGGTACTTCATGTTGGCATCAATCACCGCATCAACAAGGAGGTCGATTTGCGCCGGGTCCTTGCCCAGCACGCGCGGAGCGACCTGCCGGTGCAGGACGATGGCCGTGATGTCCGGGTCGAACGAGGAAAGCTGACCGAATCCCTGCTGGCCATCATTGGTGGTAACGCGGACGATTCCGTACGCCCCCTGGATCCAGCTCTCGATCTGTTTGATCGTCAGGCCCGGATCGATGATCTGGAAGTCGGAGTAGTCTTCTGTGCGGCCCAGGTACGGGTACGACTTCCGGTCGGCTGCGGCGGCCGTGCTGAGCGGGAGCCCCGGGCAGGTGACCGCGGCCGCTGCTATCAGGAACTCGCGACGATCCATGGCTTTATCTCCGATGGTTGACCTTTGGCAACCATTTAGACAGGTCCGCTTTCACCTTCTCCATGGGCGGTTCGCCGGCCAGGTTCTTCCACTCGTAGGGGTCCTTCTCGTGATCGTAGAGTTCCTCACCGCCCTCACGATACCGGATGTAGCGCCAGTGCTGTGAGCGGACTGCATGATTCATGTACTCATGCGTGGTGAGAGCGGGTGTAGTCCACTCGGCGCGAGGGTCACGCAGGAGCGGACGGATGCTGGCACCTTCGACATGCTTGGGAGTCGGAAGGCCACACAAGTCCATTAGCGTGGGGTAAATGGCCATGAAATCGACTGTCCGCTCTGAGACTGCCCCTTTCGGTGTCAGACCGGGGGCCCGCCAGATGAACGGGGCCCGCGTGGCTTCCTCCCAGAGGGCGAACTTGCGCCAGTGCTCCTTCTCGCCCAGATGCCAGCCGTGGTCGCCCCAGAGCACCACGATGGTGTTCTCCCGCGCGGGGGAGCTGTCGAGGGCCTCAACGACGCGGCCGATCATGGCGTCGGCGAAGCTGCACGCCGCCAGGTAGGCCTGGACGGCCTCTTTCCAGGTGCCGCTCTTGATGATGGCCGCATGGTCGCCGAGCCGAAGCGCCATCTTCTGGCCTTCGGGCGGCAGGTCCTCCAAGTCATTCTCGGTCACCTTGGGTAGCTGAATCTGATCCAGCGGATGCAGATCGAAATACTTCCTGGGCACGCGCCACGGCAGGTGCGGCTTATGCAGACCACAGGCGAGGAAATACGGCCGATCGCGCTGTTGGCGGAGGCGCTCAATGATCCAGGAGGCGATCCGGTAATCGCCCATTTCCTCGTCCGGGCAGTCCAGTTGCCCAAGTTGGAGGCGGCCGGCGTTGTACAGTTTTCCGGTCGGCGGGCCGTCGCCGCCGCTGGGGAAATACTCGTCCCATTCGGCGTCGCGGATCCGGCCATGGTAGATCTTCCCCGCTCCGGCCGTGTAGTAGCCGGCCTTCTTGAACTGGTGCGGGAGCGTCGTGCCTTCGGGAATCGCATCCAGCCAGAGCTGTCCATTCTGGTAGACGCCGCTGGTGGAGGGCCGCAGGCCTGAGAGCAGAGCGGTACGTGACGGGTTACAGACCGGCGCCGCGCAGTAGGCGTGGCTGAAGGTCACGCCCGAGGCTGCCAGACGGTCGATGTGCGGCGTGAGGGTCTGAGCATTCCGGCCCAGATGGCCGACCCAGTGATTAAGGTCATCGACCGCGATGAACAGGACATTCGGGCGGTTCTGGTCGGCCTTCAATTCCTGCCCGCCGGACAGTCCGGCGGCCGCAAACAGAGCGAGGACGACTCGACCAGACAACTGTGGCTGGGGGCCATGCATGCTTGATCTCCAGTCCGTCAAGACAAACAGCTTTCGTCGACGTGAGAATAACGCCGTTCGCCATGCATGGGAAGATCGAGCCCGGCTTGCTTCATCATTATTGCCTGGCCGGGTATGATGCCGGCCGTGCGGAGTGGAGTAGTTGTTCTGCAGCCACCAGGAAGCACAAGAAGCACAAAGAATAGACAGGTTTTTTGGCCTTTTGTGCGTTTTTGTGGGCTATTGAGATCGGAGACACCATGCGGATCATTCGCGCAACGGGCTTCGTGTTTGGAGTGGTCGTCCTGTCCAACCTCGCTTCGACCGTGGCCGCGGCGGGATTGACCTTGGCGAACGAACGGCTGGAACTCGCCATCGATCTGGCCCTGGAGGGTGGCGGGTGTCGGTTGCGCGACTTGAAGACCAATGAGGTTTACACCGCTCCGGACTTCGGGGTCATTCGCGTCTGGGATAACACTGAGGATCGGATGCGAGCGGTGCTGATCAGTCCGGACTCCAAGACATCGGTCTGCCGAGTGGAGGCGGAGAAAAAGAGCGCGACGCAGGCCGTCGTTCATGTGGACACCGGCGGGGGATCGGCCTCTCCCATGGGGACCATGAGCTTCGGCGTCTCGTTTGACGTCGAGCTGACGTTGAAGGGCAACGCCCTGGAAGCAGCCATTCCCATAGCCAGCCTGAAAGAGCAGCAGGCCCCGCCGGGGATTCCGCAGCGCTGGCGGCTGATGAACGTCGAGCTGCTGCCCATGCTGGGGGCCACGCCAGCCGGGGCGCCCGGGTGCCTGGTGATTCCGACCTGGTCGGGCGCAGTGTATTACTTCGACCGCGGGCACCCCCGGGCGAATCCGGAGTTCGCGAAGCCGGGCTACGGCGACCTGGCCACCGAGGCGGGCCTGCAGGTCCGATGGGGGTTCAATCCGGAGGGGCCGGCCGAGTACGGCTCCATGATGTACGGCAAGCAGTCCGCATGGGAGGACCAGTTGCAGGTGCCGGTGTACGCCACGCTCCGCGAGCGCGGCGGGCTGATGGGCATGCTGCTGGGCGGCGAGTACGACACCGAGGTGCACGCCCGGCGGCACCAGGGGCCGGACAAGCTCGCGGCCGTGAACCCGGTGTGGCACTACCGGCGCTACTGGCACTCCAGGCTCGATCCGGTCGACCGGCGCGTGCGGCTGGTGGCCCTGGACGCGTCGCAGGCGAACTATGTGGGCGTCGGCACGGTGTACCGCGACTACCTGGTGAAGGAATGCGGCGTGAAGACGCTCCGCCAGCGGGCCGCGGAGAACCCGGAGGTGGCTTACTTCCTGGACTCCATCTACCTGCGGGTGATGATGGGGATGAAGCGCTCCTCGCTGGATGGAAAGGGCGAGATGCGATCATATCAGTCGTGGGATGCGTTCCGCGAGGTGATTCCGCTGTTCCAGAAGTCCGGGTTCAAGAAGGTCAACTTCATCTTCGTGGGGGCCAACTTCGAGGGACACGACGGGGCCCATCCGACCGTGTTCCCGCTGGAAAAGACGCACGGCGGCGAGGAGGCCTTCCGGCGGCTGGTGAAGGTGCTGGACGAAGCCGGTTACCGCGCGGGATTTCACCTCAACTACAAGGACGTCTATCGCTGCTCGCCGGACTGGGATGAGTCGTTCATTCAAATCAACGAGTATGGCGAGCTGCGTTATCACGGCGCATGGATCGGCGGCTACTCGTACCAGGGGATCCCGCAGGAGATGCTCGAGCGGTTCGGGCGGCGCGACCTGCCGAAGCTGCGCGAGCTCGGCCTGCGCGGAATGCACTACTGGGATGCGTGCCTGTCGGTGATGGAGGAGACCTTCCCGCCCAACCGCGTGATCACCCGGCGGGAGTACGGCGAGGGAGCTATCGGCTACTTCAAATACGCGGCCGAGGTGTTTGGCACGGTGGGTTGCGAGACGAGCATCGCCCCTCTGCTGGGTACGGTGGTGAGCGTCGGCAATACCGGCTATCAGAATGGAGGCCGATCCACCAAGTTCCCGGCCAACGGCTACTGCGAGGCGGCCCTGGTCGACCACTGGGTACCTCTTCAGCACGTCGTCTATCACGGGCTGTGCACCTACGGCGGCGGCGCGGAGCTGGCCGGTCGGACGGGCTACGAGTTCAACGCCACGCCCAAGCCCGAGGAAATCGACACGATCCGGCAGCGCTACATCGATTCGCTGCCGTACAACGGGGATCTGGTCTTTGAGTTCATCACAGGCCACGAAAGGCTGGCGGATGGCCGGACGCGAACGACGTTTTCGGATGGCACCTGCATCCGGGTTAACCCGACGGCCGAGGTGTGGGCTGAAGCCGGCGTGACCGTACCCGCCAAGTCGCACCACGTGGCCCGGAAGGCTGGCGGAGCATGAGATGCCCAAAGCGGCTTCTGGCCTGCTGGTGCATGGCCCTCGCCGCCGCACCGGTGCTGTACGCGCAGGAAAGCCAGCCAGATGACTTTCCGCTGAAGGACGGCATGACCGTCGTCTTCTTCGGCGACAGCATCACGCAGGCTGGTCTTTATGTAGCCTACGTCGATGCCTTCCTCGCCGCGCGGTTTCCCGAGCGGACGATCCGGGTGCTCAACCGCGGCATCTCCAGCGAGACGATCTCGGGCACCAGTGAGCCGGACCACGTGCCCCGCCGGCCGGACGCTCACGCACGTTTCGATCGTGATGTTGCGGCCGCAAAGCCCAATGTTGTCGTGGCCTGCTTCGGGATGAACGACGGCAACTATCATCCTTTCGAGCCGGAGCGGTTCGAGAAGTACCAGGCGGGCGTGCGACGTCTGATCGCCCGCGTTCGGGAACTGAGGGCCGAGCTGGTCCTGCTCACGCCGCCGCCATTCGATCCCTATTCCCGGCTGGTGCTCGATCCGGATGCAAGAAGCTACGGCTACAAGTTCCCGGCCATCGATTACGACGAAACACTGGAGAGATACTCTGATTGGTTGCTGAAGCTGAACGAGCCCGGCGTGCGGGCAGTGGACCTGCATACACCCATGAACCAGCACCTTCAGGAGCGACGAAGGAAGCGGGTGAGCTTCCGGTTTCAGAAGGATGGGATCCACCCCGATGCGACCGGCCACTGGCTCATGGCCCAGGCCCTTCTCAAAGTGTGGCGTGTCTCTCCCGTGGCCAGCGAGGTCCTGATCGATCGTAGCTGTATGATCTCCCTGTCCAACGAAATGGGCGATCTGTGCAGCGGAGTGGACAACCTGCGGCGGCGGGATGGCCGTGTGACATTCACCTGGCGGACGCCGTTGCCCATGCCCGAGGACGAGGATTGGGACTCCGAATCGCTTGCCCTCGAGCGCGCCCGGCATCGATTGAACCGTCATCAACTCACTGTTGTCGGCCTGGATCCCGGCAAGTACCGCCTGTCGGCAGACGGCACGGTCGTGGCGGAAGTCACCCACACCGAACTGGCCTCGGGCGTGGATTTGCTGGGCTTCCCGGCATGTCCGACCACGCGGGCCGCACGCGAGCTGCTCGGGCTTGTGCAGCAGCGACAGCGGCTGGAAGTTGCGCTGTGGCGGAAGCGCGCGGTGGGAACAGCTCCGGCTGAGGATCGGGACAGCCTGCGACCCGAGGAAGAACTGGCGCGCGAGTTGGAGCGTCTGGACAGGAAGATCGATGATCTGCGCCGGCCGCGCGGCATCAACATAGAGATCACGGCCATCGCACCGTAGACAGCCCATGCCACTTACCGCAGAGAAGCAGGCACACCCAGGCTTCCACTGCTTTGGAGCCTGCTGACAAACTGAACTGGATAGGGCCCACGGCACCACTCATCCGGCCAGGCAATCCGGCGCGACCGGGTGCTCGGGCCCGCTGATGCATCTCTGGAAGAGGCCGAAATCCGACTGGTCCACGTCGCAATCCGCGTCCAGATCGGCGTTGAGGCACTCGGTTGTCGGTGGCCCCAGATCCGGCCCGGTCAGGCACACCTGGAAGTGGCCGAAATCTTCCAGGTCCACGTCGCCATCGGTGTCGAAGTCGGGGACCACGGGCTGCGTGAGGGCCGCCCAGGTCAGCGTGATTTCGGCCGGCTGGTACCCCGGCCAGGCAGCGCCGTCGGCACCGCCGATGTAGACACGATAAGTGGCCTCATAATGGCCGCATGTGGTGGAGGCGTGCCAGTGGTGGGTCATGACCCCGTCCCAGGACCAGAACGCCAACGACCCGGCCGTCCCGAACCGCGGTTCAAAGCTGAATGCGTCGTACACCTCCAACCTCGCCGTTTTGCTGACCAGCTCGATGAAGATCCCCGATCCGGACGGTAGATTGAAGAAGCCGTCGGGCAGCCAGCCGTACTGGGCGTTGTAGAATTGGCCATCCAGCACGTCGGCCGGCGGGGCATAGCTCTCCTCGTACCGTTGCATCAGCAGGTCTCCCGTCGGGCTCCCGCAGGTGCCGCTGGAGGGGGAGGACTCGTAGCAGACGTTCAAGCTGTTACCCGTCTGGTTGACCAGCAGGTGACGCATGGGCCCACCAAGCTTGGGATTGGCGGCATGGGCCTGGGCTGTCATCAAGGCCGCCGTGGTGGCGGCGGCCAGTCCGCACATGACTGGGAAGTCTCGTTTCAGCATCGGCCAATCCCCCCATTGATCCGACCCCGGCGACCGACCAGCAAAGCTGCCCCGACTAAGCCGATAATGCCGGCCGCCGGTTCCGGGACATAGACGAACCGCAGCGTAGTCTGAGCGGGTGTGAAGCCCGGATCGGGCAGTCCCGAAACGGCATCGCCTACGTACACCTCGAGCGTGGTTTCATAGGCCCCGGGATCGGCGACGGCGAACCAATGGTGGGCCATGCTGCCGTTCCATGTCCACGTATCGCCAGGCGTCTCGAGGATCGCTTGATAGGAGTGGTTGGCCCGGTTCGCCCGCATGCCGCCCTGGTGGATCTGGAGGCCCGGCGATTTGTTGACCTGTTTGAACCAGAATGCCGTCTCCGCAGGCAGGCTCACGATGCCATGAAGCATGAAACCGAACTGGTCGTTGTAGGCCAGTCCGTTGAGGGCGTCGGCGGCGGCGTCGTATGACTCGCCATAGTTGTACAGTGGCAGAACGCCGCCCGGCACCGCCGGCTCAGGCGCATGAATGCTGACCTCAGTTCCATGCAGATGGATGCCCACGTGGTGCATCGGCTCGGGGATACGTGGCAGCATCTGTCCAAGTGCGGCTGCGGCCCAACTCCATAGTGCGGCCGTCATCAATACAACGCGAATGCAGTGCATGCCCTTTCTCCTTGCAGCCGTCCGCGAACGCCGTGGCCTGTGTTCTCACAGATGTCCAGGCAAGCGGGCTCGGGACTTGGCGTGCTGAACCGCCGAGGGCTCATTGAGCGGTGGCGGGATACCAGTCATCGATTTCCCGTTGGGAATTAAACGTCGCCGAAAACTCGAGATCCTCGGCGTGTCCATCCACAAACACGTACCCTGATCGGGGCCGATGTCGATTGCGGTCCACTTCGACATCCGTCTCCGGAACGAGGCCCATGGCCCAGAAGTGAGCCATCATGTGATCGGAGCCTCCGCCCGAGCCGCCGCCAGAAGAACGTTCACCGAAGAGGATGGTGGCAGCCGGCCGCCGTACCCGGTCCACCGACCGCCAGGTCCGGGACTCGTTGAGAAACGTGCTCAGCATCTGCAGGTCGCCGGTCCGATCCAGCTCGAACCAGTTGCTATAGCCATAGCTGACCAATCCCGGGTTGGCCGATGTAGCCACGCGTTCGTCGAGCGGGCAGTGATAGTTCTGGTTCACCAGGTCCAGCCATCCCGGACCGCCCATGGCGTCGCGGTTCAGCGGATGCCCGGTCGCATAGCGATAGAACGCGTAGTCCCACTTCCAGCGGGCGACCTCCGAGAAGGGGGGAAACCCGTGGTAGACCGAATGGGAACTACGCGGCAGGCGCCCGGCGTTGTCGTGGTGGAACAGTGCGGCGAATTGCCCCAGCGTGCGCAGATTGCTGCGGCACACGGTGCGCCCCGCTTGAGTTCTGGCCCTGCTCAGCGATGGCAGCAGGATGGCCAGCAGCAGGGCGATGACGGCCACGACGGCCAGCACTTCGATGAGGGTAAAGGCCGCGCACGGCGGCTTGCGTCCGGCCCGATGGCGCATAGACGATACTCCTGGATCTCGAAACAGGTGATGACGAACCTCGCCGTGCTTATTCAAGGCGGCGCGGAATTGGAGCCTGTCCTCAGACGCGCTGTGGTACCGCGGTGGTTCAATGGTGTGCCACTGCTGTGCGTGCCACGCCGAAGCTGTTCGCGGAGGCGGGTCAGCAGTCATCGACTACCACGGATACCCCTGTCGTACCCGACGCTGCTCACAGAGCATTGGCACACATGCGGGACAGGCTCAAGCGATCAGAGATGCGGGGAAGGTGCGTGGGGGAGGCACGGGCACGTCGAGACACGTGCCGGGTGGCAGAGTTTCCAACGCGGTCAACAGTTCGCCGGACAGACTGGTGGGGCCGGCGATAACAACCTGGTTATCCACGGGCGATAGCACGGGAGCGGCCGTGAGTGTGACCATCCAGATGCCCTGACAGCTCAGGGCGGTGAGTACAGGCACACCCTCGGGAGCAGTGGGCTTCGAAGCGTTTTTTGGGGGTGGCTCCGCTTCAGACGTTTTGGCTTGGCAGCAGTGCTCGGGTTCGGCCTCAGGCATCTGAACCACCACCGCCACGCTCTTCTCACAGCAGCAGGCCGTTCGGCACATCGCCGCGCTCAAGCAGCCGCAGGCATGATTGCGGCAGGGGAAGTCCTCATCGGAAAGGGCGGGGACCGGGCGCGGCATCGGCACGGGAATACCCGTCACCGCGGCCATTAACCCCAATGCTGTGATCAGCCCGACGGCCCTTCGACCCATGGCAGCGGTTTATAGTACCAGGGGGCGGACGCATTCAAGTGATTGAAGGGGATTGCAGCAGACGCGAGGCGCTGGTCGCCGGGGCGCTTTTGCTGTATCTATAAACCGGGCAACGGTTTCCTGTCAGGCATATGTCGGGAGCTGGCAATGGCTGAGCAACGCAATGCGATCCTGGACCGATTTCGCCACAAGGTGGCCTCAGGCCGACCCATTGTCGGCGGAGGCGCCGGCACAGGGCTGAGCGCCCGCTGCGAAGAGGCGGGCGGCATCGATCTGATCGTTATTTACAACTCGGGCCGCTACCGCATGGCCGGTCGGGGCAGCCTCTCGGGCTACATGCCCATCGGCGACGCTAACCAGATCGTGCAGGAGCTGGGCCGGGAGGTGCTCACCATCGTGAAGCGTACACCGGTGCTGGCCGGCGTGTTCGCGTCGGACCCGTTCCGGCGAATGGAGACGTTCCTGGATCAGCTTGCCGTGCAGGGTTTTGCTGGCATTCAGAACTTTCCCACCGTGTGCCTTATTGATGGCATCTTTCGCGCCAACCTCGAGGAAACGGGCTACAGCTACCGCGACGAAGTTGAGCTCGTGCGGCTGGCCCGAGACCGGGAGCTGCTGACCACGCCGTACTGTTCGAACCCGCAGGAAGCCCGGGACATGGCCGAGGCCGGCGCGGACATCATCGTGGCCCACATGGGCCTGACCACCGGCGGTGGGATCGGCGCCCAGACGGCGCCCGCTCTGGACGATTGCGTCGGGCGGATCGGTGAAATCATGAAGGCCGCGGCCGCGGTGCGCGACGACGTGATCTTCCTCTGCCACGGCGGCCCCATCGCCGAGCCCGCCGACGCCGAATACATCATCCGCCGCTGCCCGGGCCTGCATGGCTTCTACGGGGCCAGCAGCATGGAGCGCCTGCCCACCGAGCGGGCCATGAAAGAGCAGATCGAGGCGTTCGGGGCAATTCGGTTCTCGTGAGAAGATCACATGTGGACCGGTGGTTTTCCGATGCGCAGACTCCGGTGTGATTCCACCGTGTTCCACTGCTGTGCTCGCCACGCCGAAGCGGTTCGCGAAGGCGGGTCAGCAGTGATCGACCAACACGGATAGCGCTGGTCGCACCCGGCACTGCTCACAGAGCAGCGGCACACCGTGCACACGTGTTCAATCCAGCCGCGGCTGCGACAGCGGCGGCACGCCCGGCCGTGCGAGCCGATCGCGCAGGCGCCGCGCGACGCTTTCGGGGATCAGCCGGCTGAGCCGCTGCAAGTCCAGGCAGCCCAGCTCGACGATCTGCTTGATGTAGGTGCTGCTGGTCAAGGCGAACTGGTCGCGGGTCATGAGGAAGATGGTTTCCACGTTGCCGATTGCCAGGTTAATGTTGGCCTGCTCGAGCTCGTAGTGCAGATCGACGTTATCGCGGATGCCGCGGATGATGACGTTGGCGTCCATCTGCTGTACGAACTCCGCGGTCAGGCCTTCATAGGTTTCAACGCGCACGCCGGGCAGGCCGTTGATCAGTTCTTCGATCATGTCCACGCGTTCTACCGGGGTGAACAGGGCTGCTTTCATCGGGTTGTGCCCGACGCCGACGATCAACTCGTCGACGACTTGCGTGGCTCGCTTGATGATGTCGAGATGGCCATTGGTGATCGGGTCGAAGGTACCGGGGAAGACCCCCCGCACCAGCTTGCGGTTGGACATGACAACGCCGCCTGATCAGAGTTGGACGCATCGCCGGCCCGGAAACCGCCCGGGCCGGCCCTTTGGGTCGGGATTTTAACACCCCGGCCGGGTATTATCGATTCGATCTGGCGGCCGACCCGGAATGCCTGCAATTTTGGGCGATGCGCCGTACGCGCCGAGGGAAAGCCATCTCCTCCGCGCCAAACGGCCACGTGGTCCAGCTTGCCGCAGGACCATTATTTGCCTGCAACTGCGTCGATAAGCTATGATAGCAGCAGGAGATACCCGCCATGACGTACGCAGGCGTCGTCAAACAGGGCAAAATCGAGCTCGCCGAGAATGTCACTCTGCCCGAGGGGACGCCGGTCGGGGTCGAAGTCGTCCAGCGTGACTGGCGAACCGAGTGGGAGAACTTCGCCAGCCGCGTGACCGAGCAGTGGCAGGGCAGTGATTCGGCAGTAGAGACCGTATCGAAGATGCGCCGATGAGCGTCGTAATCGATGCCAACGTCTTCGTTGCTGCAACGCGCTTGGATGAGCCCCATTACGCGGCATGCTTGGGTTTCCTGGAAACATTTCGAAACCTGGTGCAACGTGTTCGGAGCTTCGGCAACATAACGTTGGCTACGATCGACCAAACTCTGGGTGACAGGGCGGCGGAGCTTGCCCCCCGGCACCGTTTGCGCGCTGCGGATGCCATCTACTTGGCCGTGGCGGAAGAATTCGGCGCACCACCTTGGTGACCTGGGATCGCGAGGTGCTTGAGCGGGCCGGGGGGGCGGCATCGGTCATGGACCCCTCCGTCTGGCTTGAGCAGCACGGCAAGTCCCTTGGCGCAGGCCCGGCCGAAAGTTAGTATAATTCCCCCATGAGCAGTCCGCGTGACATTTCCGCCCGAATCTCCACCGGCACGGCCCTCCGCGGCCAGATCCGGATCATTATCGGTATTACCACGGGAATCGGCGGGTAGGGCGGCATGCTCCAGACGAGATGACCTGAGCCCTGCCCGAGGCGGCGGGGCTTTTTTGTTGGCTTACAGGTGAATCATGGCAACGGCCCGGCAACGCATCGAGATGTACGATACCACCCTCCGTGACGGCACGCAGGCCCAGAACGTGAGCCTGTCGCTCCAGGACAAGCTGCTCATCGCGGCCAAGCTCGACGAACTGGGGGTGGACTACATCGAGGGCGGTTATCCCTTGAGCAACGCCAAGGATGCGGCGTTCTTCGAGGAAGGCCGCAAACTTCGGCTCAAGCATGCCCGGCTGGCCGCCTTCGGGATGACCCGGCGCAAGAGTACGCGTCCTGAGCAGGACGAGGGCATGAAGGCCCTGCTCTCGGCGAAAACCGAAGTCATCACCATTGTGGGCAAGACCTGGGACCTGCACGTCAAGGAGGTGCTGGGCGTCTCGCTCGAGGAGAATCTGGCCATGATCGCCGACTCGGTCCGCTACTGCACGAAGCAGGGCCGCGAGGTGATCTATGACGCGGAACATTTCTTCGACGGCTACGCGGCCAACAGCGAGTATGCCCTGCGTACGCTCATGGCCGCCCAGGAGGCGGGGGCGGTCTGCCTGGTGCTGTGCGATACCAACGGCGGATCGCTGCCCGAACGCGTGAGCGAATTCATCGAGGCCATCCGCCCGCACACGTCGGCGGCCATCGGCATTCACACGCACAATGATGGCGGTTTGGCCGTTGCCAATGCGCTGGCTGCCATCCAGGCCGGCGCGGCCCACGCCCAGGGCACCATCAACGGCATCGGCGAACGGTGCGGCAATATGGACCTGACCACGCTGGCGGCCAACCTGTCCATTAAGCTCGGAAAGGAAGTGCTCACCACCGGAGGGTTAAAGCAGCTCACGGAGGTCAGCCGCTACGTCTACGAGGTCGCCAACCTGATCCCCCAGGATGGTCAGCCTTACGTCGGCCAGGCCGCCTTCGCCCATAAGGGCGGCATGCACGTGCATGCCGTTCGGCGCCTGGCCCGCAGCTACGAACAAACCGACCCGGAGCTGGGCGGTAACTCACGGCGCATCCTGATC
>BTUC01000146.1:0-15863 GCA_045863575.1 Phycisphaerae bacterium
GGATTGGCTCAGCAGTTGCAGCTCCCGCCGGGTACGATTCCCAGTCTTCTGGGCTGGGCGCGCGACAGTCTGAAACTGGGACAGGGCCTTGACGAGACCGGCAGCCTGGCCCTTGTGCTGCTCAATCCGGGGGAGGCGAAAACCGCGGACGAACTCACGCAACGACTGGTCGTCTACATTCCGGCAACCGATTCCGAGGCGCTCGCCACTGCCATGGGTGCCCGAAAAGAAGGCGAGACCCTGACGCTCGAGCTTATGGGGCAGGCTTCCACCGCTGCCACCAGACCGCATTTCCTGGTCGTGGCGCAATCGCCCGAGGCGGCCAAGGCCGCCGCTCAAGCCCGCGGCCAGGGCCTCCTCAAGGCGCTGTCCCCCGATCGACAGACCGCCTGGGGGCAGCAGGATTTCTTCGCCTGGGCCAGCTTCCGCGGCGTTACCCCCGAAATGCGCACCGAGATCCAGACGGCCCTCCAGCAGGCGATGAACGAAATGGGGGGACCCATGATGGCGGGCCAGCTTCAGGGCCCCGTGGACAAGCTCAACCAATTGTTCGAGGAGGGCCAGGAGGCCTCCGTGGCCGCCTCGCTCGAACCGGCCAAGGGTCTGCGGCTCAGCTTCACTGTCGAAATGAAGCGGGATACCGAACTAGGTCGGCAGATGGCGGCCATGAAGCCGGTGAACGGGTCGCTGCTGATCGGGCTGCCCAACGAACCGTTCATCGCCGCTTTGGGCAGCGTGGCCACCCCCGATGCCGAGAAGCAGCTCCGCGACGCTTTTGACCAGGTGGCGGCTTCGGTCGGTCAGGAAATCGACCCGCAGAAGCGTGACGCCATCAAGGAGTCGCTGGTCAAGCTGCTGGCCGGCGTGGAGCAGATGACGATCGGCGTCTCGGGCCTCCCCGCCCAGGGGCAGGATGGCATGATCGGCGTCACCTTCGCGGCCAAGGTCAAGAACAGCCAGCAGTGGAAGGCCGAAGCTCAGAAGGCATTCGATCTGCTCAAGGAAGTCATCGTGAATGCGGCCAAGGGCGAGGCCGAGGCCGAGACTCAGTCGGAGGTCACGAAAGTCGCGGATGCCGTCCAGTGGAAGCCGGCGGCCGGCGGTGGGGGGGTTGATCAGATCGTCGTGGATCTCGCCCAGATTCCCGACGTCGGTCCGGAGACGATCGAGGATGTCAAGCAGGTGGTTGGCCAGGAAGGCATCCTGATCCGGGTAGCCGCCGTGGACCCGCAGCATGTGCTGGTCACCTTCGGTGGCGGCGTCTCGCGGTTCGAGAAAGTGGCGGACCTGGTTCGAAAAGGGGCCACTCCGCTGGACGATCATCGTACGCTCAAGGCGGTTGCCGATCGGCTTCCGGCCGGTCCCAAGCTCGCCGAAGGCTACTTGAATATCGACCAACTACTCGCGCTGGTGACCGAGATTGGAAATCAGTTGGGTGGGGGCCTGCCGTTCCCGTTTGCCCTGAACAATGCCGCGCCCCTGGCGTTCACTTCCGTGAAAGCCGGTGAAACCGGCCAACGGATGGAGCTTCTCGTGCCCACGGAACTGATGCGTGCCGTCGCCGATCTGGCACGGCCATTCCTCATGATGGGTCTTGGAGGCCCGGGTGGCGGAATGCCGGAGGAGCCTCTGCCGCCGGACCAGGAGAGCGGTCTAGAGTAGTTCATACTCTCGACAGTCCAAGCACAACCAGCCCGCGCCCGCGAGAAGCGACGCGGGCCTTTTCTTGTTAGAAAATAGACTGCTCTGCACGGTCGGAGGGTATACAATGATGAGGTGCAAACCTTACCGCTCGCTTGCGGTCCTTTCTAAGGGCGCCGGATGCTTGCGGCCGGCCCGTATACATGTTAGAAGCGGTAGACCCTGCCGTTTGAACGCCGGTGGTTCGCCAAAGGGGGCAGACACGGTATGCCGTATCGGTGTGCATGGTCCTGGACGATCTGGTCTCGCAGATCTTCGCGAGCCGCACCTCTGCGCGCGGCGGCGGGCCTTCCCCGGCATCGCCGTTCATCTCCGTGCGCGGTTCTGGTCGCGGTCGCCTTGATGCTGAGCACGGGTTCGTCTGCTGTACCAGCGGCCTGGGCCGGTCAACCGGCCACCTCTGCACCGGCCACCCTTCCCTTTGAGCCGACTCCCGTTGAACTCTCCCGGCTGATCCTCAAGATTGCCGGCCAGAGCGAACCCCGCACCCGGGTGGATTCGGCCGTGGCCATTCTGGACCATTTCGGAGCCGAGGGCGTGCGAGCCCTGCTGAACGTCCTCGAGGAGGAGAACAACGAGGGAGCCAAGCTTGCCATCTGCCAGGCCATTGCCCAGGTGGACTCGGAAGAGCCTGCGTTTATCGCTCCGCTGATGAGCCTGCTCGATCACAAGGAACCGGCCCTGCGAGAGGCCGCCAGTGCGGCCTTGGGCGGCTATGATGAGCCGGCAGTCACTGCCCGCCTCAAGGAGTTGGAACGCCAACTGCTCGAGAAGCGTTTCATGTCGCAGTGCAAGCGGCTTTATCAGCTTCTGCCCACTGATCCCGAGCGCGTGGCTCAGCTTCAGCTCTGGCTGCGTTCGGCTCTCCCGCAGGAGCGCCTGGCGGCACTCGAAATCATCCACGAGCGGATGATCGCGGGGACGCGGCCGGCTCCCGATCTGCTTCAGCAGATCCGTCAGATGCTCCTTGACCGCGATGAGCGCGTTCGCCTGAAGCTCGCCGTGGTTTTACGCGACATTCGCCAGTCTGAGGATGCAACCCGGGTTCGGGCAGCATTGGCCCAGGAGCGGTCGGAGGTGGTTCGCGAGGAGATGTACAAGGCCTTGGGCTATCTGGGCGATCTGGAATCGGTGCCCGCGTGTATAGGAGGACTTCAGGATCCGTCCGATGCAGTTGCCGCTCAGGCTGCTATCGCCCTGGGCCGGCTGGGAGAGAAGAGCAACGGGCAGCAGGTTCCTGCCGTTCAGCAGGCGGTGGCCGCTTTAGTGGACCGAGCCCGCCAGCCGGTGGCTAACCCCCTGTTGCGTGAGGGGATCATCGAAGCCATGGCCCGGATTGCCAGTCCGGAGTTTCTCCCCATCCTCGTCAGCCATGCAGCCGCGGAGGAGACTGTTCCCGCTGTGCGCCAGACGGCGCTCCGCGGGATCGGGCTGGTCGGAGGCTCCGAGCAGGTGCCGTTAGTGATCGATCGACTGGTGAATGACCCTGACAAGGGTGTTCGGGAGGTTGCGGCCGAGGCACTGGGCAAACTGGGTACTCAACTGGAGCACGTACGGGTGCTTCGCGAGCGCCTTGATCCGAAAGTTGAACCTTCATTGGCCGTGCAGAACAAGGCGTGGGAAGCCTACAAAGCCATCTTTTTGCGGTCACTTTCGCAGGAGGACCAGCAGTCTCTCCTGGACTCCTGGCGCGAGACCGAGTCGGCCAGCATTGTTCGGCGGGTTGAGCTGCTGGCGGATCTCGAGAAGCAGTTGAGCGCGGGGAACGCCAATCCGCAACGCCTGGCCGCTCTACGTGAGGAGTTGGGCGACGCCTACCTGACCGCCGGCCGGGGTGCAGACGCCGCCGCGGCATTCGCGCGGACCATGGAGGTACTGGACGACAGGTCCGATGGCAGGGTCCGTGTGACCTCAAAACTGATGGAGGCTCACCTGCGCACGCCCGCATCAGAGAAGGCGTTTGCTCTGGCCGTCGAGGCTCGCGTGCCTCAGACCCGCGAGTTACTTGTCGGTCGGCTCCTGCGTCATGCACAGGAAGTCGGCGCCAGCAACCGCGAAACCGCGGCGGTTTTCCTTGATAAGCTCGCTCAGAGTGTGCCCGACCGCTTCGGGCCCGACTGGGCGGCGCGATTCGAGGAGGTCCGCCGGAGCCTGCCGGAAACCCGTCCCGCGGATACCCAGCCACGCCGCTGATGGCAGCAGTGCAATAAGCTTCTCTCGTGGACGTTGTGCCTGTAGCCTCGCTTGGGGAAAGCTGGGCCCAGGCGCTGCTTCTCCGCCTCCGTCGCGCGGTGGAAGCATCGCGTCATGCAGGCGGGTTACAGGAGATGACTCGGATGACAACTCACCAAGACCTCAAGTTCTCTCGGATGGCACAACCTGGGCTCCGTCAAGGGCTCAGCTATGCAGGGCACGTCCGCTCGGAATATTTCACCCGGCTGGTACTTCCGGCCGTGCTTCTTATGGGATTCAGCGGGCGCGCAGTCGCGGCCGATGACAGGCCCGTTCCGGAGGCCAAGAAGGCCCAACTTCTGGAGCGCTTCCCGGGCATCGATGCGAATCAGGACGGCCAGCTCACACGCCAGGAGGCCAAGGCCTTCTTCGCTTCACGCAAGGCAGGCGCCCGGCGCGGTGGGGCGGCGCCGCCTGACCAGCCTGGACAACCACCGAAGACCGACGAGGTCGGGCGGCGCTCGCGTAAAGGGCCGGGTGCAGCCGGCGGCACGGCTGGCGATCCCAAGGTTGGCGGCCAGGCCGGTGCTAAGCCTCCGAATGCGGGTGAGTTTCTGGCCCGATTCCCCGACGCGGACACGAACCAGGATGGTCGGCTCGCGCCCGAGGAACTTCGTGCTTATTTCCGCAGTCATGGAGCCGAAATGCGTGCCGAACTCCTGAAACGCCGTCCGGAGGTGGATTCGGATGGGGACGGTACGCTGAGCGATGAGGAATTTCGCGCCGCCCGCCGTGACTTCATGTCCCGAAAGGCCACGGCCACACCCGGCGAACCGTTCATGGACATGATCCTGAAGCGTCATCCGGCAGCGGACGTCGACAAGGACGGCCGCCTGTCGGAATCGGAGTTCGCAGGGTTGTGGGAGAAACCCGGAGCCGAACTGGGCGCGCGCGTTATGGCTCGCTTCCCTGCGGCGGATATGGATAACAACGGTTCAATGAGCGTCTCAGAAGCCAAGGCATTTCGCGAGATACTCCGCAAGCGAGCGGGAGTCGCGAAGGCGACGGCCACCCAACCGACCGGCGCCTCGGCAGAGCGTTCGCCCGCTCCACGCAAACGCGGCGCCGGAGCTCCAAAGCACGCTCCGCAAGGACAGAAGCTCGATCGGCCCGGAGCATCGGACCCCGCCGCGCGGCCCCGAAAGGCCGCAGCAGGGGACAGGGCGGCGAGAGTTGAGCGTCCGGCCAAGAGCAGGATTCCGACTGATCGCCGCGGCGGGGAATAGCGAGCAGCCCCCGTCCGGGAAACCTGCGGCCGACACCCGCTGAAGCGCATCTCAAGAGGTTCTAGGAGGATCTGCCGGCTGGTCGATCTGGCCGTTTGCCGGCTGTTGTTCATCGGCTTCGTCCCGGCATGAAGGTCCTTGTTCTGCGGCTCCATTCTCCGGTAGAATGGCAGATAGTCGAGTCGCAACGCGGCCATCTCCTGCCGCCGTGGGAACGGAGCCTCAATCATGAACACTTTGCTTTGCCGCTTGGGCCTCGCCTATTCGCTCAGCGCCGTCGCAGCGGCCGTGCCGGCGTGGGCGCAGGCCCTCGTCAACGTTGGATTTGAACAGGTGGATGCCAACGGGAATCCGCTCGGATGGACGGAAAGCGGCGGATTCGCCACTGAGGATCCCAACAACGACGCCCGCACCTATGTTCCCCCGACGTTTGCCCTGAGTCAGGCCTACCAGGGACAGCGGGTCTACGGCGTGGTCAAGGACGGCTCGCGTCTGGGCGGGACCATATTTCAACGCGTCACGGGGGCGGTGCCGGGTACGCGCTATCGGGCGGGGGTCCGGTGCCGGACCTACCGCAGCGGCAACGGCGAGATGAGATGCGTTATCGGGCTCGATCCGGCCGGGGGCACTAATCCGGAGGCGGCCGGGATCGTCCGTTCGGTTCCCATCAGCAGTGATGGTGAGTGGACACGAATCACGGTTGATGCCATCGCCCATTCAACCGCCATCACCGTCTACATTTCGCTGTTGCAGGGCGGTTCGAGCGGCTTTGCCATCAACTACATCGATAGCGCCGAGCTGATTCCCAATCCGCCGATGACCTCCGAATGTACCGATGGAAGCAGGATCGCTTCCCTATCCGACCGACGCGTCGACGTGGCCGAGCAGGTCGAGGCCAACTACACCGTTCCGGCCGGCTACGTGATCACCGGCATCGGTGCTCGCGGTACGGATGAAAACGTCGCCACCATGGTCGTGCGGCAGAACCGGCTGCTGCCGGACGGGGAGCTGGAGCAGGGCGAACTGGTGTATTTCGGTTATGATCCGGGCGGGGGGACAGAGGCGGCGGTGATGCTGCCGCCCTGTTATATCGCGGTGGGGTACGGGGCGCGGGCCGCCCCGGAGTGGGACATTCACACGCTGGTGGTCTGGGCACGATCTCTGGAGGGCGACGGCCGGCTGGGGCCGATGGTTGAATTCCGTGCCGGCGTAGATCCCAGTGGGGGTATGGAGCGGCAGTTCCTCGCCGAGGAGGGGCGGGTTCTGACCGGCGTCGGGTTGCGCATGCAGTTCAACGACCTCACGGGCATCCGCGCGGTCACTGATCGATACGCGACCATTTCCGTCATCCCGCGACCTTCCATCCTGCTTGAGCCCGCCTCGTTCCAGCGCGTCACCCGCCAGTGGCGGAATCCGACGCCGGATCTGGTGACGATCGCCAACGTCGGCACCGCGCCGCTCAATTTCGGGGTTGCGTCTACCGCTCATTGGGTAGCAGCGTCTCCGGACGCGGGAACCACCGGCGTGGGGGAAGAGGAGCCGGTCCAGATGGTGTACGATGCGTCCACGCTGGGTGTCGGGGAACACGAAGCGACTCTGTATGTTTGGGATGCGGCCGCGGATAATTCGCCGCAGACCATCGACATCACACTTACGGTGACGGCCAATCCCGCTGATTTCGACCAGGACGGCGATGTCGATCTGGAGGACTTCGGCCACTTGCAGCGCTGCTTCTCGGGCCCTGGTGTCGTGCAATCAGATGCGCTTTGTTTGAACACCCGTCTGGACGAGGACGAGGACGTGGACCAGGCTGACTTCGGCATCTTTCAGCTCTGCCTGAGCGGCGCGAACCAGCCGGCCGATCCGTCGTGCGCGCCCTGAACCCGGCCGGCGATCACGATCGGATGGCGGGGGGCGTGACCGGGCGCGACGCGTAGTCCACGAACCGATGGAGGGATCATGAGCCCGATATCTACGCGGCATACGGGTACCCTGGTGGTGCTGGGTGTGACTCTCTGGGCCCAGCTACTGTCGGGAGGCGAAATCACCGGCCGCCGGCTCAACCAGTTCGGCGGCACCGTGCATGAGTCCTTCATCTGGGTCAACGGAGCGGGGAACAATGCTCCGGGAGCTCGAGGCATTGGGTTTAGCTGGCTGGGCAACTTCACCATCAGCGATCTGCCGGCTGGTTCCTACCACCTAATCGCCGGCGAATATGGTGCTTCTCCCTACATCGTCCTCGAAGCACCGCTTCAGGTCCCCGCCGCTGGAACGGTGGAGGTTGAGCTGCGCGATGGGCACACGATGGGCAGCACCGGGTTGACGGATCTGGGAGAGTGCCTCTGGGCGGCGCAGACGTTCGTGGCCACTGGCCGGGATCTGGCTCTTGTCTCGCTGGTCTCCCCCAGCGGGGGCAGCCGGGTGCGGGTGACGGTGCGTGAAGACGGCCCGCAGGGTCCGCAGGTCGGACCGGCCCGCACGTTCACCAATGGCTCGCTGTTTCCGGCCGGCGTCCGCTGGGACGCCGGAGAGCTGAGCCTGACGCCGGGACGAACCTACGCCGTCCGGTTCGACAGCACGACGGGCACACCGTGGCGGCCGGCGCTGGGATACCGCATCAATGAATACCCCAACGGGCACGCCTGGCTCGACGGGTTGGCCATTCCGGAGGCTGAGCTCAGTTTGTCCATGCAGTGCCGCGACACGGGTTACATCGATGGCTATCGCGTGGACAACTGGTGGCGGCCGAACACATATGCCGAGTACGTCCAGACGTTCCTGGCCTCGGGCTCTGAGCTGCGGCTCGCATCGCTGATGCCGGCCGGCCAGGAGAGCTACCTCATGCGGGCCAGCGTGCATCAGTGGACCGGGGCCTGGCCGCCCGGCCCGCAGATCGGTTTCGCCAAATACGCCCAGATGTCCTCGAACCTGATGCACGGTTTCATCTGGGGTCCTGGTGAGCTCCCAATGACTCCTGGAGCCACCTACGCCATCCGCTATGTCCGCGCGGACGGCCAGCCCTACGCCATCTATGGCGACTCGGACGCGTACGCGGGCGGGCAGGCCTATTTCGACGGCGCCCCCAGCGCGGGCATCGATATGGCCGGGCGGCTGCTCTTCAAGGAGCAGGACCGGGGCGACATTCAGCTCTCGAACCTGAGTTTCATGCCCATATCAGCCACGCAGGCCCGGGTCACGTTCGTGACCGACGTGCCCACCGTGGCCACGGTGGGGTACCGGCTGGGAACGCCGGTTTTCGAGACCATTGTGCCCTCAGACGGCGTGGAGCGGACCACGCACGAGATCACGGTCAACAATCTGACCCCGGGGACCAGCTACGGCATGTCCATCCTGGCCTTCAATGCCGGGCGGAATGTGCTGCGAACGGCGCCTGCACTGGTGACGACGCTCGCAGAGACGGTGGCGCTCGATGGCATGGTGATCAGCCAGGTGGGGCCGGTGAACGGCGCCGAGGTCATTCTCGAGCCCCTGGGACTGCGCACCTTCACTGATCCCGGCGGTTATTTCCATTTCAGTCACGTGCCCACCGGCCAGCACGAGTTGCGAGCGCGTGCGGCCGGCTTCCCAGGTCAATCTCTCACCCTCGAAGCGACAGCGGGCCCAGCGGTGGATGCCTCGATCCTGCTGGGCGCACACAGCAACCTGCTGGCCGGCGCGGACGACAACCCGCTGGCCGGTTGGACCGAGTACGGTCGATTCGGCGGTGAATGGAATACGGGGCAATGGAGCGTGCACGCGCGAACCGGCTCCAAGTGGGTCGGCTCGGTAGGGAACTGGTCGCCCAAGAGCGGCGGGATTTATCGGTCGGTACCAGTGGAGCCTGGCCGGCGCTACCACTTCGGTGGTTTCGTTCAAACTCGCGCGTATGGCAGCCTTGAGCACGACCCGATCGACGGCCTCTCTGTCGCGCGCATTGGAATTGACCCGACCGGTGGAACCGATCCGGCCGGCCCCAGCGTGATCTGGGCGCGGTTCCGCTTCACCGGCCGTGCATGGATGGAGCAGGGGGTCGAGTTCACGGCCACCAGCAGCACCGCCACGTTGTTCGCGGAGCACAAATGGGAGGACTTTTATCTCATCCCGCCTTGGTACATCGCCGCGTTTGACGATCTCTGGGTCGGCGCCGTCCGGCCCACGATTCCCGACTTGGACTATGACGGCGATGTGGACCAGGATGATTTCGGGTGCTTCCAGGCATGTTTGAGCGGAGCGGGCGTGATCCAGACCGAGCCTAACTGCGGCAGTGCACGGCTCGACGGCGACGAGGACGTGGATGGGGATGACCTGGTCATCTTCCAGCGCTGTATGAGTGGGCCCAATGTCCCCACCGATCTGGAGTGTGCCGATTGAAAAGGTGCGATGGACTCTACCGCAGATCGATACAGTGCACTCGTACTTCGTGCGGCTTCAGAGAGATGTGTGAATCGTTTGTAGCCGGCACGTCTGAATCGGCGGCCCTGCACGCACTGGCCGGCGGCTTTGCCTGAAGGCGCTCAGCGATAGAACCATCAGTCCGACGATCCCCACGCCGGAAACGGCGAGTCCCTTTCGCAGTCCCGGCGGCGTGTGTCGCATGGTGATGCGGTGCGTCCCGGCGGGAACGGCCACGGCCCGCAGCATGTAGTCGGCGCGGGCGACAGTGACCGGCTGGCCGTCGATGGCCGTTTCCCAGCCGCCCAGGAACGGCTCGGCCAGGATGAGCACGGCAGGCTCTTCACAGTGAGTCTCCAGGGACAGATGATTCTGGCCGTAGGACAGCCAGCGAATCGTCCCAGGCGAATGGCCCGAAGCCGACGACGTAAGCTTCAGCCGCTCGGCATCCTGCCTGGATTCGAGCAGGGCGGTTGAGGCTGAGTCCAGGGCTGATGCGGAGTCGATGTCTCCGGTGGTGATTGCCTTGAGCACGGATTCCGAATCGATCAGCAGCCGTGTTTGTCCGACCAGGCGGGCGTGCGGAAGTGCTCGCAGGTTCTCATAGACGCGCAGGCCCCCTTCGTCGAGAACGGGGCGGTAGCGGGTTTCATCGGTCAGGACGGCCGGCAACGCGCCGTCGATCGCTGGATGAACCACTAAATACTGGCAGGCCCACAGGTCGAGTGCCCGGTTGGATGGCAGCAGGGACTCGTCGCGGACCAGGCCGTTCTTGTTCATACCCACCATGCTTTGGTATCGTCGCAGTTGGAGCGGTCCATTGCCGTTCAAGCTGGCGAAGCGGTAGAGCACGTTGCCTTGAGGATGGAGGGCGACCTGGGGGCCCCATGTATCGAACAGGATATAGCGGGGCGGTGGCGCGGATCGATCCGTGGGACCGGACAAGAGGCGGGTGATGGCCGGGCTGGGCGGCCAGGGGCGGTGCGTGATTTCGTGGCGCCAGCGCCAGGCTCCCAGGTAAGCGGCCGAGCCGATATCCACGAACAGGACCAGCAGCAGCGTCGCTACCCGAGTGCGGCCGGGCCTGACCGCATAGCGGATCAGCGCCCACGCCGAAAGTCCGGCAAACAGCAGCGGGCCCAGAAACACCCACGGGGCCTGCGCCCATGGGCGCACGGACAGCGAGGGATAGCCGGGAATCGCCTTTTGCCCCAGGACCATGTGCGCGGTGGCGTACTCATAGCCGATCACGAAGCAGAGGACCAGCACGCCCACGAGTCCCGCGATGGCCCACGCGCCGCGGCGGCTCCAGCGCAACGCCACGGCCGGCGTTGCTTCCGCGAGTGCGTCGATCGCGATGCCGGTGGTCACGGCCAAAGCCAGGATCATGCCGATCAGGTGCCGTCCCGCGCACTCGAACGCGTTGTATACCGGCAGGTGATACAACAGCCGGCCCACGGGCGTGTCGATGTTCCAGGCCAGAATCAAATGCAGGCCCGCGATTACGGCCCAGCTTCGCCCCATGCGTCGGCGCCCGCCGGGCAGAAAGGCTGCGACCGGCAGTAGCATCCACGGCAGGAGCCCGACATAGCCGGCCTGTTCCACGAAGTTCCACGCACCCCACCAGTTCCAGTTGAGCGGCGTCTCAGCCTGCGTGCCGAAGAGGAAGGGGATCCACAGCAGGGGGGTGTGGGGAATGGTGAGCCGATACTGCTTGAAGAGGTCCATGGAGGGGTCCAGGCTTCGTGCGGTATGCTCGCTCATGGCCAGCGTGGGGAGGATCTGCACCGCGCAGAGTGCGACCGCCACGGCCGCCATGATGGCCAGGCGGGGCAGACACGCGCGCAGCCGGCAACGGCCGTTGATCCGCAGGGCCGCGACTTGCGTAGCCACCAGGATGCCCGTGTAGATCACGATCTGCGGATGGCCGGCGCAGAACTGCACGGCCCACAACAGGGAACCGAGTGCTATCCACCCCCAACGCCCGTGCATAACAGGCGAAAGAGCCGCGGGCTTCAGCCCGCGCGGTCCCTCCGCATCATCGTGTGCCGCCGCGCGGATCAGTCCGCGAGGTTCCTGCACCGCATCGTGTGTCGCCTCGTTCAGCCCGCGCGGTTCCTCCGCATCATCGTTTGCGGTCGCACGCCGCCCGTGCGGCAGCTCCTGACCATCGGGTACCACTTCGCGTGGCCCGCGTGGTTTCTCTTGGCGACCGCGCGTGGCGGGTCTTAGCGCGCCCAACTGGTCGTCATCCAGCCGGCCGCGGAATCGAGCACTCGCAGCGTAGCCAGTGCAGCCGTAATGAACCGCCAGGCAGATCAGCGGGATCCACACGGCCGCGTTCGCGATGGACACGTGGCCCAGATGGCCGACCATGAATCCGCTGAACACATACACGATGGCGCCGGCCGCCGCCGCAACCGGCGAGCTGCGATGGGCGCGCAGCAGAAACACCACGCCCCACGCGGCGATCAGTTGACCGACCAAGAGCACGGCGTTCATGGCCGTCAGCGGCGCCAACCAGAGATAGAGCAGGTTCAGCGGATAGAACGCCCCCGCCTGGCAATCGGCCAGCAGTGGCATGCCCGCACAGACGTAAGGATTCCACGCCGGCCACTCGCCGCGCCGCCACGCGTCGGCCACCAACTCCCGCAACGGCAGATAGAAGCTCACCCCCTCGCCCTCAGCCAGCGATCGCCCGCGCAATGCCTGGGGCAGGAAATAGGCGATGATCAGCAGGCTCACCAGGCTGCCGGCCAGCAGGTACTGTCGGATGGGACGGGGGAGGGGACGCTCCAGCAAAGGACAAAGGGCGACGGATGGGGTCGAAGCCTTCATCGAAAAAGGATGGTAACGGGGCGATTCGTCCAGCGGAAGCTTTCGAGGAAGTGGCTGGATGGTCAAATGGTCTGGCCCGTAAGCCTTACACTGGCTTTGATTTCACAGGGGAGTCAGGGAGGCGAGGACGGCAGACTTCGTGGTCACCAAGAGTCCAAAAATGTTTTCATTTTTCCCTTGCCACGTCCAGAAACTGTGATATACTTCAACGCAGAGCTATAGATCGCGGCTGCTCTGGGGCTGTTGCAACCACTTTCGCGATCCATTCATGGTGATGGGGGTCCTTGGGCGCAGTTGGTTGGCGAGCCAATTGCCTCATTCAGTAGTTCATGGTCCTGCACTCGGTGTGTGGGACGTGATAAGTGCGCGGAAAGCGGGTGAGGGTTCCTCTCTTGGGCTGAGTTTTCAGCGGCGATACGATTGTTGGACGCGCGAGCCGGCAGGGCCGGGCGCGTTTCTTTAGTGGGCTGGCGGGAATTGTTCTGAGCGTCAATTGCCTTGGAGGCCTCGCGCGCTCGAACGAGCGGATGCTTGTCGCCAGTTGCGACTGATGGAGCTGACCCGCAAGTACCACTAAGAGGGGTTTTGTAGGCCGCCTTGTAGACTTCACTTGCCTGTCTGGCATGCTGGCATGTGTGTGATCCGGGGGGGGGGAAGCAGGTACTCAGGGAAGCTGGGCAGGCGTCGTCCATTTCCGACTTGCCCATCTTGAAGGAAACACCTGTCAACGTGTTACGGAGATCATCTGATGACGTTCAGATTTCCGCACGCGAGCTTCGTGCTCTTGGCTGGTCTGTCCATCGGGGTCTGCAGGAGTCCGGTCTTGGCAGAGGAGGATGTGGTTGATCCGCTAGTCCTTCTTGAGCAGGCGGAGCAGTATCGGGCGGAATGCCGCTGGGACAAAGCGGTGGCCGCATTGCGGCCGGTGACCGCCCTCAAGGAGAAGGATGCCGGGTCGGCCAGCGCGGCTCACGTGTTAATGGCCAGATGCTTCCTGGCGGCCAAGCGCACCGACCAGGCGGAGCTTGAGCTCAAGCGGGTGTTGACCGAATTCGGCGACCAGGCGGCTGCACGCTTCTGGGCGCAGCTCTACATCACTGACGTGTTGCTCGCCCAGGGGAAACCCGTGGATGCGGAAGCTCATGTCCGGCGGCTGGCAGCGGAACCGGGGCAGTCGCCTGCGCAACGCGCCTGGACGAAGGTGAAGCTTGCTGAAGCTAAACGAGGCCGATGGGACGGTACTCCTTTCAAGCCCGATCTTGAGGAGGTCATCGCCGAAGCCGGCGAGGACCGCTCTGAACCCCATAACTGGGCGCGCGTGCGATTGGCGGAAGCCTTGGCCGACGACTGGTCCCTGAGTCGCGCCAAAGAACTGTGTGATGCGGTGGTGGCGGACCGGACGGAAGGCAAGGCGACCCAGGAGCAGACCGCGTGGGCTCTGGTCTGGAAGGGATGGGCGCTGGCCAAGGGCCGTGAGCATGAGGCCGCGCGCCAAAGCTGGCTGCAGGTCGTAAACGTAGGCGAAGGCAGGTTCGTGGAAGCGGTTTCGCTGGCCGAGCTTTATCTCGGAGGGTCCTATTGCGCGGCCGGGCAGCACGAGGAAGCTGTCAAGCACCACATGGCGGCTCACGAAGCCGGCGTGAAGGCAAATGTTCCCGATGAGAATCTCGATCACATGAAGCTGCAGGTAGGCCTGGAGCTTCATCACGCCAGTATGAGCCAGCGCGCCATCGCCTGGCTGAGGTCGGGCATCAGCGATCCTGCCAGGCTGACCGCGAAGGAACACGAGCTGATTGAGCGGATCAGCGATTTTCTGGATCCCGCGCAGCTCGAGGCGTGGCATCTGTACCTGCTGAAACCTGCCAATCAGACCGATCCCACCGATGTCCTGGTCCGTGCGGAGTTCGGCACCGGAGCCTCCGTCGCCAGCGAAACAGTCGTCACCGAATTGGGGCTTCGCTGGCGATGGCTGGGCCAAGCCTACCGTAAATCGGGCACCCTGGAGTCTGCAAGGGCCGCCTTTCAGAAGGCACTGCAGCGCGCCACAACCAGCGCGGAGAGAGCTGAAGCGCTAACCGGACTCCTGCTGTCTTGTGAACGGGGTACTCCTCTCACGGCGCGCCGAGAAATGGCCGAACAGGTCGCGGCTGCCTGGGTCCAAGCCATACGGCAGATGGAACGGGACGGTGATGCCCAGTACGCGGTGGAGGCAGCCTGCGCGGCATATACGAGTTGCGGGTTATCGAGCAGAATCCGGGAAATGCTGGAAAAGCTTATCCAAGATCCGGCTGTCAGTTCCCTTCCAGGTGTTGCTTGTTTTGTGCAGCTCAACCTGGCACTCAGACTGGCCCACGAAGGCAAACTTGCCGAGGCGGTCACGATGTACAGCGGTCTGGTTGAACGATACCTCGACTTACCCTTCGGTCCAGGGCACGCTATCCTCTGCAAGCAGGCGATGCTTCAGATGGCTTATCTGCAAGCCAGGCAGGGCGACTTAAGCGCCTCATACCAGACGTTGGATGATCTCACCGCACGCTGGCCGGAGGAGTTCGAACCATTCATGATTCGCCACCGCGCAGCGCTGGAGAGCAGTGCGCTGGCAGCGAGCAAGGGACAGTGACATGGCTGATTACCATTCCTTGGACAGGCGCAACAGAATGAATCTGATCAGGAGCTTCGTGGCTGTTCTGGTCTTCTGCGGCATGAATGCTGCCATGGTCTGGAGTGCGCGCAATGCGCAGGCGTGCTGCGGTTGGAGTATCGAGGTTGTCACTGACAATGATTTCATCGGGTTGTGCCGTGTTTTGGAGATAACCGTCGTCAATGGCTACTGCCCTGCGAACTATTACAATGAAGACGGCACATCTGTACCTGATCCTGACATGCCGTCGTTTGCATGCGGCTTTACGGTAGAAGTGTTGGACGCGGATTACCTCCTATACAATCCACGCAGCTCGGTGCGCATTATTGGCGCCGTCGAAACACCTATGCTTTGGAATGACCCATTGCCGTTTCTCGAATGGCCGGGCGAGCCCCGCGGAGTCGCAGACCCTGTGTGGGACGAGTTCTACGGCTGGTTGGCTCCAGGTCAGCCAGGGTACATTCCGAGTTACTGCCCTTGGGTGCCTGATGGTTTTCGTCTGATGTCAAGCTCGGCCTATGACCGGTTTGGTGTTCCACTGACTCCATATTCGCCGCGAGTTGGCTGGTGGAGCATGGTGCCTTGGCGATTCTATGTTGTCGGCTGGTCTGTGCATCCGGAAGAACCCACCTATATCAGGATCTGCAATAACTGTCGGGATATTCACAATCAGCCTACGCTCTGCAGAATGGTTCAAGTGGGTGGCACTGAAGTGTCTGACATAAGCAACGTCTTTCTGCCCTTCAGCGTCACCTGCGGTGGTTATCCTGGGGAACTCGGTATCCATTCGGTGAACTACACCGGGCAGCGAGTGGCCGCACGGCCCGCTGCAT
>BTUC01000147.1:0-15814 GCA_045863575.1 Phycisphaerae bacterium
GGCATGAAACAGCTTGCTCCCTCGGTGCGCGTGACCATCGACAACGAGAGGGAGTGGAAGGAGGGCGGGCGCTGGATCGAGGCCACGCACAAGGCGGACGACGGCAAACTCTACGCCTGGTACCACAACGAGCCGCCGAAGGTCTGCCCAGATCTGCCCGGACGAACCGCCCCCCGGATCGGGGCTATGGTTTCGAAGGACAATGGACTTCATTGGCGCGACTTGGGGCTGGTGCTGACTGCACCCCCCGATTCGCTCAACTGCCAGACGGTCAATCACTACTTCGCCGGCGGTAACGGCGACTTCTCGGTCATCCTCGATCGAAAGAAGGAGTACCTCTACTTCCTGATCAGCACGTACAACCGCGACATGTCCGAACAGGGTGTCGCCATTGCCCGCATGTCCTACGCCGATCGCGACAAACCCATCGGCAAGGTACGCAAGTGGCACAAGGGCAAGTGGGAATCCGAGGGCGTGGGCGGCCACGTGACACCGATGTTCAAAGCGGCCATCGATTGGCACAAATCGGAGGTCGACGCGTTCTGGGGTCCTTCCATCCACTGGAACACGCATCTCGAGCAATGGGTCATGCTGCTCAATCGCGCGAAAGACAAGATGTGGGCCCAGGAAGGCATCTACGTGAGCTTCAACCCGGATCTGGACAAACCTGAAAGCTGGAGCCGGCCGGTGAAGCTGCTCGACGCGCCAGCGTTATCCCGTTCCAAGTGGTATCCACAGGTGATCGGGCTCGACGCTTCCCGGCAGGAGACGGACAAGCTCGCGGGCCGCAGAGCCCGCCTGTTCATCGCCGGCGTGTCGAAGTGGGAAATCAGCTTCCTCAAGCCGGGCGAACGGCCTGAGTAGGTGTTGGGTGTTGGGTGTTAGGTGTTGGGGGGTTGAGTTCTTGTCCTGTATCTGTCTCCCAACACCTTACACCCAACACCGGGCGCCCATCACCTGAATCCGATCACCCATTCCCCCCTTGGCCGTATGCACCGCTGCCGGTACCATCTGCCGCGGGTCGAGTGAATCGCCTGGCGGCAACAACCGGAATTCTGTAATGGAGTCACTCAAAGTCGGACTGATCGGGCTCGGACGAGGCGGCTTGCTGCTGGCGGATGCCCTGCTGGCCAGCTCCTGGTGTGAGCTCTTCGCCGTAGCCAGCCATCAACCTCACCGGCTTGAGAAGTTCTCCGCAGCCCATCCCGACATTGCCACTTTCGACGATTACCGGTCGCTGATCGTCAAGAACCCGCTGGATGCGCTGTTCGTGGCCGTCCCCGCCTACCTGCGGCCCAGCTACCTGGCGCTGGCGGCCGAGCGACGACTGCCCGTCTGGATGCTGGCCCCCGCCGCCCGTCGGCTCGATGAAGCCGTCGCGTGGATGGCCATGTTCGAGCCCCAGAACGTTCCGCTGGTCGTCTCCCGCTCCTGGCACATCGAGCCCGCGTTGCAGGCTGAAACCGTCGATCTGGAGTCCGCCGGCCGTGTTTTCCTGGCCCGAGGCCACGTGATGAGCTGCATCGGTGAGGAACTCGACTGGCGCGGCGATGCCCAGAAGGCCGGCGGTGGCGTTCTGCTCGATCGGGGCTATCCCCTCATCGACCTGCTCGTGCAAATGATGGGCCTGCCCGCCACCGCCTACGCCGCGGCCGCCGGTGTATCCCTCCCGGGTGGGCGGCTGCCCTACGATACCGATGACACCGCCGCGGTCATCTTCCAGTACACCACCGGCGCGATCGCGCAGATCTCCGCTTGCTGGACCGCCGGGCCAGAGGAGAGCGTCCTGGAGCTGTACGGTACGACCGGCTCGCTGCGCGTCGACGACCGGCAGGTGGCCCTGCGCGACCGAACCCAGGGACAGGTCATCCACACGCAGGAGCGTGCGCCTAACCCCCTGCTGCCGCAGGTGGAAGACTTTCTTTCCGGCGTACGCACTTCCCCGCGGCGCTTGCGCGGCACGCTGCGTCAGCACCTGCCCACGCTGGCGGCCATCCAGGCAGCCTACCTGTCCTCCCGGACGCGCCAGCCGGAACAGCCGGGCGGGTTGCTCGATCTCCACCAGATCCCCACACGCTAGTGCCACCAATTGAAGAGTGCCGCCAACTGACGGCTTCCCAGACAGTAGCGGCCGGCCTCCGTGCCGGCCGTTCTGCTGTCAACGGCCGGCAAAGACGCCGCCCGCTACACCCCACGAAACTTGCCCACCAGAAGGGAATCTGGTGCCTTGTCCACCCTCTTGCGGAGGCATAGACTCTCATGCGACCTCAAGCATCCCCACTGCTTGCGCGGCAGATAAGGTTTCCGGACGTCCGCGCGGAGCGCCAGGTTTATACCCACGGGGGCCAGCAATGGAATACCGCCAACTCGGACAGACAGATCTCAGTGTCTCCGTCGTCGGACTTGGTTGTTGGGCCATCGGCGGAGATGTGGCCACCTGGGGGCCGGTTGATGACAACGAATCAGTCGCGGCCATCCAGCAGGGCCTGGACCTGGGCATCAACCTCATCGACACGGCGCCCGGCTACGGTTACGGGCACAGTGAAGAAATCGTCGGCAAGGCCATCGCCGGTCGTCGGGAGCAGGCCGTGGTGGCCACCAAGTGTGGCCTGGTGTGGCGAGATGCCGGCGGACCGATCAGCCGCTCGCTGCGTCCGGAATCGATCGCCAGCGAATGCGCCGCCAGTCTGCGGCGATTACACGTTGAGACCATTGATCTCTACCAGATCCACTGGCCGGATCCCCAGACACCGCTCTCGGCCACCATGGAAGCGCTCCTTCGACTGCGTGACCAAGGCAAAATCCGGCACATCGGCGTGTCCAACTTCAGTTGTGAACAGATGACCGAGTCCCGGCAGCATGCACCGATCGCCTCGCTCCAACCCGAACTCTCGATGTTCGAGCAATCCGTGAAAGAAGAGCTGCTGCCCTACTGCCGGGAGTATCGCATTGGGGTAATCACCTACGGTTCGCTGGCGCGCGGCCTGCTGACCGGCAAATTCACGTCGACCAGCACGTTCACCGATCTTCGAGCCCGGGATAGCCGCTTCATGGGCGGCGCGTTTGGCCGGAACCTGGCCATTATTGAGCGGCTACGGCCGATTGCGCAGCGGCTCGGGTGCACGATGGGACAGTTGGCGTTAAGATGGGCGGTGCAGCAAGAGGGCGTGACCGCGGTCATTTCCGGGGTCAAGCGGCCCTCGCAGGTGATCGAGAATGCCGGCGCCGGCCGGCTCCTTGTTCCCGTCGAAGTGATGGACGAGATCGACGGGATCCTCGCAGAGCGAGAGTGAATTCGTGCCCCAGCCCCTGGACCCACAGACCCCGTCCGACCAGACTCCGCGCCCCGGCCAGCCGGACCCCGAGAGTTCCGCCGCGGCCCGCCTGCTCGAAGAGATCCGCGAACGTATGGAGCGACTCGAGGGGCACCTGTCCCTGCGCGAGCGACGCCTGGTCCGCCTGGAGCGGAATCTCCGCGAAGCCGATGCCAGGCTTCAGGCCGAACGTGGACGACTCAGCGAAGATCGCAGCGCCGTCGAGCAGGAACTATCGGAACGTCTACGCGAACAGGAACACCGCCTACAGGAAACCAGCCGCATCCTGCATGAGTTGAACCGCTCGCTCCAGGAACAGCAGCAAAAAACTGTGGAAGCCTCCGGCAGGGAGCGTGGGCTGCTGGATCGGGTTGAGGCCCTGACGCGGCAGCGCGATCAGGCCTCCAACGCCTTAGGCGATACCGGACGTCAGTTGCAGGAGTACCAGCGGCGGCAGGCAGAACTCGAGGCTCAGCTTGAGGATCTCCGGCGCCGTTACGAAGCAGCTCTGGATCGCCAGCACCACACCGAAACGCTCAGCCCGGGGGCGGCTTCCCTCGACCGGCTGACGCGGCAGGGATGGTCGCTGCGCGAGAACTGGTGGCGGCGTCTGCCGGCTCAGGCCAGATGGTCGGCAGGTATAGCGGCCGTGGTTTTGCCCCTGATGTCCCTGATCCTGGCTTTGACAGCCTACCATCGCGACGAGCCCGTTTATCGCGTGCGGGGCATGGTGTCGGCCGGACCCCGAGGCGCAGCTCTGTTGAAGGATGTGCTTTCACGCACTCCTGTACCAGAGGGAATTGCACAGTTCCTGGATGAGCCGTCCGGCACGCTCCTGTTGAGTCAGACAACGCAGGACCCCGACGCGGGAGTCCTCGCCGTAGATCATGCGGCCGCGACGATTCTGGACAATCGGCCGCCCGTCACCACGGCGCCGGCCAGGTTGGAGCGCCAGACGCGGCGTCAGGCCCTCCTGGCGCAGATGGAAGAACTGGATCGGCAACTCGCTCCGACGGGCACGCACCCGGCCGGCCTGACCGCTGATGTCGGCGCGAGCGTCGCCGCCTATCGCCAGGCCGTGGAGGAACGGAGTACGGTAGCCGCCGGGATCGTCGAAATGACTCGGCGGCTGGCGCTCGCGCCTCCGAAGGAAGATGCCATCCGGCTCGATCCGCAACGAATCAAGACGGCCATCGCCGCCGACCGGAAGCTGCAAGCCGACTCTGACATGCTTGCCCAGCGCGAGGTGCAACTGAGTGCGGTGCTTCGCAAGGCCCTGGAGGAAGGGCAGCCGCACTTCGAGAAGCTGGCCGCGGCCGTGCGGGAGGGCGATGTCCATCTCGATGAGTTGGCCAAGAGCCCTCTGGCCAGCGATGTTGGTGATTCTCTCCAGGCGCTTCGGCAGGCGTTGAACGTATGGTCTGATTCGGCCGCTTCCCTGGCGCTGGTCTGGACTGCCGAGCGGCAGGCCCTGGACCGGGTCGGGGGCGCCGGAGGACCACTTGACCGCTACTCGGCGCTGGCCCCGGCCGCAAAGCAGTTTCTGGACGACAGCGGTGAGGCGAAGACCGTCTTCGAAGAAACGCTTACGGCCATCAGCCAGGGCGGAGATGAACCCACCAAGCGGCTCGTGCTGCACAAGTCATTAACGGGCAAATTGCACCCGGCCGTCGCCGCACGTGATGCCGTGGCCCAGGCCGCGGCTCAGTTGTTGCCCAGCACCAATCTCCAGTTGGGCGCCCTCCTGCAAAATGTCGGCGGGCTGGGGGCTCAGGTTCGCGAAGGGCGAAGCCGCCTGGAATCAGAGCTCCATCGGCGGGCGGTGAGCGAGGCCCGTGAAGCCTACGACCAGGATATGACCCAGGCCCGGCGGGAGCGTGACCGGCTCGTGCATCGGGCCAGCGAACTGGACCAGCGGATCCTCAGAAACGCATCTGAGGCCCTCTCGCTCATCACCCGCAGTGAACAGGCCCGGTCGCAGATCATCGAGCAGATGGCACTGGTTCAACAGCGTGGCCGAATCCTGGCCGAGATTCTCGAGATCGATGACACCGATTTTCGGGAACTCACCGCCGCGCCTCCCCAGGTGGAGTTCCACGCCATACCCGCCCAGGCGGAGACACTGCAGCGAAACCGACTGGGTGCGGCGCTACTGTCTGCCGCGGCTCCGCCGGCGCTGGCGGTGGTGCTGACTCTGATCCTGGTGGGCTGGCGATGGTGGCAGGCCTCCCGCCGCTCGGCGGACCACTACGCAGAACTGCTGCGCAAGTCCACTCGGGAATACGCCCAGACGTCCGGTAATCTTGCCGCCGCCCACGCAGGAAACGGCGCCACCAGCAAAGCCGTCCCGGCCTCTGGGAGCCCATCCGGCACGGAGCTTCCCGGCTCGTGAGTACAATATGAAACTGCCCTATAGCCTGCTGGCTTTGGACGTCGATGGCACCCTCATGGATTCCCGGAACGAGCTTCCGGAGGCGAACCGTGCGGCCCTGCATCGGGCGCATGCGAAGGGTCTGCGCATCTGTCTGTGCACCGGACGCTCCTTGACCGAAGCTCAAGCAGTGCTGGACGCCCTGGAGTTGGACCTGGATGCGGGAATCTTTGTGTTTGGAGCCGTGGTCACCGACCTGACCAACAGGCAAACCATCTCACGAAGTCCTTTGTCCGTCGAGTTGGCGGAACAACTCGTCGCCTACTTCAGCGCCCGGGGCTACCCGCTGTTGGTCCTGTATGACCGTTCCGAAGCCGGCTTTGACTACTGTTATGTCAAGGGTGAACGGAACCCCTCTGTCTACGAGCGATGGTTATCCGTCACCCCCACACAGGTTCGCCGCTGTGACTCCTGGCAGGCAGAGCTACCCTTGCCCATTCGCATCGGGGTCATAGAAGCACCCGATTGTATCAGTGATACAGTGGCAGCGCTGCGGCGTCAGTTCCCGCCGGATCTGATGAAGTTTAATGCAATTTATGCCCCCAATTATGGCGTGCATGTGGTGGAATGCTTCGCACCGCAGGTGAATAAATGGTATGGGATCACGCGTCTCACCGCTGCCTGGCGAATATCGGACTCACGCGTGATCACGCTGGGGGACGATGTAAACGATGTGGAGATGATCGCGCGCGCGGGTCTGGGCGTGGCCATGGGCAACGCGGTACCGGCCGTCAAGGCGGTCTGCCGCCGAGAGGTCCGGTCGAACGATGAATGTGGGGTCGCCCACCTGATCGAGGATCTGCTCAGCGGAAAGCTGCCCGCACCCGTGGCGGACACGACCGGACCAGCCTGAACATGACGAGCAGAAGCGCTGCAAGACAACCGGCTTTCCGAAACATCTGCTTGTGTCCGTGCGTATGAACGCGTAGGATACCAGCAGTTGCATGAGGCACCCGCGGCGACTGCAGCTTGTTGCCCGGTCATGTCGGGTAGAACGACGGGATCAAACATGGTGCTCGCCCGAGCTATCCCGGACCTGCCAATTGGCGCCTCGCGTGCCCATCCTCTCGCGGGAATGAGCATGGACGAGCGAGTTGTGGCCAGTCGCGCCCGCGCACGGCGGCAGTGGGTCTTCCGTTCTCTTCTGCTCCTCTCAGTCACCGCCGGAGCGCTGATCCTGATGATCATCTGGAAGCGCGACGAGAGCGTCATCCGGATGCTCCTGCGGTCTCTCGAGAAACCGGCTGAAGCCATGCAGGTGCACGTGAACCGGATCGGTCTGCTACCGGCTACGCTGCCGGAAGCCGACAAGGTGAATATCGCCTATTACGCGTCATACGCAGACCGCTTCTACGCCCAACAAGCCGACCAGCCAGTCATTGTGGCCGCCGGACCTGCGGTGCGCCTGGCCCTGCAAACGGATGGCCGTTGCGTCATCCTTTATGATCAGGGCCGGATCAGCACGGCCTGGATGTCCCTCAAGGAATTCCATTCCAGGATGGTGGCACAGATGCAGGCCTCGGAAGCCTTCGAGAGACAGCGCCGCGCCTCGCCTCCCGAACTTCCATGACAGACATCTGTGGGCTCGTGAATTCATGCGGCCAGGTCAGCCCACCCCCCGCCAGTGCCGGAAACGCCACGTGCCATGTCATGCCTGATCCGCGCAGAAGTCACCACCGCCAAGTGGGCGATGAATTCGTAGTCGCCGGAGTGGCATCCGCACGGTGCTGATCGCGCTGAAGACGAGGCGACAATTGGTCGGCCGTATAATGCCAGGTCGTACTGAGCCGAGGAGCGGTTTCAGACGACCGGTGAATTCCTTAGAGGATGGCAATGCCCACCCCAGGCCGGATGCCTGATACCAGGAAAGATGTGCGTAATCGGCTGCCCCGGTTCCTGGCGATGGCTTCAGCCGGGGCGGCAGCTTCGGCGACGGCCGAACGAGCCTATACCAATCCGCTGGCTACCCCGGCATTTCCCCCACCTGGCCCCGACTGTATGGGCCCGGCCGATCCCTGCGTCCTGGAATACCAAGGAAAACACTTTGTTTACCCCACGGGCGACGGTGCGGTCTGCAAGGTCATGAGCTCGACAGATCTGATCCACTGGACCGGCGACCACACCGTCTTTCGCATTCGCCGCGGGAGCCCGTGGAAGAACGGGAACCTCTGGGCCCCGGAAGTGGAGCGTATCGCCGGCCGTTTCTATCTCTATTACACGGCCGGCAAAGGGGGCCTGGAGCGCCAGCACATCGGCGTCGCTGAGAGCGACTCACCCCTGGGTCCCTTCAAGGATCGATCCATCGCCTCACCGCTGATCGACGATGTCAGCATCGACGCAGAATGCTTTCAGGATGGCGCCGAACTCTACCTGTACTACGTGAAATGGGACGGACAGCTGAGCACCTGGGTGCGTCGGCTCAAGGACCCGCTCACGCTGGACCCGGACTGTCCGCCCCGGCTGTGCCTGCGTGCATCTCAGCCGTGGGAAGCGACCGTCAACGAGGGCCCCTGCGTGCTCAAGCGTGACGGCAAGTATTACATGTTCTACTCGGGCAACTACGCCCACACGGCCGACTACGCCGTGGGTGTGGCCGTCGCCGATCATCCGATGGGCCCCTGGCGCAAGCAACCCGTGCCGCTGAATCCGATTTTCAAGCGCAACGACGCGGCTGGCCTGTACGGCCCGGGCCATGGCCATCACTGTGTCGGCCCGGACGGCGTCAGTGACTGGTACCTCTATCATCACAAGGTCGAACCCGGCGAGAAGCTCAAACGCGGTGGACTGAACTATCGCCGTCACCTGGCCCTGGACCCATTGATCCCCTTTTTGCCGAAAGGTGGCGCCCATCTGTGCTTCCGGGCCTCGGGCGGCAGCACCGCTCCGGCTCCTCGCCCGTCACTACCGTTGGAATGGTCGAACTTCGACGACGAAGCCATGCCCGCGAGTTTCCGGCCGACCAGCGGCGAGTGGATCGTTTCCGACGGCAAGCTGTGGGCACCTCAGCAAGGTGAACTGGTGATCGCGCGCGATCTTGGCGGGCGCGAGTTGCAGGATTTCCAGTTTGAGTGGTGGCTGAAGGCGGCGCGGGGTCTCATTGAGCACGAACAGTCCGCGATAGAGTTCGGGTTCAATGTGCGCCGTCACGGTCGAGACTACCGGGTGGGTTTCCGGCTGCGTCCGGCGCCCGGTGGTATTGAGTTTATCGAGTGCGACTCGGTCACGGGTGAGATGACGATTCTGCACAGCATCACCCCCCGCCCGACCATTGATTGGGGCGCGTGGTCACGCCGCGTCACGGTTTTGAAACGAGGGAGCCTCTGGCGGCTGCTCGTCGATCGGGAACTTACCCTCGAAGCGCGCTGCGAGGCGACTTGTCTTGATCGGGCGTGCATCCGAACGCGCGGATTCCCGGCGGGCCTGACCGGCTATCGCCAGACGGTGCGATGACGAACCTTGCCTTTGACCTCCCCATTCTGTAGCGGCCGGCGTCTCTGCCGGCGGTTTGGCAAGAACTCCAACGGCCGGCATGGAGGCCGGCCGCTACCGACAGCGTGAGCCCCGATGGAACCGGGTAGTCTGCATCACAGGCATCACCGGGGACGCGCTGTTTCCCCCCGTGAGCCTTTGCGGTTAATATACTGGCCGATGCGCGGAGTCTATTTCAAGAACGGCCTCCTGGCGATCGCCATCGCCGCGATGGTGGGGTATCTCTTTGTCCCGCTCAAATCCCGATGGACGCCTCCCAAACCCGACGACGTGGTTATCCAGCTCTGGCACCCCTGGTCCGGGGTCTATGCCGATTCCCTCAACGAGGTGATCGCCGAGTTCAATCGGACGCATCCCGGGATCGTAGCCCGGCCGTTGTTCATCCCCTCCAGTGCCGGGGACAAGACGAAGTTTTACATCTCGGTAGCCGGCAACGTTCCACCGGACGTGGCCATGGTGGACGGCACCGAGGTGGCCACCTGGGCGCATATGGGCGTCCTTCAGCCCCTGGATGAGCGCTTGGCCGACGCCGGCATGGAGGAGGCCGATTTCTGGGGCCCCTCCTGGGAGCAGTGCCGATACCGGAACAAGACCTGGGCGGTCAGCATCGTCGCCGATCCGAATTTCGCGCTGGTCTGGAACAAGCAGCTCTTCCGCGAGGCCGGGCTGGACCCCGACAAGCCACCGAAGACGTTCGACCAGCTCGTCGCCTACTGCGACAAGCTGGTCAAGTACGACCGGACCGGCCGCATTGAACGGCTGGGCATCATGCCCGCCTTCGTGTACAGCGATGCAAACGCCATCTTCACCTATGGCTGGGCGTTCGGCGGCGAGTTCTATGACGACGCCGCGCAGCAGTTCACGCCCGACCACCCCAAGGTGCTCGAGGCCATGCACTGGTTGTTGTTCATGCGCGACCGCTACGGCGGGCAGGTGCGGCAGCGGTCATTCAAGTCGGGCTTTGGCGACGCGTCGCAGAACCCCTTCTACGTGGGCAAGCTGGCCATGCAGGTCATGTACATCTCCGAGGCCCAGGAGATCTCGCGGTTTGCCCCGAACATGGAATACGGCATCGCTCCCCTGCCGGCGCCCCCGGGGGGAGAATATGGCTCGAGCTGGATCGGCGGATGGACCATTGCCATGCCCTATGGCGGCCGAGGCCACGACAAGGAGGCCTTCGAGCTGATCCGGTGGATGGCCCACGATCCGAAGGGTACCGCCTTCCTGGCCGGCAAGATGAACGTACTGCCGGCGTGCCGCAAGAGCCCGTTTTTCGATCAGATTCATGGCAATCGGGTACTGGAGGCGTATTACCAGATCCTCCAGAATTGCAGGCATAAGCGGCCGGTGAGTCCGGCCAATGCCTTCTTCATCGACGAACTCAACCGGGCCGTGAGCCGGACCATTGAGGGGTTGCTGACGCCCGAACAGGCCATGAGCGAGGCGCGTCAGCGCACCCAGAAGCACCTGGGCCGCCTGATGAGTCAGACGCTGGCCGACCATGTGAAGTAAAGATGGAGACCTCAACCTTGCTTAGCCGCGCCGATCGTCGCCGCCTGCTTCTGGGCCTCATCTTCACCGCGCCGTGGTTGATCGGCTTCATCTCGTTCACTTTCTATCCGGTGCTGGCCTCGTTCTACTACAGCTTGTGCGAGTACAACGTGTTCAATGCCCCCAAGTTCATCGGTGCGGGCAACTACGTTGAGCTGACCACGCGCGACCCGCTGTTCATCCGGGCGCTGGGCAATACGCTGTTTTTCATGGTCTTTGCGATTCCGATGACCATGGCCACTGCCCTGGTGCTGGCCATGCTGCTGAATCTGAACGTGCGGGGACAGGCCTTCTACCGGACGATTTTCTTTCTGCCCTCTATCGTGCCCATTGTCGCCTCCACGGTGCTGTGGCTGTGGGTGCTGAACCCGGATTATGGCGTGATCAACATGCTCCTGCGGCCGGTGCTGCACGGCATCGCGGCCGGCTGGAACGGCATCGGGCACGTCCTGACGCAGGTGGGCATGGACCCGGCCACCTTCCCGATGATGGCCAAGATTGAGCCGCCCGGGTGGCTTCAGGACCCGCAGTGGTCCAAGCCCGCCCTGATCCTGATGAGCATCTGGGGCGTGGGCAACAACATGATCCTTTACCTGGCCGGCCTCCAGGAAGTTCCCAAGGAACTCTACGAGGCGGCCGAGATCGACGGAGCCAGTGCCTGGAAGAAAACCTGGAACATTACTCTGCCGATGATCAGCCCGGTGCTGTTCTTCACGCTGGTGATGGGCATGATCGCCACGTTCCAGTATTTCACCCAGGCGTACATCATGAGCGACGGCGGCGGCGGCCCGGCCGACTCGACGCTGTTCTATGCCCTCTACCTGTTCAAGAACGCATTCATGTTCTTCCGCATGGGCTATGCGTCCGCCATGGCCTGGATCATGTTTATTCTCATCATGCTGTGCACCGCCCTGCTGTTCCGGGGCGCCCGCGGCCGGGTGTATTACGCGGGAGCGTGAGCCATGAGTATCGAAGTCGATGATCGTCCCAGTGCACCGCCCCAGCCTCCCGTGAAGCCACCTGCCACGGATTCTCCGCCGCTAACGGCCATTTCGTCGGCGAAGCGGGCCGCTCGCCGGCGCCGTGTCTTCCGCTCCGGACTCAGCCACGCGGCACTGCTCACGCTGTCCGTCATTTTCATGATCCCGTTCGCGTGGCTGGTGTGCACGTCGCTCAAGAGCGAGTCGCACATGAACCGCTTCCCGCCCGAGTGGATCCCCCAAGGCCGCTACGTGGAAGTCAGTGGGGGCCAGTGGGCCGAGGTCGTGCGTGAGGAAATCGTCGAATACGCCCCCGAGGAGTTCGACGCTGACGGACGCACCAAGCCCCGTGTGCGACTCAAATCCAAAGTCAACCTGGTGGACCTGGTCGGTGATCCGTGGCCGGTAGAGCCGATCCGCATCGTTGACTCGAGCGCCATCGTCGACAAGCAGAAGCCGACCCTGCGGCATTACTTCAAAGGGCTCAGCTCGTTTTCTTTCGATCTGTTTCTCCAGAACACGCTGTTCATCGCGGTGATCGCCGTGGCCGGCACGGTACTGAGCAGCAGTTGGGTGGCGTTCGGTTTCGCCATCCTCGAGTGGCCCGGCCGGAACAAGGTGTTCTGGCTCATGCTGGCAACGATGATGCTGCCGGGGCAGGTCACCATGGTGCCCTTGTTTCTTATCTTCAAGCACCTGGGATGGATCAACACGTACCTGCCGCTGCTGGTCCCCGCCTTCATGGGCAATGCCTTCTTCATCTTCCTGCTACGGCAATTCTTCCTGACCATCCCCCGCGATCTCATCGACGCGGCCCGCGTGGACGGCTGTAGCACCTTCCGCATCTATTGGCAGATCGTGATGCCGCTGTCGATTCCCGCGCTGGCCACCGTGGCGTTGTTCACGTTCCTGGCCTCGTGGAACGATTTCATGGGGCCGTTGATCTACATCGTCGATGAGGCCCGCTACACGCTGTCGCTGGGGCTGGCCATGTTCCGCGGCCGGTTCATGACCCGCTACGGCGAGCTCATGGCCGTCAGTACACTGATGACCATCCCCATCATTGTGCTCTTCTTCTTCACTCAGAAGACCTTCATCCAGGGCATCAAGACCTCGGGAATGAAGAACTGACGGCCGCCGCTGAACAGGTCCACCGAAGACCGAAAGCAACGAGCCGCGGGCTTCAGCCCGCGCGGACGCTCGAACAGGGAGAACAGTACTTTGCCTGTTGTATGGACCTGTTTAGCGCGGAGCTATCCGTTACCGGTGACTTGGACCTTCGTTGAGCGATGAGAAACTGAGAACTGAAACGTGAGAACTGAGAAATCGAACGTGCGGCGATTCGCGGCCATCGTTGGGCTGTCCACGCTTCTATCGGGCTGGCTGGTGGTGCCGCTCGCAACCGCTCAGCTCCGTAGCGGCCGGCCTCCTGGCCGGCCGTTCACCAGTCAGAACGGCCGGCACGGAGGCCGGCCGCTACAGATATGCGGAAGTCTCCAACTGGAAACCGCATTGGTCCAGGCTGCGGAACCCGCCGCGTCCAAAGCGACGAACGGGACAGCCTCTTCCCAAACCGCCAATGCGGCCATTCTTCTTAATCTCAAGGATGACGGCTACCGCGGCATCTGGTACATGAACCAGCCTTCCGGCGATGAGTACGTGTACAAGTACAGCGGCGGCCTGGGCACGTACTGCGCCAACCACATCCCCCACGCGTGGTATGCGCCCGCGGTCAACAAGACTTTCTTCACCTACGGCGGCACGACCAAGGCGGCGGTCAACCAACTGGTGCACATGGTCTCGTACTACGACCACGCCACCGGCAGGGTGCCCCGCCCCACGCTCCTGCTGGACAAGAAGACCAGCGATGCGCACGACAACCCGGTGCTCAACCTGGATGACCACGGCTATATCTGGATCTTCTCCAGCAGTCACGGCCGATCCCGACCCTCGTACATCTCGCGCAGCAAGAAACCTTACGATATCGATGAGTTCGAGCTGGTGTGGACCGGCAACTTCTCGTACCCCCAGCCTTGGCCTATCCCAGGCGAAGGCTTCCTGTTCATGCACACGTTCTACAATCCGGGGCGTACCGTGTGCATGATGACCAGTGCGGATGGCCGGCAGTGGTCACAGCGCCGGCTGCTGTCCAGCATCGACGAAGGCCATTACCAGGTGAGTCGCCCCATGGGCCGCGGGCGCGTCGGTACGAGTTTCATGTACCATCCCAAGGGCAAAGGACTCAACTGGCGCACCAACCTGTACTACATGGAGTCCGCCGATTTCGGCCGGACCTGGAAGACGGCGGACGGCCGGCCGCTCGAGCTGCCTGTGAAGGACGTCATCAATCCGGCCCTGGTGCACGAATACGAGCCGCAAGGTCTGCTCGTCTACATCCAGGACATCACGCCGGACCCGGACGGACGACCGGTCATTCTGTACACCACCAGCAAGGGGTACCAGTCCGGCCCTGCAAACGACCCGCGCACGTGGACCACGGCTCACTGGACCGGAAAGACCTGGGAGATCCACGGCCGGGACGTTGTCTCGGACAACAACTACGATACGGGCGCCCTGCATATCGAATCGACCGACCTCTGGCGGATCATCGGCCCGACCCAAACGGGTCCGCAGCCTTATAACCCGGGCGGCGAAGTGGCCATGTGGACCAGCCATGATCAGGGCAGAAACTGGAAGCTCGCACGCCAGATGACCGCGGGCAGCGCGTACAATCACACCTACGTCCGCAGGCCGGTGAACGCGCATCCGGACTTCTACGGCTTCTGGGCCGACGGCCATGGGCGTCAGCCGTCCAACTCACGCCTGTACTTCTGCAATCAGGCCGGCGACGTCTTCCGCCTGCCCGTCCAGATGACCGCCGACCACGAGAAGCCCCAGCGCCTCCAAACCTCCCCAACAACCCCACGCTGACGCATGCCCTCCCAGGAGACCAGGTGCCAAGGAGACCGCGTGAGGGGGAAACGGGGAAAGCGAGGAGGTCATCTCCAGCCCAATTTGGGTGGGCCGCGACGGCGAGACTTGAAAAAATGATTGACGGCTCTTGATCGGCGGGCGGCGGGCCGGTAAGATGGTCGTTCAAGTGGCCGTGGGGCACGTCGCGAGGCCCATCGCGATGCCGCCCTCTCTTTAGCGTATGTTCTGGATTCGGAGGGTTGAATGATGAAGCGCCTGCTGGTCCTGCTCGCCGCCGGTCTGCTGTCGGGGTCTTCTTTTGCCTTCGCCGATTTCACGGCATACGTGGATCTGGCGGGGAGGTCGGGTGACGCCAACGCGGCCAACGTGGTCAAGTTCCTGGAGCCGATTGGCGGATCGCGTGTGCTGAAGGATTTCTCCACGGGGGCCGACACCAGCGTGACGCTCACCATGACGGCCAGCACCTCGCCCATTAGGTCCCACCTGGACGGCACCACCGGAAGCGCCAGCTATACGCTTGGCACCCCGGCCCACAGCGTCTTCGCCGGTATTGTGGACCCCTCAGGCTACCTCCGCGACGATCAGGTCCCCAACCCGATCCAGCCGCCTTTTGCGAACGTGGCACTGGACTTCACCGGCCTGAACCCTGCGAAGACCTATGAGCTGGTTCTGTTCGGAAGCCGGCAAGGCAGCGGGGTAGTCACGCCGACGCGCTCGGTGCAGTTCACGCTGTCGGATGTCGACTCGTTCACCAACGCAAGCAGCATTGGTGCCGTGTTCGGGGGTCCGGCCGATCCGTCCACCAGCTACGACAGCGGCGGGGCCACCAACCAGACGCTCGGCCTGGTGGCGCAGTATGTGAACGTCCAGCCGGGCGCGGACGGCGACATGCGCGTGCTGGTCACGGCGCCCTCCAACTCCCCTTCCGGCAAGTGGTACGCAAACGCGCTGCGCGTGGTGGAAGTGCCCGAGCCCACCGCGCTGTGCATGCTGCTGGCCGCGGCGCCGATGCTCCTGCGCCGGCGGCGGCGGCAGTGACACATTCGACGATCGAAGAACGGGGTAACGGATCCGTGGTTGATTCCTCATCCGGATTCTCGCCTTCGGGCCTGGTC
>BTUC01000148.1:0-15787 GCA_045863575.1 Phycisphaerae bacterium
TAGCGCTTCAATCTCCTCGAGCGTGGTGCTCAACGGAGCCTCGATCAGCATGTGAATGCCGGCGTCAGCCAGCAGCCTGGCCGTGGGTACGCGCTGACGGGCAGTACAGACCACCACCGCGGCCGTGATGCCGGCCGAGGCATCCGCCAGAGCCTGCGAGAGGTCGTCATAGTGACGAGCCAAAGCCACCGGATTGTTCGGGGAAATCGCCGGTGAGAGGCCGGTGCCTTGGTCCGCCGGTTGGAAACCAGTGCCACACGGGCCGGTGCCGCATGTGGACAGCCGGGCGCGTGCAGTGCCTGCCAGAGCCCGCAGGTGACGCCCCGCCGCCGGCCCAGCCCCGATGATCAGTACGTGGTGTTCGGTCATACTCCTCGATCCGCTGCCCGGCGCGTGTCCCTGGCTGCTGCGCGGCGGGGTCATGCTGAAGTGTATGCCCGTCGAACGCGGCAAGCTCATCGGTTTATTGATGTCCCGCGAGGTCATAGAATGGGTCGGTCCCTCGCGAGGAGGGAGTATGGAGATGAGGAGGAATTCGTGCTCCGGTTGTACTGGTGCATTCTGCTCCTGCTGACGATCTACGCCGGGGGTGGCTTCACTGCGTCCGCGGCCACGGCCCGCACACAGCCGGCCGGGAGTTCTCCGGCGGACGTCCCGTCCTCCCGGCCGGTGCTGCGCCCCGGGCTGTTCCGAGTCGAGTTGACCGATAGCCCCCCAGGCCGTGCGACGCACTACTGGGTCCGACTGCCTGAACGATACGCCCCAGGTCAGCGTCCGCCCCTGGTGGTCGCCCTTCACGGGACGGACGATACCGCCCAGCAAATGCTGGAATTTTGGAGCACCTTGCGAACGCGCGTGCCAGTCATCCTGGTCGCTCCTCAAGGCACCGGTCGCGGCTGGAGCGAGGCGGACCTGCCCAACATTCAGGCCATGCGCGAGGATCTCGAGCGGCGGCTTGACTTCGACAGCAGGCGCGTTCTGTTGTGCGGATTCTCCGCCGGCGGTGCCATGACCTTCCACCTGCTCTATAAGGAGAACTTCCCCGCCACCGCGGCCGCGGCGCTGGCCAATTACCTGCCTCCCCCCATCACGCACGAAGACGCGCGCGCCCGGCAGCGCGTGCCCGTTTTCTACGGGGTAGGTCTGCACGATCTGAACCACGACCGGATGCGGATCGGTATCACCCTCCTGCGTGATGCTGGCGTCAGCGTGGAGCTGTACCGGCCGCGGATCGGACACGTGCTGGATCCGGAGGTGGCCCAGCGAACGCTGGACTGGTTCTTTGATCAGACCGCGCAGCAGCTTCGCGCGGAGGTCGACGCGGCAACGCGGGGTCCGAGCCCGCAGGACCAGTTGAGCCTGCTGGAGGACATCCTGGCACAGAAGGCCTGGCATGAGCCCTCCACCATCGGTTGGGCCACGCAGACGCTGCAGGCAGTCGAGAAGCCCGGCCGCATGGATCTACTGAAAGCCCGCCAGTTGCATCAGGAAAACCGGGGCGCTGACGCCGTGGAGCTGCTTCGCAGCATTGAGAAATCCTACCCGGACGGACGGCTTGCCAGGGTGATTGCCCAAGAGCGGGCGCGGATAGAGGGTGATCCCCAAGTGCGTCTGGAACTCGCCCGCCGCGCGGCCGTCCAACGGACAGAGCAGGCCCGGGCGCTGTACGTCAGTGCTTCGCGTCTGGCCGCGCAGCGCCGATCGGAGGAAGCGGCCGAGCAGTGCCGGGAGATTCTGTCTCTGTACGGCGACACGCCCATGGCCGCAAATGCTGAACGCTTATTGAAGCTGCTGCAATCGAGGAGTTCGCCGTGACCACCGGAGCGCTACACGTCGAGACCTTCGTGGACCCGTCCTATGGGGAAAACGCCTACGTGATGAGTACGTCCCGATCAGATGGCCATACGGCAGGTTGGATCATTGATCCCGGTTTTCACCCGCAACCCAGTCAGATCCTGGCCTATATAGCCGATCGGGGCATGCAGCTCGAGAAGATCGTATTAACCCACGGCCACCTCGATCACATCGCCGGTCTGGACGCGGTCCACTCCGCCCACCCGAAGGCGGCCATCCTGCTGGCGGCCGCGGATTACCCCATGCTGGAGGATGCCGAAGCAAACCTGTCGGCTTTCGTGGGCATGCCGTTCGTGACCCAGGCCCGAGCGGATGGTGACCTCGCCCCGGGCACGGTTCTGCAACTGGGGGAGCTTTCCTGGCAGGTGTTTGATACCAGCGGACATTCTCCCGGCGGGCGCTCGCTCTATTGTGCCGCGGCCGGGGTGGTCGTGACCGGCGATGCGCTGTTCGCAGGCAGCATTGGCCGAACGGATTTCCCCGGCGCAGATCACCAACAATTGGTTGCCAATATTCGCATGCGGCTGTTGACACTTCCGGACGAAACCGTAGTCTACTCGGGACATGGGCCGGCCACCACGATCGGGAATGAACGCAAGTCCAACCCGTTCCTGGCCGACTGAGAACAGAGGCAGACGGTAAGCCGCCGCATCGCGCTTCGTGCGATCTGTGTACGCGAGCGGATGTATTCGCACCTCATCGGCATAGACCTCTGCCCACGGAGGTGTCTATAATGAAGTAGACACGCGCTGGAGGCAATTGTCGTCACAGGCGCTCTCCCGGCATCATACCTTATCTGATCTTCCTGACGACAATTGGGATGCTCCGGTGCAACCTCTTGATGTGTGCGCGCCGGCATCAGGGCTGAACGGGCTTTGAGGGGATTGAAGCAGTCGGAGTTCAGCCATGTCCGCCCAGAAAAGGAAGGTCCAGACGCACTGTCCGGTCTGCCGAACGCCTTACCAGGTCCCCGAGAAGGCCGTCGGCCATCGGGCTAAATGCCCCAAGTGTGACTCCACTTTCCGAGTGGCTGCTCCCAAACCCAAGCTGCCCACCGAGGACGACATCCTGCGCTGGCTGAACGAAAGCGACGAGGATGAATCCACGCCGCAGCCTCGACGCTGGGAGATGCCCAGCACGCCATCCACTGAGCAGGAGCCGCCGCCCGCGCCCGCCCGAATCTCTGCCTGAAGCCCACAGCCCGGCGGCCACCTTGGACTCCTTCCGGTTCATCAATTGGCCAGCGACCGGTCGGCCAGTCGTGCACTCAGCAGAACCGCCGGTACTCCAGGCCCGGCCACTACACGCATGCGCAAATCTCTACCGGGGAGAGCACGGGTTTTGCACCCCTTCGAAACTGACATAGAATCACCCGACTTTGGCTTCATTGATGGTGGTGAGCATGCTTGTGCATCCGTTGATTTTCGAACCCATTTACAAGCCGCGCATCTGGGGCGGGGACAGCATCTTCTCGCACCTGGGTCGCCCGCCTGTTCAGAAGGGCCCGATCGGCGAATCGTGGGAGCTGGCCGACCTGGAGGACGATCAGTCCCGTGTGACGGCCGGACCGGCAAAAGGTCGCTTTTTGGGCGAGCTTGTGCGGGAATGGGGTCAGGAGCTCATGGGGCGCGTGCCGCTGTTTCAGGGGCGCTTTCCCCTGCTGATCAAGTTCCTCGATGCCCGCCAGACGCTGAGCGTACAAGTGCACCCGAGCGAGGCGGTCGCCAAACGACTGGGTGGAGCCGTGCGCGTCAAGAATGAGGCGTGGTATGTCCTGTCGGCCGAGCCGGGTGCGCTGATCTATCATGGGCTCGAGCCAGGCATCACCCGCGCGCATTTCCGGGACGCCATGCTGAGCGGACGCATCGAGGGCGTCCTTCGCAGGGTGCCGGTCAAGACAGGTGAGTGCTATTACCTGCCCAGCGGCACGCCGCACGCTTTGGGCGCGGGCGTTTTGGCCGCTGAGGTGCAGACACCATCAGATACAACTTATCGGACCTACGACTGGGGCCGCGTCGATCCGGCAACCGGCCAGCCCAGGGAGCTGCATCTCGAGCAGGCTTTAGACTGCATCGATTTTAACTCCCCCTCCCCGCCGCCGGCGCAGGAGCGCTCCCACGTGGCCAGCCTGTGGACGGCCGTCACCCGACTGGTCGCCTGCCCCTCATTTGTGATTGAGCAGGTCCGAATGGTGGAAGGTCTGGAGCAGGCCATCCCTTACGCCGAACCGGTCGTCTGGATCGTGCTCGATGGCCGTGGAGAAATCATTTCGCGGGATGGAGCACCGGCCCTGCCGTTTAAGCGGGGCCAGGTCGTGCTGCTCCCCGCCGCTCTTAAGGATGCCCGAGTCAGGGTTTGCACGCCCATGCGCTGGCTGGAGGTCACCGTACCCGTGCCCAGCGACCTGGCGGGCTATGCTCACCCGCCCAAGGGGGAACTGGCCGGTGAGCCACCCAGCGGGCTCGTGCAGTTGGGACTCCCGCGGGCAAGCTCAGACTCGTGAACCATGATGAGTCAGAGGGGTTGGAGATAGAAATGCCTGCCATCGAACTGTCAAAACGGACACCACAGCTCAAGCCTGGAGAGCGCGTCCGGATCATTCAGCAGATCTACGGGCGCGACTTGGCCTGGACGACCACCGTCGAGGGCGAAGTTCTGTCCAGCAAACCCGAACCAACCGGAAGCTGGTTCGCCCATGGAAAGCGGCAGAAATTCTGGCTGCTGCGCGTGCGGCTGCGGAAGGCCGACGGCGAAGTGACCACGGTGGCGATCGATCAGAACAGTATCGTCCAGCGGCTGGGCTGAATACTCGGGTGAAGCAAGGCTGCCGGCTGACGAATTTCCGTCTACCCCGTCCCAAGGTTTCCGGTCACATCCCAGGGAGGGAGTGGCGGGCGGCACAAACGCTTCGGCCGAGCCATTAGGACGGCTTTTGTTCCGAATCATCCGATACATGTTGGCATGTGATTGACTTGGCGACCACCTGCGGAGCCGTTCGGGGCCTGACGCACCTTCGGTTGGCAGGTATCATGGGTTGATCTTGGAGACCATTTTCGAAAGTGAGCCGCTGATGATGAGACATCGTGGGATGAAGCTTGTGGGCCGGATGGTCATGTGGCTGGTTCCAGGCAGCATGGTGTTGGGCACAAGCTGCGGCGCCCAGCTTAAGGACAGCGTTGTCGGAGCTGGTGTCGACTTCGTGGGTCAGAGCGTGCTGACGGCGCTGGAAATCCTGATCCCAGTGGAAGACATCGTAGCGGGCGACGGTCAGGCCGGATAGCAGCCTGACGGGGGGATGCCCGCCACAGAGTTGCCGCCAGAGACCGGCCTCACCGGCCGGCCGTGGTCACTTGCCGCTGTCCCGGCTCCCCGGGGATCGGAACCTTGGTCAGTCCGCCGCTCTGGCGGCCGCGGCGGGTGGCTTCTCCCGGAAGAACAGTGCAAAGACCACCACGGGAACGATGACCCCGATCGCCGGGTACATCCACACGCTGGTCCAGTCGGTCGACTGCACGCCATCGGCCAGCGTGTCGGTGAAGCTTGCGGTCAGCTTGCCAAAGGCCAGATTCCCCAGCAGCATCCCAATCCCCATGATGACGAAGTTGATCAGCGCCTGGGCGCTGGCCCGGATATTGGCACTGGCCTGATTGTCCACATGGATGTACGCGGCCACGAAGAAGAAATCATAGCAGATGCCGTGCAGGGCCAGACTGGCCAGCACCAGCCATGTCGGCTGCCCCAGTGAAAAAATGCCGTACCGAATGCCCCACGCGGCGATGCCCAGCAGCAGCGTTTTCTTCATCCCGATCGTCCGCAGGAAGAACGGCAGAAGAGGCAGCAGGAGCATCTCGGTGAACTGGCCCAGCGTCATCCAGGAAGCCGCGTTGGTAACCCCACGCGGCGGAGCACCCAGGTACTGGCCGGTAAAGGTGAAGTAAGCCGCCAGCAGGATGGCGATCAAGAAGGAGACAAGCACGAAAAGCGCGAACTGGGGTTCCTTCAACATGCCCAACGCACGCAGCGGCGGGAACAGGTCTCCGGTCTTGCCGCGCGGCGGCGTGTGCGGCAACACAAAGCAGTAGAGCCCCAGCACTGCACTGACGCCGGCCGCCAGCAGAATCGGCTGTGCGGTGGTCTCGTTCAGCGTCTGGCCGACGAAGAGCCCGGCCACGATCCAACCGATGGTGCCGAAGACGCGGATGCCGGGGAAAAACCGGCCAGCGTCGGAAATGTGGTGGAAGCTCAGGGCGTTGGTCAGCGAGATGGTGGGCACATAGAAGAACGCCCAGGCGAGGATGAGCACGAAGAACGGCGAGAAGGTTGTAAAGCCAGGCAGCAGGTACAGGCAACCGGCCCCCAGCAGGTGCAGAGCAACCAGCAGGTACTGAGTAGGAACCCAGCGGTCGGCGATCTGTCCAAGGATCAACGGCGAAATCAGGGAGGCGAAAGCGGTACTGGCATACGCCCACCCGACCTGCTCGGGATTGAAGCTGAGCCCACCCTCGGCCGGCGGAGCCATCATGTACTTGCTGAGCACGCTCCACCATGCACCCCATGCGGCGTATTGCAGGAACATCATGATGGAAAGCTTCGTGCGGAGCCCGGGATCGAGGCCGGCCGGGCGCTGCGTCGCTGCGTGGTCCAGGACCTGCGCTTCTGCCATGCGTGTACCCACCCAATCGGGAGATGATCGCCGGCCGGAGACGGCCGGCCGGCAATATCGGTCCGGAGTCTAAGCCCAACCCGGGGCGTGTTCAATACTGTTGCCCCGGTCACCTGGTGCGGTTACATTGTCTATGCCACGGTCGGATGGACGGCGGCACCCCCCTGCCAGCCCCCCGGCGGCGCCATCGGAGATTCAAGCTTCCTCCCGGAAAGGTGGTCTGAGACGGTGTTGATGCTTCAACAGGATCGGCGTATCCACGGTGTGGTGCTTGCAACGGCAACGGCAGCGGCCTTGTCTCTGGCAGTGACCGGCTGCGGCCAGTCCGGAGGGAGTCTCGTCAATGCTATCCTCGAAGCCCAACTGGACCAGGCAGGCGATACGGCCCCGAATCCAAATGAGACGGTACGAATTCAGGTGATCAACCAGACCACGCGTACGGTGGAACTGGATCTGCTGGTGGACGGTTTGCCGCAGACGATCTCCTGTGACCCCAGCGAGGCCCGCTGCGCCTTCGTACCGGCGGAATGCCCCGGCGTGGTTGAGGCTGTTCAGGAACGCGAATTGAACGAGGATGGCGCGTTCGTCGGCGGACGGAACTTCAACGGCAACCCTGTATTCATCTTCACGGACGAGGAGTTCCAGTGCGGGGCCGTGATCCTTTTCACTTTTACCGATCTCGAGGCGACCGCACAGGTGCTCTGAGCCGGTCCCCGCAGGGCGTGTGCCACTGCTCATGAGACCCGGGAGCAGGAGGAGCCTCGCGAGCTCTCGCGCGAATCGACAGGAAAGAGAAACTAAGAAGTTCGAGGGGTCTCGCCTTCCCGGCATGCTCCTGCTGGCGCACCTTGCCCTTCCTCAATGGCAGCCAAGACGCACCGTCTTTTCGCGGCGAACTGCCGATACCTCCACAGGCCCATGCCCACGCCGGTGACCAGCATGGCCAGCATGACAAAGTTCACCACTTCAGCCAATTGGGAGACCCGCTGCACCTGATCCCACACGCTTTTTGACGTCCCTCCTGCCGCTTGAGCGCGGGGCTTGTACCGTTGCACCAGCCAAGGCGTGCCGACGATCAGTACCTGCGTGGTGGTCAAGAGTGCCAGAGCACATAGTGCCATCCACTTGAGCGCGCGGCTCAAGCGGTTACGCCGCCAAGGGCTCGAGGCCGTGTCCAGCACGTACTGCTCGACCAGCAACCTGCCGCGATCAAACGGACGGCCACACTCCGGGCAGCGGCAGCTCGGCAGACCCTGCAAGCAGTAGTCGCAGGTGGGACAGTGGACGGGAAACTCCGCATCCGCAAACCGATCGGGATCCACGCGCGCCCCCGGCGGGATCACACGCGTACCGAAGACCGGGCGATTGAGCCACGCGATGAGGCGCTTTAAGTAAGGCATGCTGCCGGCTTCCCGTCAAAGGAGGAGGCACTACCCGTACACGGCCATAGCGGCAGCTACCGCCTCCCCACGCTTCAACGACACGCCCTCCTGAGCGAGCAACGCCTCCAGTGCGGCCAGGCACAGCGTTACGTTACGGCGTGTGCTGGAGTGGCCCATCAGGCCGATCCGCCACGCCTGGCCTTTAAACGGCCCCAGCCCCGCGCCGATCTCAATGCCATATTCGGCCAGCAGGCGCTTGCGGATCTTGAGGTCGTCCACGCCCTCGGGAATGCGTACGGCATTCAGCGTGGCCAGCGTTTCCGGAGGGATGTATTCAATGCCCATGGCCGCCAGACCCGTGCGCAGCGCACGATGATTCAAGGCGTGGCGCGCAATCCGTGCCTGCAACCCCTCCTCCAGGATGATCCGAAGGCATTCATACAATCCATAAGTCATGTTGATGGGCGCTGTGTGGTGATACACGCGCTGCTCGCCCCAATACTGCCGCAGCAAGGCCATGTCCAAATACCAGCTCTGCACCTTCGTCTTGCGCTGCTCCATGGCCTTAACGGCCGCGGAAGAAAACGTCACCGGTGCCAGGCCGGGTGGGCAGGAGAGGCACTTCTGCGTGCCGCTGTAACAGGCATCGATCCGCCAGTCGTCGACCCGAACTTCGTGGCCGCCCAACGACGTGACCGTGTCCACCAGCAGCAGGGCGCCGGCATCGTGGACGAGCTTGGAGATCTCCTCCAGCGGCTGATGTGCACCGGTGGAGGTCTCCGCATGAACGATGCCCAGCACCTTCGTTTTCGGGTTAGCCCTCAGGGCATCGGCGACCTGTTGCGGTTCGAGGACGCGCCCCCACTCCGCCTCGATGGAATGCACGACCGCCCCGCAGCGCTGGGCCACATCGCGCATCCGCGTGCCGAACACGCCATTGACGCAGACGATCATCTCGTCGCCCGGCTCGATCAGGTTGACCACGCAGGCCTCCATGCCGGCGCTGCCCGTGCCGGAGACCGCCAGCGTCAGCGGGTTGGTCGTGCGGAAAACCGCCCGAAGCATCTCCCGCGTATCGTCCATGATCTTGAGGTACTCGGGGTCGAGGTGGCCCAGCGTCGCGGCGGCCATGGCCCGCAGCACGCGATCGGGCACATCGCTGGGGCCCGGGCCCATCAGGATCCGGGCAGACGGCTTCAACTCGGGGGCTACTACGGACATCTTTGTCTCCATGCGGATACCGGCACGTTTGCGAAGGCGGGCATTCTAGCGGCAGAACGACCGGGCGCGTAGGCGCGCGAGCTACGTGAGCAGGTGCGAAAGTGCGAAAATGTGAAAGTGAGAAGGGAGAGCAGGCTTGATGAGAGGTCTCCCTTCAATTTGCGGGTTCTGTGGACGGCACACGTGCGAGTATGTACAGATCCCCTACTCGCCGCCAAGGCCACGGCCGGACATGGAACTCGGGACGATCGCGATTCAGCGGTACAAGCACGATGGGACGACCGGACGGCCAGCCCGCCAGCACCTCGCGGGCGAGAGCCGCCTGTGCTTCCGGGCGCTTGCTGGAAGGGACCTGACGGATCTCAACGTCGGGCCGACCGGCTCGTCTTCGGGCGTACTGGACAGCAAAGCGGGCCATGGAGTCCTCAACCAGGACCATTCCGTTTTCTTGGGCCAACTCGAGCGCGGAGCGGCTCATACGCTCGGCGGAATCGTCCACCACCGCCCAGGGAACGAAAAGATACTCGTAATCGTCTCGGTAAGGCTTTTCATGCTTGTCGTGGATGAACCGTTCCAGCACTTGCGCGTATCGAGCGGCCGCGGGCAGGACGGCGTAAAGCACGGGGGTCAAAGCCAGCAGCCCGATCCCTGCGCCTGCCCATCTGCGTCGCGTGGGTGGTGGCCAGGACCACACGGCCGCGGCACCGATGCCCCCGAAGATGGCCAGCAGGACGTAGACCGGCAGAAAGAACGTGTGTTGATCTACGACGTTGTAGCGGAGCACAAACAGCCCATGGATGGCCAGGGCGGCGGCCAACGCCCAGAAAGTGCCTCTCGGGATATCCACGCGGCGGGCTCGGGCCACCCCGTAGGCCGCCGCGGGCAAGAGCAGATTGGGGAAGTTGTAGAGCACGAACGCGGCGCTGATTGCCAGGAGCCGTGGCGAGATGTGCGTGTTCAATACGTTGGAGCTGAATGTATGGCCCATGGTGGCGGACTGCACCGTCCCGACCAGATCACCAGTGCGGAGGAGCTCCGCGATAACCAGGACGGTATAGGGCAGCGTGCCCGCCAACCAGAGACCACAGCCGACGGCCACCTCCCGCCACTCTACGCGCCGACGGATCACCGCCTCCGCCACGACCACGGCCAAAATCGGTGCGGTGAGTACCGCCTGAAGATGATTGGCCACCCCCAGGCCGTTGAAGAGCAGCATGGCCCAGAGGTACCGGCGGGTGGGATGCCTTGTGAAGAGTATCAGGGCCCAGCATTCTGCCGCCAGCAGCGCAGCACTGAGCGTGTACACCTCAGTGATCGTCGCCATCCGCCAGAAGGTGTTCGCGACCGCGAGCGAACCGGCGGCGAACAGCGCAGGGCCCCACCGGTGAGTCAGTGCCGTCACGCATCCGAACACGTTCGCGACCGCGAGTGCCGCGCCCAGCGAACTGATCAGCGTGATTGCCAGGGCGGGGTTGGCTTCTCCCTGACCAGCGGCCAACCGGCCCAGCCAGAAGTGCAGCGCATGGCTCAACGCCAGCCCGAGCGGATTGATGAGCTCCCGCTGCAGAATCCGCAGCATGATGTCGCCGGAGTCCTGCCACTGAGCGCCACGGTTGGCGGTGAGCCCGTAAAGCAGGAACGCCCCAGCGAAAACGGCCGCCCAAGCCAGAAACGGAAGTCCCCGGCGCGGCGCGTCGGCCGTAAGCTCCGGTTCCTGGGCAGCTTCTGTTTTCAAGGTCGGTTCCACTTCTGTTGATCTACGTTCGGCGGTGCAGACCGGTTCCTGGCCCATGTATCGGCATAAATGGCTGCGGATTCGCTAATTACGGCTGGGTCGCCGGAGTGGGCGTTGACGCGCGGGCAGCGATTTTATAATAATGAACCGGTCGGGCCAGTCATCTTACTTCATCCAGGCGGGTGCGAATCGCGTGAGCGGCTCACGGCCGTGCTCGTTCCGGCAGTCAGGCCCGGCGTCGGGGCCGCCAGTTGGGCTGAGGCGGTCCTGTTGATCCTTGTTTTGACGGAGACCGGGATGCTCTCATTCGCAGGTCAACGTCCGAGGCGACCGGCATTCACGCTGATCGAGTTGCTGGTCACCGTGGCCATCATTGCCTTGCTCCTGGCCATTCTAATTCCCTCCTTAAACAAGGCCCGGGACCAGGCCAAGCTCGTGACCTGCATGAGCAACCTCAAGCAGTTCGGCATCGCCTTTACGCTCTATGCCGCCGATTACCGCCAGCAGCCGCCGCCGAACCGCTACTACGCGAGCGACCCGCAGACCGGAGACTGGTGGTACTTCCGGAGCATGCTGCTGCGCTACATCCCGGCGGAGCGACTCACTGATAAGAAAGACGGGTTCTTCGGCGTGTTCGCCTGCCCGGCGGAGCGAATCGCGGGCCGGGCCTACACCATGAACATCTGGGCCTGCAACTTCGACAAGTTCGAAACCCAGATGTTCCCGAACCGCACGGGCGGCGCGTCGTTCAATCCCTATTCGATCAAGTTCGCGCAGCGCTATCTGCTGTTCAGCGACGCGCCGGCGATTCACCGCGACACGGCCAATCCCGGCTTCTTCGGGACCCGGTACATCCACGGCCAGAAGGGCGACACGCCGTACGAGAAGTTCCGGACCACGCCGGAGTCCGGCGATCGAGGTCCGTTCCCGGGATACGTGGACTTCACCCGGCACCGGGACCGCTCGAACTTCCTGCAATCCGACGTCCACCTCGAGTCGCTGCGCACGTCTCAGGTGGTGGACGATTCGAGAGGCATTTCCACGCTGAAGGTCCAGTGGTCCCCGAAGGACCGCGAGCTCAATTGAGCTGCCTCATCGGGCCTGAGGAACGGCCGCTAGATCGATTCCATGCAAGCGTCCGATACCCCGATAGCAGGCCCGGACTTGCAAAGGTCGAATCGGGACAGGTCGTCGTGGTCGATATCCCCATCTCCGTCAAGATCTGCATCGTCACAGCCAACCGGATAGGGACGAGCGGGACCAGTGAAACAGGATTGCCAGTGGCCGAAGTCCGATTGATCGACGTCACCGTCCTCGTCGAAGTCGGACGGTGCGAGATTATACGGGACGATCACAGTGAAGCTCGATGTGATCAGGTCAATACCCGCACTGCTGATGGGCCACGAGGCTGGCGGACTCGGAGGCGGATCTACGACATCCAGGACATTGGCCAATGCATTCTGGAGGCTGAACACGTATGTGCCAGCCGCTGGTGGCATCATGAACGATCCTTCTGCAATCATCAGCGGAACACCTTGGCCCACGGAAAGATCGACGGCACAATCGTGGCCCATACCCATGTTTCCAGCCGCGCCGAACGTATTCTGTGCCCCACCGATCTGTACGAGGTTCTTCGATCCGACTTCACCAAGCGGGGTGCCCGCGAATCCTGACAACGGATGGGAAATGCCAGCGGGACAGATGAATCCTTCCAGACCGCTCCCAATTCCAGTGGCGACAGCCATCTCAAGGAACCATCGGTTACTTGGATCTTGCACCAGGTCAACGGAAATCGCCGCTAGCCCCGTATTATCACTCTGGCTCACCGTCGCGACGATCGACCACTCAACAATTCCGTGCGGCAGAACGCCATGTAAGTTCCATGACCCAGGCCATACACATCCTCACCTGGATCCGGCTGCATGACTCCTCCCTCGAAACTCGCGCCCCCGATCGCGATGCTGCCCGCCAGACCAGGATCAGCGTAATCTACGCCAGTGTCTACTACCGCAACGGTCACACCTCGTCCAGTGATTCCCTGGGCATGGACATCATCTGCGTGGAGGAACGGAACGCTGGATTCCATGCCGAACGCTAAACCTGCAGAAAGACCAAAGCCACAAATGATCGCTTTCATGCGCATATGCTCGTTCCTTTCTTCGACGCCTTGGTCGAGATCCTCACTTCCGTAGGTTCGTGGCAGGCCGATAGAGCCGCGGCAGGTTGATCCGCTTCACTTCTGGAAGATCGCGCAGCTTCGTCAAAGCTTCCCGGTTGATACGTCCTGAAATCGTGGGAAGTCCGCGATGCCGCACGCGAACCCAGAACTGGTCGGCGTTGACGGCTGAAAGTACGTGGTCCTGGAGCCTCTTGGCTTCCTGCTGACGCCGTTCCTCGGTCCGCCAAGCTTCGGACGGCGACTCAGTGGGGCTGGACAAAGACTCCCTATGCAGGCTGACGACCACGTCCACCCGATCGTACAAGCTGAGCGCGCGATAGACTTCGGCTTCGACTATTCCTTCCTTAACGCCCGGTTGATCAGGCGAGGTGTCCCCTGACTGCTGGGGTGGGAGATCGTCCTTCGCAATTACCCTATCTTCTATCGGCAATGGCTTGTCGTCGATGCTCACGCCTGCCACGTGTGGATTCTTGGCCAGCTTTTTCAGTGACTCGGTGGTTGCATATCCCACAAATCCTGATCCATCGCTCAGAATCTGCCGGGGGTGGAACTCTGATGCCGTGAGGCTCCCGAGTACGGTCGAATGAGCTTGCTTGTTCTTCAACCGAACTTGCACATATATGGTCTCTTCAAAGCGCACGCGTTGCAGCACGTCCATGGCCTGCAAGTCTCGCCCCTCCCTCACCCTGGCCTTCAGGCTCTTGATTTTCTTGTTCAGCCGATCCAGCGCTTCATAAACATCCGGGTGCACCACTTCTCCCCACGTCTTGGGCGTCAAGCCGAGTTTGTCTCGCTCCTCACGGGACACGGTTGGTCGGGTCTTCTCCGGGTCGTTGGGGTCCCACGTTGTGGATGAGCGCGGAACACCCGAAAGAAGGACGGCTGCGGCGAAAACTAACCACGCTGACTCAGTTCGAAGCCACATGCTGAACCTCCTCGTAGCTTGTTCATGCTCACTCGCAACTGACCGTATGCCCCGAGCACAGTTTTACTTGCGTGATGTCTGCGCTGCCGATTACCCCGTCCCAGTTGAGATCGCAGCGGAAGTTGCCGCTATCGGCCAGTTGGCCGCTGTGGCTCTTAACCTGCGTAATGTCCCCACTGGCTACCACGCCATCGGCGTTCACGTCGCCTTCCAAGACCCGGACGTGTACGTTGCTGTCGCCGGACAGGCCATGGCCGCGCAGGTCCGCGATGCCCGACAACGTTATCACCAAGCAGGACTGATCGGGAACGCCGGTCATTGTGATAAGCAACTCGCTCCCGTCGATGGTCACCATGTCGAGCGTGCCATCTGATATGCTGACTTCGGTCGCGTCTGGCGTGCCGTCGGTAGCGGCAATCGGCTCGCTGAACGTCAGCGCGATTTCGGAGGGGCCGCCGTGCCGGCACTCAACGCCCGCTGTTGCAGCGGGATCCAGCGGCAGGTCGATATCGAACACAGTCGCCGCTCCGTGCGTCAGGCGAGACACCGCTCCCGTGAGTACCGGCGGCGGATCCGACAGCAATTCGAAGGTAATCGTGTCACCACGCGTCTCGTTGGCCCTTATGATTTGATTGAATGGTACAGCACCGGCGCCGTTGAACGCTCCGTGGTAGAGATTCGCACGCCTCGGAACAACCTTCAGCACATAAGTCCCCGGCTCCATCCCGGTCGTGTTGATCTGTCCCTCGAAGAGCGGGACGACGCCGAGACCGCCGGCGCAACCACCCAAGCCCCCCAGGGGCACACCTACGCCGGGAACGTAGTCCGTTTCTCCACCCCAAAGGAGTCCAACGATTGCCATGCTCTCTAGCTTTCCGAGCGGTGTTAACGCATCGGCCGGGCGCCCTCTGGCGCTGGGATATCCAGGCATCCTGAGGCCGGGACCGCCGTAAACCGGACGGTCGTACACATGGCCTCCCATGCTGCCCGCAGCCCCGATATCGAAGCTGCTGCAAAAGGCCGCATTCCGGGTGCTGAAGACAGTGCTGAACCAACCCTCGCTCGACGCCGATCCCGCACCCATTTCAGCTAGGGGTCCGTCGGCGGTTCCAGCGTGGAGTTCAAGATCGAAGCTCAGCCCAGCAGCGCCATTGGGAGGAAGTCCATCTCCGAGTTCTCCAGGACCCACAACATGGATACCTGAAACCAAAACCCGTACATCCCATGTAATAATGTCCCCTTCGGTAAACTGCTGCCCATCGAGTTCGCTTCCGGGAGTAAATGCAGGGTAATAGGGCGGGTCGAAAATGATTTGGTCAGCGTGGTTATCGCCGCCCAATGCGAGCAAATGATCCACTACGGTCTGGGCCCAGGCCGTCCGAATCTGAATCGAGCCGACGGTAAGGCTCAACGCCACAACTGCCATTCTCGCCATCTGAGTGCCCTTTCTCTCACGCAGCCGCCAGTTCTGCAGACCAGCGTCACGCCAAAGGCGTCCAACATGGAATTACCAAGCGCATTTGACACCGCCGTTCGGATGGTGCCCGATCATATTTCGCACAATCATGCAAGTGAAACTCCGGGCCGTAAAGCCGTCTGAGGCAGCGGTTTACAAACAAATGGTGTGCCGGAGACACTGAGGTGGCTTACGGGTGTGGAACGCGCAGCGACCGATCTTGCGCAGGCCCCAGCCCCTCACACTGGCCGCCAACGACAACTCAAAAGGTGTCCTCAGCACCTCTCCCAGTTGAAAGTACTATAGCTTATGGGAACTAGCCCAGGTTGCGCAGTTCGTCGATTGAATCGGCCTTGGCAAGGGCGCCAGGGC
>BTUC01000149.1:0-15784 GCA_045863575.1 Phycisphaerae bacterium
GTGCAGATTCAACCCGACAACCGCAATCGCAATTCCATGTGGATCGACTACATCCGGGTCCTGGAGGGCGAGGTGGAGCCCGGCCTGGTCGACATCTGCATGTCTCGCCAGCCGGTGTTCGACGTGGCCGGTGGCGGATCGTTGTTCGACGAGCCCGACGGGAAAGTCGATCAGCAGGACTTCGGCGTGTTCCAGGACTGCTCGACGGGTCCGGCCCCGGGACCGGGCGTCTTTGACGCCCTGTCCAATGCCTGCAAGTGCATGGATCGCAACCACGACCAGGCTGTCGACCAGCAGGATTTCGGTGTCTTTCAGAGGTGTTACACCGGTTCGGTGGGCACGGCCGATCCGACTTGCGATGATTGATCGGATCGGTCGGCTGCCACTGTCGCAAGGTTGACAATCAGCACCGGTCGGGAGCGCCGCTGGGCGGCCCGGCCGGTGCTTTTCTTGACCAAGAAAGCCGATTTTTCATTCGGAGGGCGCGGTTGACGTATCGCGGGGGTGGTCCGCTTCTTCGTGTTCCTGGTCCGGCTGCGTCAGCGCAACTCCGACCCGGGTCTCGATGAAGGTTCGCAGCACAGTGCTTTCCGGAAACCGCTGGGCCAGGAAGCTCAAGGTGTGCATCATGAGATCGCGGTTACCATGCTGTTCGAGCCACTCCAGTTGACTCAACAGCTCCCGCTCCTCGCCTTTTTCCAGCGCCACCTGGGCGGTCATCATGTGCAGTCCGGCGTGTTCCGGTGCGAGCTGCAAACCCCGCCGAAGCCATTGCTCCAGCCCCTCTGGCCGGTCGTCGGCCCCGCGACGAAGCATCGCCTGGACCAGCTCCGCGAGGTATTCGGCAATCTGCGCATCGAGCACCTCGTCGGTAAGGACAGCCTGAGTAAGGAGATGCTGGCGCGCCTCCTCCTCGCTCCCGGCGGCGAGGAGATAGAAGGCCAGGTTGCGGCGGAACCGCGCGCCTTCCGGCCCGGCTCCGGAAGCCGGCCAGTCCGCCAGGGCCCGCCGGTACATAGCCAGGGCGAGCTCGGGCTGCCGCGGGTGGGCAAGCAGCGTATATCGAGCGGCCTCCATGCGCGCGTACGAGGAAGCTCTGGGGAAGTGCGAGCGCAGGGTCAGCAGCAGGTCGGCCGCCTCCTGGGCGAGTCCGGCCGCATCCGCGTAATCACCCTGCAATTCGCTGGCCACCGCCGCCAGCCGTAACGTTTCGGGCGCGTAGGGATCCTCCCACGCGCTGGGCGGTTGGCCGACCGCTTGTGCCGCCGTGGCAAACCATTGCGTCAGGATGGGCCCAAATTCCGGTTCCTCTTTCAGCGCCGCCAGCGCCGCTCGGGCCTCCGCCAGCAGCGGATTCCGTCGCAACGGTATCCGCAGCTTGTCCAGCCGCCACGGCAGCGGTTGATCGCCCCACAACTGCAACAGCCGAAGCGCCATCACGGCGTTGAAGGGCTCGCGCTCGTATTCCAGCAGGAGCCACTGACGGGCTTCGGCGACGGGGTTGAATGCCTGAGCGCGCAGCCCTAACTGCTGCTGAAGGTGCTCCATCTGCCCGCGCATCAGCACGACGTCGGCAATCCAGCCGGCTACCCAGGGGTAATACGGCATGCGGTGCAGCAGCTCCTGGCCCGTCTCCATCGTCGAGCTGGCATATCGATCAAAGGACTGAGCATCGTCCCTGGCGATCTGTGCAATCTGCGGACTGGTCTTCTTGGCCTCGATCGCTCTGCGGACCGTCTCGCTGAACTGGCCCAGGCGATACTCCGCGGCATCGCGTGCTACCCGCGTCGCGCGCGACATGGCCGCCAGATGGTCCTCCAGCACCAGCCGGTTGGTCTGGGCGGTTTCGGCGGTTGCCAGGGCGTCGTCCCAGCGGAAAGCTTCCGTCAGCGGTGTAATCCGGTGTTCGGCTAAGGCGCCGTTCCAGTCCATGATAGCCAGACGCGCCATCACGCCGGCGGCGATGAGTCCGGCGATCAGGCCCACGCCGCGGACGGTCCGCCCATGCCGCCGCTCTTGGGCCCGAGTCGACTCCTGGGCCCGCGACATGGCCCACATCAAGCCAATCACCGTGTAGAACACCAACGGCAGCCCGGGCATGCGCAAGGCCACGTCGGTCAGCTCCTCGACGATCATGGCCGCCAGTGCACCCGACAGACCCAGCAATAACCAGCGGTCCAGCGGCGCCGTGAGCCGCCGCAACGCCAGGCCCGCGGACCAGAAGGTCAGCCCCAGCGCCGTGCTGATCAGGCCGAAACCAGTGGCCCCCAGATCCGCCAGCACCTCCAGCCACTCGTTGTGCGCGTGCCCCAGCAGTTCGCCGGGAAAGGCGGCGGGGTCCTGCATCGGGTCCTTCGCGTCGATGGCCATCGCATGGGCGCCCAGCAGGTAAGAGCCCTGTCCGGCGCCGCTGACTGGCCGGATCCGGAAACGATCCATCGCATAGGACCAGGCGTAAATCCGCAGGCGAACGGTGGCCCAGCGGGGTCCTTCCATGCTCCCGACGCGCGACTGGATCAGCAGGGTACCTCCCAACAGAGCTGCCAGCGTCACCGCCAGCACCACCCAGCGGAGCCGCTTGGACGCGGCCGCGTACGCTGCTGCGGCCAAACCGACCGCCAGTCCGACGACCGGCCCGCGCGACCCGGTCAATGCGAAGGCCGTGCCGGCGATGAGCAGCGTGGCCGCACTGCCGGCCGCGAGCCAGCCCGCGCGTGCGGGCCAGCCAGTGCCCGGCGCGGGCTTCGCGCGCGAGTGAAACCAGCGTCCGGCCAGCGCCCGCAACAAGCCGCCGAGCATCACGAGGCTGATCGTCAATGCCGGCAGCAGGCAGGCGGCCAGGAAAATAGGGTTGCCGATCGGGAACTTCAGCCGCTGTTCGGGGTTGCGTTCCAGGTAATACCAGATGCCCAAGGCGGCCGTGACGGCCAGAAGGGCTACCAGGATGAGGCCGGCCCACCGAACGGCGCGGGGCCCGAGGGCTCGCCCCAGCACCAGGGCCCAGACCACGATCATCAACTGGCGGAGGCCTTCGGCCACGGCGGCCTGTGGCCAATGCGCCCACCAGGCACTGAGGATCGTCCAGGCGGCGAACAGCAACAGCGCCGCCTGTGCGGCGCTTGTGGGCACCAACTCGCCCAGGTAATCCCTCATGGTGCGTACGCTTTCGCCGGCGCTGAGCGCTCCAATACGCGGGCGCAGGGACTCCTCTTCTGGACGCGTCCGCAGGAACCACCCGATCACCACGGCGAGCAAAGCTGCCGCCGCACCCAGGTTCTGGGCGAGCCATTTCACTTCCGTGCCGGTGCGAGTGGGATACTCAAAACTGAGGGCCATCAGTTCGGTGATCACCCGCAGGACCGACCCCGAACGCCAGGCGACGTGACCAGCCTCTGTTCCGCGCGGCGCGCTGACCAGCAGAAAGCAGCCCCCCAGGGCTAAACCCAGGATGACCAGCATAACCCGCTCAAGAGGAGGGAGCTTGCCGGTTCCGGAAGCGGCCGGAATGGTGGGATGATCCGAATTCCCGACTGGAGTTGTGCTCACGGGCGCGGTTTCCAGAGAACATCGGAGACGCCGGCCTCGGCATTGGCCAGCCGAGCCCACACGAAAAGCAGATCACTGAGCCGGTTCAGGTAAATAATCACTTCCGGGCGTATCTGCCCTTCGCCCAATCGCACCACTTCTCGCTCTGCGCGCCGACAGGCACATCGGCAGATGTGCAGCCGGGCGGATAACTCGGTTCCCCCGGGCAGTACGAAGTGACGCAGCGGCTCGAGCCGCGCCGCGGCTTCGTCAATCCAGGACTCCAGCCGTGCGCCGTCGGCGGCGGTCAGCAGGGGAATGCGCGTCGCCTGCGGTGAATCCGGAGGCGTGGCCAGCTCTGCGCCCAGCACAAACAGATTTCGCTGCAAATCCTCAAAGGGAAAAGTGCCCACCCGAGCCGCGCATGCACACCAGCCCAATACACTGCTCAGCCCGTCCACTTCTCCGTATGCCGTCACGCGCAGGTCGTCCTTGCGGACGCGCGTGCCATCGAACAATGATGTTTCACCGGAATCACCGGTGCGGGTATACAGCTTCATGCCGTGTTTCCTTCCGCCCACAACCCGCGCGAGCGGGCCGCATTATAAACATACTACGCCGATTCAGGCATCGAGGTATCGCACCGCATGGGCCTTGAGCAGGCAATGGACCCGGCTGCCCGGGGCCAAGGCCAGCACGTGGACGCTTTTGAGGCTGATCTCCACCAGCAGCCGCGTGCCGATGTCCACTTCCAGCAGCCCTCGTCCCGCCGGCTCGGTGAGCCGGACGACGCGCCCGCGAAGCTGGTTGCGAATCGAGGTGCCCTCGACGGGGCCGACGGATATGGCGATGTCCTCCGGTCGAACCGCCACATGCAGTTGTTCACCGACGGCGCGGGGTACGATTGGCCCCCACAGGTCCACGCCGGTACCCGCCACTTCGCCGGTTTCATCGGGAAGAACCTCCAGCCGGGTGAGACCTTCATCCGACCAGTGTTCCGCGATGCGCACCAGCAGCACGTTCTCCAGTCCCAGGCTCTGCGCCAGACGGAAAACCGCCGGGTCGTTGATGACTTCGTGGAAGCGGCCGGTGCCGAGCACATGTCCGGCTTCCAGTACCAGCAGCTCGCCTGTGAGTTGAAGGGTTTCGCTGATGTCGTGGCTGACGTACAGCATCGGGATCTGTATCTGCGTCCGCACGCGCTGAAGGAAAGGGAGAACCTGCCGCTTGAGGGCCGCATCCAGGGAAGAAAGTGGTTCATCCAGCAGCAGCAGCCTCGGAGAAGCGAGCAACGCCCGGCCCAGAGCCACCCGCTGCCGCTCGCCGCCACTCAGCATACCCACGGGTCGGTTCATCACGGCGTTCAGCTCGAGCAGCTCCACCACGTCTACAAGAGTCAGCCGCCGGTCACCGGCCGGTTGCAGGCGAAACCCATAGCGCAGGTTTTGATGGACCGAGAGATGTGGAAAGAGGCGGCCGTCCTGAAAGACCATGCCGATGCGACGGCGGTGCGGCGGAACGTGAAACGCCCGCCGTTCACCCCCGGCTGCCCCCGCGGCGACCGCCAGATCCTCTCCCTCCAACTGGATCCTTCCGGAATCCGGCCGCTCGATTCCGGCGATCAGATGCAACAACGTGGATTTGCCCGCACCCGAGGGGCCGAAAACGCCGGTGACTCCGCGTCCGACCCGGCAGCACACATCGAGCTGGAATCCGCCGCGCCGCCATTGAACATCCAGGTCCAGCATCAGTGCCCCCGAACCCGGCGGGCCGTCCGCCGCGCGAGCCACTCCGATGCGAGCAACGCAGCGAAGGACAGGAGAATGGAGACCATCATCAACCGGGCCGCGGCTGCATCGCGGCCGGGCGCCTCAATGTACGCATAGAGGGCCAAAGGCAGGGTGCGCGTGATCCCCGGGATGTTGCCCACGAACGTGATCGTGGCGCCGAACTCTCCCAGACTTCGTGCGAAGGTAAGCACCAGCCCGGTCAGAATGCCCGGCACGGCCAGAGGTAGCGTGATCGTCAACCACACGCGGAGAGGCGAAGCGCCCAACGTGGCCGCCGCCTGTTCCAGCCGGATATCAACCAGGTCCACGGCCAGCCGCACGGCCCTCACCATTAGCGGGAAGGCCATCACCGTCGAGGCGACCACCGCACCCTGCCAGGTGAATGCCAGCCGCCCTCCCCAAATGTGGTCCAGCAGGCGCCCCACCGGGCCGTAGCGTCCTAAAGCCAGCAACAGCAGGTATCCCACTGCCACCGGCGGCAGCACCAGCGGCAAGTGCACGAGGGCATCGAAGAGCACCTTCCCACGGAACCGACAGCGGCTCAGCAGCCATCCGCACATAATGCCGGGGATTGCGCAGATGAACATGCTCCATACCGCAACTTTGAGCGACAGGCCCAGCGCGGTCCATTCTTCCGGTGTCAGCAGCATGCGCGGCATCCCGCGATCTTACCGGCTTATGGGTATGAACCCATAACGCTCCAGCAGCCCGGCCGCCTCCGGTCCGAGCAGCCAGGCGAGGAAGGCCTCGGCCGGCGGCCCGGCGTCCCGGCAGAGTGCGGCGGGGTAGGCGATGCGTTCGTGCGTCTCCTGTGGGAAGACGGCCAGGACGTCTACACGCCTGGAGGCGGCCGCATCGGTCGTGTACACGATGCCCGCATCCACTTCTCCGGTCTCCACCAGAGCGAGGGTGGCCCGGACGTCTTTTGTCGGGGTGAGTCGATCCTTCAGCGAATCCCACCAGCCCAATGAGGTCAAGGCCTGGCGGGCGTACTCGCCGGCCGGCACGTGGTCCGGGTTGGCCGTGGCTATGCGCCCGGCGAACGCATCTGCGAGGACGAAACCCTCCTCGAACCGTACCGGGAAGGCCTGACCCTTCGGGGCAATCAGTACCAGCCGGTTGGCCATGAGGTCCTGACGAGTGCCCTCCCGGAGAAGGCCGCGAGACTGAATCTCATCCATCCAGCGGCCATGGGCGCTGATGAACAAATCGCAGGCCGCGCCGGACTCGATCTGACGGGCCAGTGCTGACGAGGAGGCCAGGTTCAAGCGGACGGCCGTTCCCGTCCGGCTTTCGAAAAGCCGTCCCGCTTCTTCGAGCACGTCCGTCAGGCTGCTGGCCGCGAACACGGTGACAATGGCGGGGGAGGCACTCTTCTTGCCCTCGGATGAACATCCCCATGCACAGCCAAACGCGATGAGCAGAGCCCATCCTCCCGATCGGTGGACAGATGGATGGAGCCGCCCATGCGTCATTCAAGGCGTCCGCAGTGGCTCAACGGTTTCAGGCTCATTCTCGCCCAGCTCCCGGATTCGGGACAGAAACAACGCGCTGACCCGCGGCAGGGCATCGCGGTCCGGCTTGTTCTCCCTGAACTCGCGCAGGTCGATGGGGGGGCCGAACCGTACCCGGGTCTGTTGCCGGCGAAGAAAGGACCAGACGATGGGTTCAGAGAAGCATGACCCGGAGATATACGCAGGAATCACGGTCGCTTTGCTGTGCAGGGCCAGCATGGCCGCGCCATCCTTGGCCTCGAGGGTTTCCCCCGGGCGGGCGATCCGCCCCTCGATGAAGACCCCCAGCGGCTTGCCGGCCCGCAGATGCCGCAACGCCTCTCGCATGCCTTTCGTATCTTGCCCGGTACGCTTCACCGGTATGCAGCCGATCATGGACATCAGCCGTCCACCCAGAGGCATGCGGTAGTACTCCTCGGCCACGAAAAAGCCGATCGGCCGGCTGGGTACACTGGCGATGATGAGCAGCGGATCGATTGCCGACCTGTGGTTGGCCACCACGATAACCGGCCCGACTGCGGGGACCGTGCATTCGCCCTCACGCCGCAGACCCAGCCACCGGCGGCAATACAGCTCGTTGAGTTTCCACCAGAATGTCACCGCCCGGCCGTAGCGCCGGATACCCATCGACATCTCAACCGTTCCCCCAACGCCGCGGCCTCGCCGGTTGCGGCCAGCCTCTGCCGGCCGTGCTCAGTGGGGCAAACCCGCTCAGGTCGCGGTATTCTATCGCCTCGCTCGCTTAAAGCACGACCATGATCACACCCCACACCGCCGCTATGCTCCAGTAGAGCAGCCGCTCCATCAGCCCCTTGCCACCCGTATAGTAGACATACAGCTCCCCCAACACGATCAGCGGGAAGGCCAGGAGGGCCTTGGCATCACTGAACGCCGTCAAAAGAAACAACACCATGAGCAGGCCCAGGAGACCGATCCGGGCGTAGTCACCCTTTGTACGCACATGCTCAAAGTGAAACTCCCAGGTGTTGCGCTCGTTCTCCAGCCAAGTCTCCCGAGGATCGAAGGGCTCGCCGCACTCGGGGCAGCGGCGTTCCAGCAGGCCGGTCAGCGAATAGCCGCAGTCCGTGCAGTGGAGGTTTAGCTCAGCCGGTACAGGCTGGTCGTCGCGCGGCATGGACGGCACAATTCGCGTCATGATCATATGTTACGGCCAGTCGGGCCGCTGCGCTTACCGGGTATTGACGAATCCGCGGCTTCGGGTAGGGTGAATGCACGGAACGGGGTTGCCCCTGGCCCCGCGTGGCCCGAGGCATGGAGGCCCTGCCCAGGCGGGCTCGGTCAATAGCAGACAGCGCACCATGGAACGGAGCCGTCCGTTCGTGCCACATGCTGCTAATTCAGGGATGGCAGACACTTAATGCTCAAGACGCTCCAGTTCTACGTCTCCCGGGAACTGTTGAAAACATTTCTGTTGACGGCCGTCGGCCTGACCCTGACTTTCAGCCTGACCGGCGGCGTGCTCAACATGATTCAGGCCGAGGTGCTCACGACCGTTCAGATGCTGCACCTCCTGGCGTTCGTCTTGCCGGTGGCCACCACGTTGACGCTCCCGGTATCAGCGCTGTTTTCCTGTGCCATGGTCTATGGACGGCTGGCCGCCGACAACGAATTCGACGCCTGCAAGGCCAGCGGCGTCAATATCCATCGGCTGCTGGCGCCGGCCATGGGGCTGAGCATCCTGACGGCCGTGACCACCTTCGGCCTGGCGAACTACGTGATCCCCGAATTCATCGAGCGGATGGAGGCCCTGGTTCGCCGGGATATACAGAAGGTCGTGGTTCAGGCGCTCAACACTCAGGGGTACATCAAGCAGGGGCCCTACATCGTGTCGGCCGGCTATGCCCCGCGCACTGAGCAGACGGACGATCTCAAAACCGTCCACATCAACGGCGCTGCGGTCATGCAGGTCGAGAACGACAACCTGGCCATGTGCGGGACCGCCGATTACGTGCGTGTGGATTTCACCACCGCCCAGACGGGCGACCCCGTGGTCAGGGCGTCTCTGTACGGGATTCGCGCGTTCGATTTTCAGCATTCACGGGCATTCGCCAGCAGCCGCCAATCCTCTGATCCGATGGTCCTGCCCACCCGCATGGAGCAGAAAACCAAGTGGCTCGACCTGGGTGAACTGCTTTCGTACCGGGCTAATCCGATCGAACTCCTCGCGGTCCAATCGCAGTTGGGAAAGCTTCGACTTCAGGTGCGGGACGCGCTGTTCTACCGTGATGTCCAGCAACAACTCACCACCGGCGACAGGGTTCTGATGCTCAAGGATCGTGACGGCGAGGACAAGTACGAGATCCGAGCGGAGGCGGTCAACCTGGACCGGGTTGACTTCCGGCCCGAACTGGCCCGCGTTGGGGTCAAGGCGGTGATGGAAGGTCATACGCGCTCCTACACGGCGGATCGCTGCACCATCCGTGTGGGCCGGGGTCTGGGACCGCTCAGCGACATCGTTCACCTGCGGCTCGCCGGACGCGTGTCGTTTTCCGACTCTCAGCAGCCTGGGCGTGGGGCCGTGCCCGCCAACGATACCGACCTCGACGAGGTCCCCCTGCCCATGGACATCTATGAGGCTGAGAAGCGGCTTTCGGATCGGGAGCTGCTGGGCGTGGAGCCCGATGAGGTCCGGGAGGCCGCCTTCAGCGGCCGGCTCGACAGCGCCGGGCCGGCTCCCCTGGGCCTCGGGTTGCGCGTGGAGGATACCCGGGCGTCAACTCTTCGGGAAATGGCCAAGTCGCTGCTGGAAATCTCCGGTGTGATTCACTCCCGGATCGCCTTCAGTGCCAGCGTTCTGGTCATGCTCGTTCTGGCGGCGGCATTGGCCATCATCTATCGCGGCGGCCAGTTGCTGACTGCTTTCGTCATCAGTTTCATCCCCGCGCTGCTGGTGGTGGTGCTGAACATTGCCGGCCGCCAGCTCTCTGAAAACCCCGGCACGCACCTGATCGGGGTGAGCATGATGTGGTCGGGGATCGCCTTGGTGGCTGTGGCCGACGTGGTTGTGTTGGGGAGGTTCCTGAGAAGGTAACATGCGAATTCTCGATCGCTACATCCTGAAATCCTTCTTCACGAACTACCTTCTGTCGCTGTTCGTGCTGATGAGTCTGTACGTGGTGCTCGACTTGTTCGTGAACTTCGACGAGTTCACCGAGGCCGGCAAGCCCATTCTCGCGGTGATGCGCGACATCGGAGACTATTACTTCTTTAACACTCCTCTGTACTTTGCCCAGCTCTCCGGGGTCATCACCCTGTTCGCCGCCTGCGGAACGCTGGCCCGCCTGCAACGGGCCAACGAGATGACCGCGTTCCTCGCCTCCGGTACGAGCCTGTACCGCCTGGCGGCCCCGATCGTGCTGGCCGGTCTGGTCATGAACGGACTGCTGGTGGCCAATCACGAACTGCTCCTGCCGCAGGTGGCGGCCAAACTCGCCCGCAACCGCGACGACGTGGCGGGAGCCCGGACGTATGAATTGTGGTTCGTCAAGGATGGGCCGGACCGCCTCATCAGCGCCGCGCAGTTCAAGCCGTCCGAGCAGCGCATCCGCGGCCTGTACATCATGGAGCTGGAACCCGGTGAGGACGGACGGCGCCACATGGGGGACGTGATCCGCGCGGATAAGGCCAAGTGGGATCCCGTCCGCAAGGGTTGGGAACTGACCGTGGGCAAGCGTTACCGGCTGCCGGATGAATCCTCCTATGGTCGTGGCCTCGAGCCGCTCACCGAGGAGGCATTTTACGCCAGTACGTTGACTCCCGAGGATCTGCTCTTGCGCAAAATGGCCCAATGGGTGAATTTCCTGAGTCTGGGGCAGCTCCAGGAGCTTGTCGCCCGTGAACCCGAGAAACGCGAACAGGTCGCCCGCATCCGCCATGGACGGTTTACCGCCCCCATCAACAACATGATCCTCCTGCTGCTGGGGATCTCGTTCTTCCTCAATCGGCTACCGGAAAGCGTGCTGACCCAGGGGGCCAAGTCACTGGCGGTCTGCTCCGCATCTTTCCTCATCGCCTTTATCGGCCATCAACTGATGGGCGCGATCGGCGCGGGGGCGCTGCCCGACTGGCTGGAGCCGCTGCCGGCCTGGTTGCCCATCTTCCTCTTCGGTCCGGTGGCCGTGGTGCTCCTCGACAACGTGAAGACCTGACCGCGTCCGCTCGTTGAAAGGCATGGTCGCTGCCGGCGAGATGGGACGCCCAATCTGATGCGCACGGGACAATCGCCCGCTCCCCAGAAGCACGACGCAGCGGGCAGAGCGCGTAGTAGCCGCTTGAGCCGTGAGTTTTGTCTTGGTGGGCCGCCGGGCGTACACTCCCCGGGTGCAGGGGAGTCACGAGAGTCCGACTCCAAGCAGGGAGCTTGCTTTGACGCTGAAGGACAGGCTTACAGGGAAGTTCATCGTCTTCGACGGACCGGACGGCTCGGGCAAAAGCACGCAGCTTGGCCTGTTGGCCGAGCGGCTGGCGGCCGAAGGGCTGGAGGTAGTCCGTACGAAAGATCCCGGCGGGACACCTATCGGCGATCGGATCCGGTCGGTCCTGCTGGATTTTGACCTGTCCGAGATGGATGTCCGCTGCGAAACCTTCCTGTTCATGGCTTCACGAGCCCAACTGGTCGGCGAGGTCGTCGAACCGGCCCTCAAGGCCGGAAAGGTAGTGCTCTGCGACCGGTTCATCTCAGCCACCTGTGCCTACCAGGGCGCGGCCGGATATGACCTCGGTCGGATCATTGAACTGGGCCGTTTCGCGGTGGGGGGGACCTGGCCTGATCTCACCCTCATTCTGGACGTGCCCACCGAGCAGGGCTTCGACCGCACCGGTCGCAGACCGCACCATGCCGGGCGCAATCGCAAGAACCACGATGCGGCCCAGGGATTTCTACTGGGGAATGTTCAGGTGGACGCGATGGAGGCACGGCCGATCGCCTTTCATCGCAAAGTCCGACAGCTTTTCCTGAACCTTCCGCCGGAATACCCGGGCAAGATCGAGATTGTCGACGCGTCGGGCTCGCCGGAGCAGGTTCGTGATGCTGTCTGGGAGGTGATCCGCCGTGCGGATGTCTGAAGTTCAGCATCAGCCGCGCGCTCAGCGCATCATCCAGCAGGCTCTGGCCAGCGCGCGCATGCCGCACGCATATCTCTTTGCCGGGCCAGAGGGGGTGGGCAAGGAAATGCTGGCCGTGGGGTTGGCTCAGACGCTGTTGTGCGCTTCACCGGTCCAAACCCAAACCTCTCCCGGCTCAAGCGGGCACTCGCCGGCGTCTTTCGCCGCGGGTGATATCACCGCGGCAGCGGATGCATGTGGCGATTGCCAGGATTGCCAACTTGTGCAGGCCGGAACGCATCCGGACCTGTACCTGATCTTCCGGCAACTCAACCGTCAGCACCCGGATTCGACGATACGCAAGCGGCTGGCCCTGACGTTCAACGTGGAGGTGATCCGTCACTTTGTCATCGATCGGGCGGGGCATAGACCCTCCCGCGGCCGGGCTAAGGTGTTCATTATCCGCGAGGCTGAGCGGATGAACGACGCGGCACAGAACAGTCTGCTCAAGACGCTGGAAGAGCCGCCTCCGGATACGTTCATCATCCTGCTGACTTCGGCGGTGGATGCCATGTTGCAGACCACCCGCTCGCGCTGCCAGCTCGTGCGCTTCGGCTTGCTTCCGGTGGATTTCGTGGCCGAGCAGATTCGCGCCCTGTGCCCGGAGGCCGCGCCGGAGGCCGTGGCATTTGCGGCTCGGCACGCCGGCGGCAGCCTGGGACAGGCCTTGCGCGAGATCGATGACGACATCTACACGGTCAAGCGGGCCTGGGGGCAGAGGTTAGTGGAGGTTCTGCGGACCGGATCCGGGGGTTCGCCGCACGCGCTGGCCGGCCCGCTCGAGGCCGATGCCCGCGCGCTGGGCAAGTTCATCACCGATCGCGACCCTGACGTGTCAGATACAGACGCGGCCCGCGCCGGTATCCAGACGCTGCTTTCTCTGCTGGGAAGCTTCTACCTGGACGCGCTGCGTCGCTCGACCGGGGCCGACCTGCCGCCGTTCAACCCGGACCAGGCTGAAACCGTGAACTGGCTGGCCGGCGAGCACGGATCCGAGCGGCTCGCGGTGGCCATCCGGGAACTGGCTCGTGCCGAGAGCACCATCGGGCGGAACGCCAACATCGCTCTGGCCCTGGAGACGCTGTTCATTCAACTGGCCCGGTTGCCCGCAACGAGCGAGCGCACCGTTGCGGCAACGAGGTAGCCTCCCACACCTGCTTCACGCTGAAAGGTCTGGGCCGATCACGAGTACGCCCTCTTCGGTGCTCAAGAGCCCCGAACGCCGCGACGCCAGCCCCACACGCAGGCCGATCGGGCCCATCGCCTGTTTTGGCTTGAGCTTCCCGGGCCGCCGGATTGGGAGGCGTACCACTCCCCGGTCGTCGCTCCTGATGCGCTGGCCGCGACCTCTCTGCTCACTAGCCGCCCGGGCGGCTATGGGAGCGCCACCACGCCGCCGGCGGTAGCCTGATTGTTCACATCCCGGATGGTATTGGGCACGGTGACGTTCTGGCCCGCGGGGTCGGCGTCCACGATGAGACGCACCGTCCGGCCATCGTACCGCAGGGCCTGGTCGGTCACGTTTACGCCGCCCCCAACGGCGTAGACCGCAGCCTCCGCGGTGGCCTTGTCCACCACTTCGTTGAACAGCACTTCAACCCAGTACACGCCCGCGACTGGAGATTCCAGCCTGGTGACCGACAGCACGGCAGGAGCGGCGGCATCGTCCGGGCTCGCCGTGGGCGCAACTGCCGCACTGGCGCAGGCCCGGCCGTTAATATCCCGCACGTTGGCGTCAATGGTCAGCGCGTCCAGCCGGTTGTACCCGTAAGTCAGCGTGCCGTTCGCGTTGAGCACAGAGGGTGTTCCCTGGAATGAGAGTTGAAGCGCCTTGCCGGCTGCGTCGAGGACGGCGCTGCTGGCGAAGTTTCCATCGGCACCCAGCCAGTAGTTGGTCAGCGTGTTGGTGGAGTCGCGGTCCATTACTTCGCTGAACGTGACCGTGACCAGGTAGCTGGTGGCATTGGCTGCCCAGACCCGGGAGACGATCGTGGGAGCTATGCTGTCGGTGAGATTGTTCACAATCTGATGCCCGGGAACCATGGCGAGCTTGCGGCCGTTGATGTCGGCGAAGTTCCCGCCCACAGAGATGTCGAGACTGTCGGAAATCCCCAAGCTGGAGAAGAACGTGAGGACCACGGTCTTGCCGTCGGCCTGAAGTACGGCGCTGGCGGGTGTGACGCTCGTTCCGTGGCAGCGGTAGCCGGACACCGTCTGGACCGTGCTACGGTCCATCGATTCGGTGAACACGATCTGCAATTCGTAGCCGTCATCGGTACGACTGGGCGACCAGGTGAGAGTGGAGACGCCGGGCGCGCTGAGGTCGGCCGTGGACGCCAGGATGGTCTGGGCCGTTTTGGCGACCAACGCCTGGCCGTTGATGTCCTTGACGGTGTTGCCGACGCTGATGTCGAGTTTGTCCGCGCTGGAGAGCGGTGTCTGAAAGATCAGGCTGACGGTCCGGCCGTCCCCCTCCAGCACGGCAGACGTGGGCGCTACCGCCGTGGCGGAAATCCGGTATGCGGCCAGGTTTTCGGCGTCCGCCTCGCTGAGCACTTCGTTGAACAGGGCGCGCACGAGATAGCCGGTGCTGCCGTGGTTGGCGGCGTGGCGCAGCGAAGCAATGGCCGGCGCCGTGACGTCGGCAGGACTCGGTGAAATGGCCTGCGCCAGGGCCACTGGAGCGCTGTTCCCGTTGATGTCGCGGGCCTGACCTCCGACGCTGACGTCCAGCTTGGAACTGGTCGATAGCGTGATATCTGCCTGGTTGTCGAATGTGAGCGTGGCTGTCTGGCCATCGCCGGCCAACTGCACCGAGTGCGGCTCAATCAGCGTTCCGCTGATGCGGTAGGCGGAAGTCAGCGACGTGGTGTCGCGGTCCATTGCCTCGCTGAAGACCACCTCCACCTGGTAGCTCTGGGCGTTGTTGGCCGTCCAGGTGACACGGGTGGGACTCGGTCCGGCGGCATCGGCCGAACTGGCCAGCACGGGTTGATTGGCGGCGGCCTCGGTGATGGCGCCGTTCGCGTCGATCAGCGTTCCACCCACACCCAGATCGATGCGGGAGCTGGAGGAAAGAACGGTATTGAAGACCAGTGTCACCGTTCGCGAATCGCTCTCCAGCGTTGCGGAGACAGGGTTGGTGGTGGTTCCGGAGATGAGGTAATTGCTGAGCGTCTGGGCGCTGGCGCGGTTCAGAGCCCGGGTATAGACCGCGGTCACCTGGTAGCCACCGGCCATGTAGTTCGCTCCCCAGTTGAGGCTGGCCAGGACGGCACTCTCCGTCACCCGGACGGTGACGGTATCGGTGGCCGTCAAGCCACTGGAATCGGTGACCGTCAGCGTGAAGGTATAGGTGCCTACCGTGGCGGGGGTGAAGGTCGGTTGGGCGATGCTGGTGCCCGAAAGCCCGGTGGATGGTGACCAGGCGTAGGTGTAGACGCCGCTTCCCCCGCTGGCCGAGCCGGTCAGGACGATCGGCGCCTCCGGCGAGGTCACCCGGTCGGGTCCGGCATTGGCCAATGGCGCCGAGGTGCTGCCGCCGCCAGAGGGGGGCGTCGGCGGGCTGGTGGAGGAAGTGACGTTCACCGTCACGATGTCGCTGCTGACCGCACCCAGGCTGTCGGTCACGGTGAGCGTGAACACGTAGCTTCCGGCGGTGGCGGCACTGAACACCGGCTGGGCCACGGAGGTGCTGCTCAATCCCGTCCCCGGCGACCAGGCGAACGAGTAAACTCCCGAGCCGCCCGTGGCGGCCCCCTGCAAGGCGATCTGCTGGCCGACCCCCACGGTCAGGTTGGTGCCCGCGTCGGCCGTCAGAACGCCTCCGGT
>BTUC01000150.1:0-15673 GCA_045863575.1 Phycisphaerae bacterium
CCTGGAGGTGCTTGACGAGCTCGGGATCGCCAAGAACACGATCGTGATCTTCTCCAGCGACAATGGCCCGGAAAACAGCCACCCCCGGCCGGACCAGAAGTTCTACTTCAGCCAGGGGAGCACGGGTGGACTACGCGGGCGCAAACGCAGCCTGCTGATGGGCGGCGTCAACACGCCCTTCCTGGTGCGCTGGCCGGGCGTTGTTCCTTCCGCCCGCGTGGATAGTGACACCGCGCTGGCGGGCGTGGATGTCTTCCCGACGCTGCTGGCCGCCACGGGTGTGCCTACCCCGAAGGGCTATGTCTCCGACGGCGAGAATATGCTGCCCGCGCTCAAAGGGGAGCGCCAGGTCCGCACGAAGCCGGTATTCTGGTGGTGGCAGGGCCATCACGGCGGAGACGACTGGCCGGCGTTCGCCATGCGCGAGGGACCATGGGTTCTGATCCTCGACGAAACGAAACAGCGGGCCGAGTTGTATAACGTGGTTGCCGACCGCGTGCAGTCCAGAAACCTGATCGACGAACAACCGGAGCGCGTGGCGCGGATGCGCGGGGCCATCGACGCCTGGTTCGCCACGCTGCCCAAGAAGATCGATGCAGCGCTGCAAACGGCAACTTGCCGGTCAGCTTCATTGCAGACCCAGACGGACGCGTCAGGCCGGGCGTGGTGACGGTGCGGGCACCACCAGACGGGAGATCATCCTCAGCGTTTCCAGAGGCCACTGACTCCACGCCGCCCGATGCAACCAGTCCATGGAAGCCTCGTCAGCGAGCAGGAGCAACTGATGCTCCCGCGTGAGGTAGGTCGGGCCGGCATGCAGGGCCACCTGGCGGATCCGGTGGAGACGATCATCCGAGACGCTGTCGGCTTTGATCTTTGAGCCTCTCAGCATGGCCACATGCAGGGCCTGAAACATGGGATCCACGACCACGCGATGCAGTGCGCTGACCCGTTGGGTCGCGCGCGTGACTTCCTGAAGTTCGACCAGACAGGCACGCTGCCGCTTCAGCACCTTCGGCATCTGCGTCTCTTCCGGGATGAGCAGAAGACCCCGCATGCGCAGCCATCGTCCGACGCGCACGCTGCTGAGCAGGACATCGAGTGGCACCGAGGCGACCAGCCCGAGCAGCACCGGCAGCGTCCACCAGAACATCTCCGGCGCCAGGCGGGCGATCAGCAGGGCAGCGACCAGGCTGCCGAGCGTGGTGAGCGCGTGCGTACCGATTGCCTCTCGAACGGCCGTCGCCGACTCGCCCCGGCGCTGGGCGGTCCATTCGACGCTGCGGCCGAGCAGCGTGGACACCACAAAGCTGACGTGGAAGACCATGAACACAGGCGCCATCAGGACAGACAGGCAAGCCTCCAGCAACACGCTCAAGGCCGTTCTGAAGGCCCCGCCCTGCGCGCGGAGCCGAACCGGATCGCGCAGCAGCAGGAGCCAACCCCACAGCTTGGGTAGGAACAGAAGGGCCATGGTCCCCAGAAACACGATCAGGACCAGATCTTCACTCGAAACGGACTGCATCAGGGGAAGCTTGTGGGTCAACGATGGCCGGCGCGGTCCGGGTTTCCCGGCCCCCACCACAATGCCCAGGACCATGAACAACAGCCACAGCGGCGATGACAGATAAGACATGGCCCCCATGGCCAGGTGCATGCGGCTGACCGGATGGAATCCATACACGAACAGCAGGCGAAGGTGTTGCATGTTGCCCTGGCACCAGCGCTGGTCGCGCTTGGCAAAGTCGCTCAGGGTCGTGGGGCATTCCTCGTAGCTGTCTGCCAGATCGTGGGCCACAATGACCTTGAATCCGGCGCGCCGGATGAGTGCGGCCTCGACAAAATCGTGGCTCAGGATCTCCCCGCCCAGCGGCGCCGGGCCGGGCAGGCGCGGGAGCCGGCAGTGGTCCATGAACGTCTGCACGCGGATGATCGCGTTATGCCCCCAGTAGTTGCCATCGGTGCGCGTCCAGAGGGAAAAACCAGTCGTGAAGATCTCTCCGTACACCCGAGCGGCAAACTGCTGCGTGCGGGCAAACAGCGAGCTGCGGTTCACAGGCACGACCGGGGCCTGGAGGATCCCCACCTGCGGGTCTTCCTCCATGCGCCGGACCATCTCCACGAGCGTTGCACCGGCCATGATGCTGTCGGCATCGAAGACGACCATGTATTTGTAGCGGGCCCCCCACCGCTCGCAGAAGTCGCGGATGTTTCCGCTCTTACGGCCCGTGTTCTTCTGACGCCGCCGGTAGAAGACGCCTGATGGGCCCTCGTAACTGTCCCGGAGCCGAGCCCAGGCAAGTTCTTCCTCCAGCCAGATTTCAGGGTCCGTGGTGTCGCTGAGTACGAAAAGGTCAAAGCGCTCGGCCCGACCGGTCTCGTGCAGCGATTCCAGACAGGCGCGCAATCCTGCAAACACGCGGGCAGGTGGTTCGTTGTAGACCGGGACCACAACGGCCGTCCTGGGCAGGTCGAAGCTGGTGGAAGGGTCTGTCGACTCACGGACCGGAGGCGCCGTGTAGCAGCCTGACCGTGATAGACATTTCACAAACCCCAGCGTGGCCGTCCAGAAGGAGAAGCTGATCCACAGGAACAGCACCACGAACAGAGCGAACAGGAGGATATGCAGCAACCCTCCGCCATGGGACCAGAGCAGCGCCGCGAAAACATAGCTGCCGGCCAGCGTGGTGACCAGCGAGAGCGCTGCCAGAAGGTACCGCACCGCGGTGCGTGTGCGGGACATATTGCCGGGCATGGAAATCACCCTCCCCTCAGCCGAGCCAGCGTTCGACGCCACAATTGTTGACAACCACGCCCCACCCTCCGCCAGTAGGCGGAGTGCAGCACCGCGGGCAGCTCGCCGAACTGCTGGGGAGCCATGGTGGCCGGCTGCTCCTCCGGAAGCACCGGCTCTTTTGTGAGAAGTGGCGCGCGCAGCGAGTCATGGTTATTCAGGAAGTACTCGGGATGATCGGCGATGACGCGCCGCATTCTCCACATGGTCAGCCCGCGGGCCGCCGGACACGGTTGCTCGTCCTCAGGACGTGTGATCTCATCCAGCCATGCCTCGACAGAGCCCACGGCCGCCGTGACGGCGCGTTGCGGGAGCTCCTCGGCGGAGAGTCCCGGCTGCTGTTGTTCGAGCCCCGCGAGCACTTGCGCAGTGGCCCGTCGCAGCGTGGCCTCATCCGCTACCCCCAGTGTGCGGAAGTACGTGGCCACACGTTCGGCGGCTTCAGCGTGCCGCGTCGCGTCGACCAACCCGGTGCCTCGTCTTTCCCCTGGGGCCTGGCCGCCCAGCGGATTTCCCGGCACTGTCGTCTTCAGTTCGAGGGCTGCCACTGGTAGCTCCATGTTTCAGTGAGTGTGTCGTTACCGCTCCGCAGGAATGCACGGAGCTCTGTGGGCCTGTCCGGGTCCGGGGTCACGTTGAAGCTCACAGACCAGCCTCCTCCGGCCATGGTCGGGCCAACGGAAACCTCACGGACCCCGCCGTGCGACGCAGTTACCGCTGCCTCCAGCGATGCCTTGGCGTCGGCAAGCGGCAGATTCTGAAAATCCACCTTTATCCGGGCGCCCCGCTCATGCGGTTTCCATTGGGTAGCAGCGCATCGGCCTCCTCCATTCCCCGCAGGATCGGTCATGCGGAACTGCAGGCGGTAGCGGAGTCGCAGTTCCTGACCGGGAGGGCAGGACTGTACAGGAACCCAGGACACCGCCACGTTATCATACCCCTCCCGGTTACTCGGCCATTCGATCAATTCGACGGCACCGGCGCCCCAGTCGCCGGTCGGTTCGACCCACACGCTGGGGCGCCGCTCGTAGATAGCCTCCGCATCGCGGTAGCGGTCGGAGCGCCGCTCGCGCTGCATCAGTCCAAAACCGCGCGGGCTCCTGAGCGCGTACTGGCTGACGCTCATCCGTAAAGGGTTGCGTAATGGCCGCCAGATCCATTCTCCATCTCCATTGGCCAGCAACAACCCATCCGAATCGTGCACCCGCGGCCGTGGGTCCTTGAATCGCCCGGCCGTGTTCTCGTCGAACAGGAACATGCTGGTCAGCGGTGCAAGGCCCAGGGCGCGCACGGAGCGGCGCGGGAACAGGCTGGCCTCGGTCTCAATGAGCGTGTTCTCACCGGGTCGGACAGTGAACTGGTACGCGCCGGCCACGCTTCGGCTTTGCAGGAGCGCAAAAAGGGTAATGCTCCGGCCATCTGCGGGAGGGCGTTCGATCCAGAAGGCGCTGAACCAGGGGAACTCCTCCTCTTTCTCGAAGCGCGTGTCGATGGCCAGACCGCGCGCTGACGCGCCGTACACCTGGTCGCGCCCCAGGGCCCGGAAGTAGCTCGATCCGAGGAAACTGATCAGCTCATCATAGCGATGCGGCGCGTTGAGCGGGTAGAGCACGCGAAAGCCGGCGAAACCCAGATCCTTCGGCAGCGCTTCAGCCTTGAGGCTGCCGTCGTATTCAAACAGATCGATCGAGAAAGGGACCGGAGTCATGCGCCCGCCCTGGATGAGATTCATTTCAACGCGTAGCGGGAAGATGTAACCACGATGAGCGAACTGAAGCTGGAAGGGCAGGCCTTCCTGAGCCCACACGGCCCGATCACGACGATACCTGATCAGGCGGTAAGTATCGTAATTCAGCGACTCGAGGCTCTCCGGCAGCGAAGTATCCGGCTCGACGTAAGGCGATGCGGCGATGCGGCGGGCCTGTTCACGAAGTGATTCGAGGCTCAGCGCCGCCGGTTGACTCGTCTGGGCCTTGGACGAGCTTGCCGCTGCGCTCGCCCAGAAAACGCAGAGCAGCCCGACAATCAGATGCCGCGCAAGCGAGCCTGCGCATCGGCACCCGCACCGATTTCCCAGCGCTGCTGTTGTGCTCATCACCAGCATACTATGCCCGAGTCGGGCTTGTTTTCCGCTCGGCAGTTTAATGCTGTGGATTGGATTTATGCGCCTTCATACCCATCGTGAGTTGCAGGTGGCTCATCTGGGCTGAATCAGATCGGGTGTGGAGCCGGCAGCCTGAGCAGGCTGTGCATACCAGTAGGCCGTCGAGGACCAGATGGGATGATCGCGGTGGATGATGGTGTCGCCATTCATCCAGCCCATGGTCTCCTCGGCGACGCGGATATTGCGGCGGAATTGAAACGCATCGTTGAGATGAAAGGAGGGCATGGCGAACATGCCCAACACGGTCAGAGCGCAAAGCGCTATCCGGGAAGCGTCAGAACGGCTCGTCGATCTGCGCCTGCATCGCATGCTGCTCTCCAGCGGGGTTCTCCCACCTGAATCGATAACGGCCGCCCAGACCATGGAACTCCAGCCAGCCGTCCTGATCCGTCCTGGCTGAACCCGAAGACAGCCAGGACCGCTTCAGATCGATCAGCCGATTCAGAACCGGCTTGGGCTGATGCTCGGCCGTGACCAGTCCGAGGTGCACCCAGTCGGTCCCCGGCACGTCGGTGACGAACCACCAGTTGATGGACTTCACGAACGGCTTGGCGCAGGCCACCTCGTAGAGACCCGCCGCGTATCGGGCTTGGGAGTCGGGTGTCCACTCGCTGCCGTGCCAGGCGCCGAACTCACCACCCGCAGATGGCGTGGAGAACTCAGTGATATGGATCTCCTTCCCGAGCCTGCCAAACCGGTCGATGAGCTCGGACATGGCGGTCAGGTCCCGGTGCGGAAAGGGTGCGGCGTAGGCGTTGTAGAGCTGCAAACCGATGACGTCGAAAGGGCAGCGGCGTCGAAGCAGCTCTCGATAGTACTCCAGCGGCGTGAGGCAATTCGGATCCTTAAGAGACTGGGTGTAATCGCCCCAGGGCAGGCAGCAGTTGACCACGATCTGGCAGGTCGGGTTGGCCTCCTTGGCCGCGCGCACGGCGATTTCGGTGATCTCGATTTGCTGCTCGTTGCTTAACTTGAGGCTGTTCGCCCAGCCGTGGGCTTCGTTGATGACATCCCAACGGTCGATCAGACCGCGGAAGTGAGCCACGTTCTTGACGATGTGGTCGTGCACATAGGCCTTCAGCTCCGGGTAGCTCATCGCGGCCAGCCAATCGGGTTTGTGAGCATCAAAAAACCAGACCAGGGGATGGCCCTTGGTCTCCAGGCCGTTCTCCCGGCACCAGCGGGCGGACGCCTCGCGGGGCTCCCAGTTGTAGATTCCCCGCTCCGGACAGAGACTGGGCAGGTAGAAGGGCAGAACCACGTAGTCAAACAGCGCCCGGGTGTGCCGCCGGTGTTCGGATTTTTCGTAGAACGACGCGCCGAAGCCCAGAAGCGGAATCACCGTCTCTTGCTCGAAGCGCACCTCCTGGCCGGCGACAGGCTGGCCATCGAGCGTAATCCGGACGCGATGCGATGTGCCTTTGCGATCGCGAATCGCGGCTCGGGCTTGCTGCAGCACGTGCGCCTCCCGCCGCAGAACCTCGTGCCCCAGCCGGGTGAGCATGGCTTCGGCAGCAAGGCCGGTTTCTCGCTTGCCGGTCGCGGAATAAAGCAGTTCCTCGAGAAGGTTATAACTCCTTTCCCCGGGGAGGTACCCCACCCTCTGATTATCGGCCGCCAGCATCAGGGTACCGGCCCGTCCGGCAGGGCAGAGAAGATGCACGACCAGGCGGATGGGAGGGTCCAGTTCGATGGTCAGGACCCCTTCGGCCGTGCTGATCCCGGCCACATACGGCTGACCGGCGGGATCGGTGACAAACACGGACCGAACCGGAAAGTCTGGATAGGGCAAGGCGAAGCGATACACTGCTGCCTGCGCCCAGGCCGGCAGGAGCAACACGCAGGCCAGCAATACTGAAGAACACGTCCTCCCGATGTGCTTCACGGCGCCATTCCTTCCACTCAAGGGGTCCCCAAACAAGCTGAACAGCTTCACGTCACAGGTAAAGAACCGTTCCTCCGGGTTCGAGCGGCCGCGCGGGCTGAAGCCCCGCGGCTCGTTACTGTCGGTTTATGGGGGACCTATCGGTCTCCTCGACGGCGGCGTCGGACGATGCCGGGTCGACGTGCACGTCGCGCAACATGAACACGGCCGTCCCACCTTTGAGTGGTCCCTTGGAGCGGACCTGGATGAAGAGCCGGACCAGCGAGTTGGCTGCCACGGCATCCACGGAAACATCCTGCCAGGAGCGTTTGAGCTTGTTCCACGGCGTCCACTTGATGCTGGGGCTGTCCGGGTCGGCCGCTCCGGCCGGGTCAATACCGGCGCGAGCAGAAACGTCGGCCAGCGTCCTTGTGTTGCTGTCGGCCCAGGAAAACCTGATCCGGATGGGCCTTTGCGGTTCCGTGGCCACAGCGGTGCTCAGTGTGCTGTCGATGTGCTCGTGACCGTATTCACCGCGCACGAATACAGCCTGGGCATGGGTGTCCGGCTCCAACTTGACGTGGGGGATCAGCGCGGCGTCGGTGCAGAAGCCGGTGCCCTCGATCTGCCAGCCGTTGGCGATGCCGGCGAAGAAGCCGCGATCGAAACGCCCGTTCTCAATCTGACGGCCGGGCGCGCGAATCTCGTATTCGGCCGATCGAATGGTCTTCGGCTGTCCGCCCTCCTGCCGTGACGTTTCGATCACCCATTGATATGAGCTGTCGGGCGTCAGGCCGCTGAATTCGACGCGATGCTCGGTCGCCATGTCGGATGCTCTGGTGACCGGATTGCCTTTCGCTATCGGTTGCAGAGTCACCGTGCCGCTGGTCGGAACGAGTGTCTTCCACGTGATAGTCAGCCGGTCCGCGGCCGTGAACAGCGCTCGGATCGAGTAAGCCGGATAGGCGCCGAAACGCGACGCCGCCTGGAAGGCGTCGAACGCCGGCTTGGGCCGGAGGTTGGCATCGGTGAGACCAAAGCCATCCATGCGATGCTCGAAGTCGGCGATGCACAGATACACGGCCGCCTGCAAGTCTTTCCATTCCGGTCTAATGAAGGCGGCCAGGAATCTGGCCATCTGGCGGGCCTGCTCATCGGGTCTCGTGTCCCCCGTGGTCCAGCCGTATTCGGTGACCCAGAACGGCACGTCCTTATCGCCCCGATCGTCGAGCAGTTTCCGCAGAGCATCGAGCTTGGCCCTCATGACCTCGGGCGCGTGGCTGTAGGCGTGATCACTGACCACCTCGAACAGCGGGCCTTCGAATCCATCTTTGATTTTCTCTTCGTATGTCTTGCGCAGAAAAATGGGAGCGTGCCCTTCGGCATCGTCGAGGCCACCGAGGGAAAGAACGGCATCGGGGTTGCCTTTCTTAATTGCAGCGTAGCAGGCCTTGAGCACCGGGTAGTATTCGTCGGCGTGGTTGAAGCCGTCGGCGCAGTGCCAGCCGCAGCCGTTCGGCTCGTTCCATAACTGGAAGTACCTGGCCTTACCCTTCGTGCGCCGGGCCAGTTCGGTGCAGAGGTCCGCAAAGTCGCCGAGCAGTTCCTCCTTGTAGGGGTACTCGTGCGTGTCCTGGCCGTTGGGACTTGCCCACCCGGGTGTGTTGGCGATGAGGACGATCGGCTCCTGCTCGTATTTCAACGCCAGCGCCAGGTCACGATCGAATTCGGCCCAATTCCGCTGACCGCGGGTGCGCTCGATATCCCGCGGACTGGCGAGAATGCGCACGCAGGTGCCTCCGGCTTCACGAATCCGGCGATAGAGATGCTCGTCGTAGCCGGGGGGATTGAAGAGCACGCCGGGGTCCCCGATGCGATTGACGCCGAAGACCAGCGGACGAGGTACGGGATCGGCCGCATGAAGCACGGCCGGGCCCACCGTCAGCACAACAAACAGCGTGACGACAGTCTGATGATAACGAGCCAAATGTAATCCCCCTTTCAGCAGGTTGATCGCGCTGGGTAGTCAACTCAGTCGGTGTAGGGTATCCGGATCACCGCGAGCATGCAAAGAAAGATCGATCAGCATCGAAAGGGTCAGGTGGAGTTGAAAGTGGCTTTTCGTCAGCCAGTGATTGCCAGTTGCAGCGTCTGCACTGTCAGGGGTGGATTGGGCTGAGCGCCTGGCGCACGGCCGTCTTGATGGTGTCGCCGCGCAGATTCCTGGCCAGGAGCTTGCCCTCGCGGTCGATGAGCAGAATGGCGGGGATCTCTCGAATACCGGCCCATTGGGTCGAGGATGACGCCGTCCAATCACCCAGATAGACCTGCTGCCAGGGCAGGCCGGCATCCTGCACGTACTTCTCCGCGACAGCCGGATCTTCGTCGAGGTTCAGACCGACGATGGCCAGATCTTCCTCTCGGAAAGCGGCACGAACGGACTTGACATGCTCCAGCTCCGCGCGGCAGGGTTCGCACCATGTCGCCCAGTGAATCAGCAGCAGCAACTTGCCGGCATGCTGGTTGCCGAGATTCATCTCCTTACTGTCCGCTGTCCGCACGAAGGTGCTGACCGGCTGGCCGACTGCCGGATCGACCATGATCTTGGCGGCAACTAAACCGACATCGAGCGGTTCATCGCTGACCGCCCCAGGGACGCCGAAGGAAGTGGTGAGCTGGCCGAGCGAGCGAACCGGCGGATGATCCCCGTTGGCCTTTCTCACCAGCGGCACGCGCACGCGTAGAGAATGCGCGCCGGTATCCAGGCGATCGATGGTGAAGATTCCGGCTGGCTGGATGCTCAGGCCAGTGCTCAGCTTTCGCCAAGTGGGCTTCTCTTTGGAGGTTGGGGGGATGTACGGCGCCACGCAGAACTCGGCCCGCGGCCATTCCGCGGAAACCTCCGGACCAACGGCGGGTTCAAGCCGGCCGGTGACGGGCCGATAGCCTTCACCACCGAGTACGATGCGCAGCGTGCGACCCGCTTCAACCTGGATCGGCACACCCGGGCCGCTGGCCGGGCCCGTCGCAGAATAGGAGTACCACCCACCGTCGCCAGCAGAGCCGCCCAAGCGATACTCGCCCGGTGGGATGCGGTCAAAGGCGAAGCGCCCGTCTGCGTCAGGCTCAGCCGCGCCGAAGCCGTAGTAGATCTGCGGTTTGCCCAGCGCGAGGCCTTGGCCGGACCGCGACAGGGGGACTCTAGCGGTCGCCTGCGATCCGGACGTCGGGATACTGGTCCCTTCGATCCGCCCCCAGGATTGGAGGTGCACGTCAGGGGCGGATTCGATCTGATCCTGCGTCAGCTCGGCCCATCCGGAATCGTGCAGCACGATGACGCCATAGGGCTCGATCTGAGCGGGAAGCACGAACCGGCCATCCTCACCGCTGGTGACGAATACGTGGTCGCGACGGTGCTTCTCAGGCTGGCGGGAGTTGAAGATGTTGGTGACCCGCGAAGGAGTGATCACCAGCAGCTCCGCGCCGGGGGCGGGCTTTCCGTCCGCGGATCGGACCAGCCCAGTCGGTCCGATACCACGCTCGAGGGTGAAATCGAGGGTCAGGGTTCTCTCGTCCGGCTCGAGTTGACGCGAAACCGCGGGGATGTACCCATCGGCCTCGATTCGGACCATGGCACCGGCATGTCGTCGCTTGAATGTGTAGGTGTGACGCCCTCCCCGAGCCGGGATGGCGCTGCTGCGAGACCAGATCGGCCCTTTCATGAAAGATTGATAGGCACCGGGTATCAATTGGAACAGGTCAATGGGTTGATCGGTCCGAGCATCCCTGGCCTGGACCTGCACCTGCAAAAGCGCCTGCAGGCTGAGGGGTTCGCCGGTTTCGCCAGGCGATCGGTCCACCTTGACGGATTCGTACCCCGTCTTGGCGATAAACAGGCTCACTTTGTCGAAGGGTGGCTCCGGCCAGGTGAACCTGCCCTGATCATCGGTCACTTGGAACCAGGTAGCCAACCGCAGACCCCGCCAACTGTCCAGCACGACCAGGGCCGAGGGGATCGGCTGGCCAGTCGCCTTGTCGATGATCCGATCACTCCAGGGGCTTGCCGCGTTCAGGCGAATCTCGAGCGGCGCGGTTTCAACGGGCACCTTGATCTGCTTCTGCTCGGGCGCGTGCCCTGCGGCCTGGACCACTATGTAGAATAGCCCAGGGGCCACATTCAGAATCCGAAAAGTTCCATCGGGGCCGGTCCGAACCAGCCGGCGCCGATCGGTATAGGACGTGCTCCCGTAAGCACATACAGAAGCATCCGTGACCGGATCACCCGCTGCGTCCAGTACGCGTCCCTCGACCGTGTGGCGCCGCGCCAGGCTGAACTGACCGGCCTGAGCTTTGAACGGTGAGATGTCGACATGAACGCTGGTGTACTGGCCGTACGTTTCGCCGCAGAAGTAGTCCGGATGGTCGACGCGGCAGGTGATATGGGTGGCTCCGGCCGGCATGCCCGCAAAGCTCCAGCGGCCAGCGGAATCGGTAGTGGCCTTCTCATCGACGATATGCACACGGGCGTGTTCATCAATGTGCTGCGCGCAGAGCAGATAAACGCCCGCACCCTGGACCGCCGCCTGCTTCTCGCCCAGCACCGTGCCGCCGATGGAGGTCCCCCGCGGCAGCTTCAGCGTGTATTGCTCCGGGATCGCTTCGTCGTTCTTCCAGGCCAGCCGAACGGGCACAAAACCCTGCTTTCGCGCCACGATGAAAACCCTTCCCGGCTGGGAATCGGGAAGTCTGATCGTGCACCCCCCATCAGTGTCGGTGGTCCGCCGGTCAGTGAGATCGAAGGCCCACACCCGGATGTCCACCTCGGGCAGCGGCCTGCCGGTCGACTCATCCAGGAGAGTCAGAGTCATGGTGCGCTTCTGCTTCGCGGCGTCCACGCGGTAAGGGGCGATCAGCCGAGGCCAGATCTCATCGACCCAGGCGCGCTGTTGATCGTCGAGGAGCCCGGATTGGTTCGCCTCCCACCAGTTCTGCCACCGGTCGGCGACTTCCATCCGCATGGCGCGGACCCGCTCATCGACCAGAGGCGTGGACTGCCGCGGCCGGCGGCCTTCTTCGTCGTACGACCAGAACGTCGTATGACCCTCGCAGTGGCTGGTCAGCCGCTCCAGCGTTGCGATCATCTCCTGTACTTCCCGTCCGACACCGAAGCCTTCCGTCATCGACCGTGCCCAGGGATCGATCTGGTGCTCCTGCATGAACACGTGCAGGTCGGCGGCCTCCGTCTTCACGCTGCAATCGCTTCCGCCTGTCCCAGCCTTAGCCAACGCGTGGATCAATGCGGGCACAGCGCGCGCATCTCCGATGGCCCGGAGTACAATCGAAACTGCCCGGTGCACCATCGAATTGTCCGTCCGGTACAACTCGACGGCCAGACGAGGAACGGCGGGCCGGCCGATCCGAATCAGCTCGCGTACTGCGCCGACCCATTCGTCGGCGTCTTTGAATATGTCTGCCGCTCGGATGACCGCCAGGTATTTCTCGACGCGCCTTTGGAGATCGCGATCCTCGGGCGACAACAGCGCCGAGGATGGCTCCAGCTCGTCTGAAACAACCGCTGCGGTTGCATCCTCTTGACGCTCGGCCGCGAACAGCTCGATAGTCGAAATCGGCAGCAGCACCGCGCCCATCAGCAATACGGCCGCGGCTCGACCGGTAGCGCTCCACTCACGGCGGCAGCGATTACCATCCAGCACCGCTATCAACCGGCTCTCCAGCCCGGACGGGCGGGCCATCGCAATCGCCACCGCCGCCGCCAGCCGCGTGCGCTGACATTGCGCGGCGATCTGCAGGATGTGCTGCGCGTATTGGACCGGTTGGGAACCCGCGGTGAGGACCAGATCGTCACACGCACGCTCGCGTTCGATGACTATCTTCCGCGACGCGTGCCAGACGAGCGGATTGAACCAGTACACCATCCGGGCCAAACGAGCCAGTAGCTCCGTGAGGTTGTCGCGGCGCTTCACATGAGCCAACTCGTGCAACAGCACGTCGAACAACCGGTCCTCCGGCCAGTGCTCTGCTTCGGCGGGCAGAAGCAGGATCGGCCGGAGGAGGCCCCAGGTCATGGGCATCGCGTGCCGCGGATTTCCCAGAAGCAGGACCTGTCGCCTTAAGCCGACTTGTCCGGCGGCTCGATGCAGCATTTGCTTGAGAGGGGTATCCCCCAGTGGCTTCGACTCGCGTCGTAAATGCCAGATGTGCACGCTGCCCAGACCCAGGGGAATGCCCACGGCCACAACGCCGAGTGACCATAGGATCAGCAGCCCAACGGGCCACCAGCTCGTCCAAGGATTTGCCCGCAACTCCTCCGCTGGCGAGCGCGACGCCGTTGGTTGAGGTGGTGACACCGTCGCGGATGCCGGCGGCGTCGGCACCGGGCTATGGGATTCTGCACGCAGGGCCGATTCGCCGGATTCGGGCGTCCGCAAGAGCGCCGTCGCCACTGGCATAGGCTCCCTGTTGTGAAAGCGGTGTTTCTCTGCCGTCGGCGGGGATTCTTCAAGGACAATCGCATGGCCCGGCGGAGATCTCATCTCCAGGGCGGCCCGCTGCGGCAGCGCGCGCCAGCCCGGCAGCACGGCCGTGCACAAGGGCACGAGCAACGCCCCCACCAAGGCCAGCATCCAGACGGCATGACGCCCGGCCGCCGACGAGCGGCGCAAGACCACGGCTGCCGCGACGGCCATCAGAAGCAACACCGTCGCCTTGATTGATGCGTCGATGAGCACCGGCGCGAACACCTCACCGCCCAGACGAAGCTCCGCTGAAGTCAGCCAGCTCATCATCGGTGCTACTCCTGTTTGCGTCGCGCCTCCTCTATCAGTTCAGCCAGCCGCTTCAATTCCTCAGCAGAGAGCTCCGCCGAGGGGTCGGCCAGGTGCACGACCAATGCCTTCTCCAACGAGCCGGCGAAGAAGGTCCTGAGCACGCGCCGGAGTGCAGACTGAGCGGCGCGACTCCGCGGCCGGACAGGCTGATAGATGAACTCGCGGCCTCTTTTGTTATGTTTGAGATGGCCCTTGTCCTCCAGAATGCGCAGGAGCGTGCGCACGGCCGTCCGCGTTGGTGGGTCGGGTAGATCCTCTACCACCTCGCTGGCGGAGGCCTGCCCGCGGGCATAAATGATGTCCATGATCTGGCGTTCGCGGCGGCTTAAGTGCAGGTCCGGCGATTCGGACATGGGCGGGGCTCCCGGTCAACTGCCAAGAATTTAACCTATCTCTTCCGCCCTGTCAAGTGGAAAAGTCAAAAATTTGGCACATTGTCCTGCGCAGCCGTCGTGGCGGGGATCGCTGTCAATCACTTCGCCGATGGTCCGGTGGAAATCATCTTCGACCCGTCCGGGCGCCGCTCCCGTGCGGGCATGCCGCATTCTGGACAGACTCCGCTGACGTTGCCTCTCAGGTCGTAGCCGCACCGGGAGCACTGCAGCAGCATCTGCTGGATGTGCCGCCACTGGCGCCGGAGGGCGAGCAGCCAGAGCACCGGAAGCGGCGCCGCTGCGGCCACGAAGAACCAGTAGGGCGCCGCAACCGCCCAACGGGCGGGAACCGAGAAGTTTCGCCGATCTGCACTGGTTCCGTGCGCCACAGAGAATCCCAGCACCTGCCAGCGCTGAGCCTGCGGCCGGAAACGCACACTGTTCGGCCCCCACAACGACTGCCGCCACGACCAACCGGCTGCCCCCTTGTCCTCCGGGGGGTAGAGCCGGGCTACCAGCCAGATTTGTCCATTCTGAGAGAGGAGCGAGACCCCGTCCCCCGCTCGGCTCCAGATCAGCTCGTCATGCACCCAGTGGCTTCTGTTCCAGCACCACAGCAGGAGCACCAGCAGGATGAATGCGCTCAGCCTGGCCAGAGACATTCCTCGGCTCTTCATACGATCCGATCCTCTCGCTGCCCTGCGCTGCGCGTTCCCGAAGCGTTCTGTCCCGTGGGCCAGGTGCCCTCTTCTGGTACCCGCGCGCGGGTCTCGGAGATGCGGCCACAGGCAGCAACACCGGACGGCAGGCAGAAATGAGAGGGCCCGGATGCGTTGGCAAAAAAACCCGGGAACGTGCGTTCCCGGGTTCATTCGATTCCTGGATCGGAGCAGGCCCTGACGACCTGTGGTAGCGCTCAGGCCGACTCTTTCCTCAGCGCCCGCTGGCTGAACAGGTCCACCTTACCGCGGACCACTTCCTCGGTGACCATGTACTTGGCGTTGTTGCCCTCTTCAGGCAGCCGGAACATGACCTCCAGCATCAGCTCTTCCATCACGCCGCGCAGCGCCCGGGCGCCGGTGTCTCGTTCGAGCGCCTTCTGGGCCACGACATCGAGGGCCTGGGGCGTGAACTCCAGCTCGCAGCCTTCCATCTCGAAGAAGCGCTGGTACTGACGCACGAGCGCATTTTTCGGTTCCGTCAGGATGCGCAGCAGCGTGGGCAGACCCAGCGGCTCCAGCGCCGTGATCACCGGCAGACGCCCCACGAACTCGGGGATCATCCCGAACTCGATCAAGTCGTCCGGCGTGACCTGGGCCAGCACGTGGCCAAGCTGCTGCGGGCTCTCGTCCCGACTGGACAGTTCGCCGGTGAAACCGATGGCCGCACTGCCCAGGCGTCGCTTGATGATGTCGCCCAGGCCGGTAAACGTCCCGCCGCAGATGAACAGGATGTGGCTCGTGTCCATCTGGATGTACTGCTGCTCGGGGTGCTTGCGGCCGCCCTGGGGCGGAATGTTGCTGACCGTGCCCTCGAGCATCTTGAGCAAGGCCTGCTGCACGCCCTCGCCGGACACGTCGCGGGTGATCGAGACGTTGTTCCACGTCTTGCCGATCTTGTCGATCTCGT
>BTUC01000151.1:0-15630 GCA_045863575.1 Phycisphaerae bacterium
CGAAGAGGATCTCCTTCATCGGCCGGGTGCAGTAGGGGTTCACACCGATCGCGAACTCGCCGACCTAGCGGGCCCCCTCATCGCAATCGAGCCCCTCGTTGAGCTTGTCCGTGGCCGTGCTGGTCCCGTCCGTCACCCGGCCGTCCTTGAACACCAGCCGGATGTCATTGTGGGTCGTACCCCGGTAGATGGTGGGGCAGTTGAAGTGAATTACGCCGTTCACGCTCTCGCGCACGGGAGCCGTGAACACCTCGCCGTCAGGGATATTCAACTTGCCGTCGCAGGGAATGGCCGGAATGCCCTTGATGCTGAACGTCAGATCCGTGTCCCGTGGACCTTTGAGGCGGACTCGATCGGTACGCTGCATGAGCTCAACCAGCGGCTGCATGGCCCGGCTCATTTTCACATAATCCAGGGTGCACACGCGGAAGTAGAAGTCCTCGAACGCCTCCGTGCTCATCTCCGCCATCTGGGCCATGGAGGGGTGCGGCCAGCGGAGAACCACCCAACGTGTCTTCTTTACCCGGACCTCATGATGAACCCGCTTCCACACCGTCCGTTCATAGATCTTCTGCCGGTCGGCGGGAACGTCCGATAGCTCGGAAACGTTTGGATTGCCGCGGATCCCGATGTAGCACTGGACGCTCTCCATCAACTGCCGCTCGACGTCGGCGGTGAGGCTCCACTGCGGTTCCGAGCCGTTCATGAGCAGGGCCCGCTGAACCAGATTGCTTTTCAGCCAGACGAAAGCCCGTCCACCCGCCTCCGCGGCGGTGCGGATCAACGCCGTCGTGAAGGCATGCGGCACGTCGATGGCCTCGATAAGGATGTTTTCGCCCGTCTTGACAGCGCACGAGTAACGGATCAGAACCTGGGCGAGTTTCTCCATGCGCGGATCGGTCATCCGAGTGTCTCCTGCAAAACGGTCCATTCTAGCCTCATTGGCTGTCCATTCGAAACGGCGGAACAGCACCAGTTGCAAGAATAGCCTGGTGCGGATACACTGCCATCGACATCTCACCTCCGGCAACCGGGGGCGTCAGCCGGCTGTCGGTGAATGACGCAGAGGAAGCTAACCATGAAGACCATCATTGTCGTCATTGTACTGTGTGGCGCGGCCCTGGCCGGGCTTTACTACTTCGGCGGCTTCAGCTCATTCGACCCCAACCAGCAAGGTCGAGAAGCCAAGGCCGCCATCACCCCGGGTATGACTTACCAGCAGGTGCTCTCGGCCGCCGGCGATCATCCCAAATATCGCTCCATCACCCTCAAGACGGAGAAGCGGGGCGGCCAGACGCTTTCCGAGCTACAGGAGGGGCCGCCCGTCGATTTCGACCGCAAGCGCGTGGATGGCCGTGTTGCCAAGAACGAAGTTCCCCACGGTTTCATTTTCCATTACGTGTTCTCGGATTCGCTTGCGTTCGATGTCGTTTTTGACGCAACAGGTAAGGTGGCCGAGGTCCGCGATGCACCGACCATGGCGACCTTGCTGAAGTATGATCAGGATGCTCCCAGGTAGGCCGCCGCAGCCTGCTCGCGCTTTCACGCAAGCGGCGACTGACCGAGGAAGGCGATGCCCGTTCATCTTTCCAGAGATGACGAAATACCGCAGATCCGCCGCACGAGCAGCAGGCACGCGGATCTGGCCGACATGCGCAGCAGCCTGCTGGCCGGTACTCGCGCGGCGCTGACTGTTCTACTGCCGGCCGGGGTGGTCTTGGCGCTGGCTCTGCGGGCCCTGGCTCCGTCACTGATCGCGGCGGACAAGCTGTTAAAAGGTGAAGGCGATCATTGGCAGGAAATGTGGATGCCCGCGGTGCTGTTGGGCTTTCTCGGCTTGCTGACGGGTCCGGCATTCGCGTGGCGTGTGTCCGCATCGGCGAGTCTGGGCAGCACCACGATCTGGATGGTGATGGTCTTGGGGCTGGCCGCTCTGACGATAGTCGGTTCGGTGACGGCCGTGACCATCTTCTCCTCCGCCGTTCCCATCATGAGCTGGATCGGTTTGAGCTTCTTTGCCGCAGGCACCTTGCTGGGGGCCTATCTGTTCACATCCTGGGCGGGATGAGCGAGGCGTGCCCGACTTTCAGTCTTATCTCATACCTGGCCGTGCAGGCCTTGCAGCAGCCCTCGGGTGTAATTGCCCTATTTGGGCACCGGCTGTGTACCCACCTTGTGGACAGGTGCCCTATAAATCGATCAAGCCGGAGCCGACACCCGTCCGAGATATCACTCAAATAGCGAGCGGAGCCTGAGATCAGTCCCCATGCGTGCAGTTGGCACCCCGCTTGCTTGTCTCTTTTCATGCCGGCGCTGTTGCCCGCAGTTTTGCCGGATTGGCAAGAGTAAAAAAGGTGGCGGCAGAAGATTGCAGCTAGTGTAAAAAGCGCTCCCTGGCGCCTAGAATGAAACGAAAGGAGCGGGTCGGGATTTGATGTGCCTGACCCGGATACGCCTATGACGCTTGTAACCGAACCCAAACGGTCACCGGGTGTGGAAGAGAAGGAATCTGGGACCGGCAGCTTGACCAAGGTGAAGCATGCCATCCAGGCCGCTTATCCGCACATTGACGGCCACATGGTGGTCAAGCCGGTCAGCAGTCGTTCGGGCGTGAGCTGGTACCGCGTCAACTGGTACCGGGACTCCGAACGCGGCATGTTTATCCATCATTCGCTATTCCTGGCCGCCCGCCAGGGGCCGGACGGCATCGTTGTCGAGGATCTGACGGTCAAAGCCCGCGCTCAGGCCTCGGTGAATTAGATTTAGCACAGGAGCCCTGCTCCTGGTCAGATTTTCAACATGCGGGTGGCCCATCAGCCCACCCGCATTTTTTTGCGCCCAGACAGGGGCTTGAACCCGGCCGCCATTCGCCTCATGCTGTGAGCACGGGTCCTGCGGATCTGGCATAGCCCCTGCCAAAACTGACACGAACTGACGGGCCCTGGACAGAGGATGCCGTGAACGAAATTGAAACCATGCTGGCCTTCTATGGGAGCTCCCGACAGCGGACACTGGGGCTCTTGCAGCAGATCGAAGAACACTCCGACCCGACAGCGATCCTCGCCTGGCGACCAGGCCCCGGAAGAGCGCACCCTGCGTGGCAGTTCATGCATGTCGCCATCACCGAAGAGCTGTTCTCGAGTGTCCGACTGATACCCGGTTCCCAGGTCACCTGGCCGGATCTGGTGCCTCGCTTCGGCGGCGGCAGCACTCCGGATGACGATATTCCGTCTATTGCGCAGATCCGGGAGACCTTGAACCTTTCCCGGGCGCATCTGGAAAGCACCCTCTCCGGCCTTGGTATCGAGCAGTTGGAGGAAGTCCCGCCGCCGCTCACCGAACGGGGCTGGACCCTGCGGACGACGCTGCAAGTGCTGGGCTGGCATGAGGCCCACCATCAGGGCCAAGTCCACCTCACTTTCAACTTGTGGAAGGCGGCGCACGGGCTCTTGTAGAGGTTCATGCCGGTTCGGTAAGCTACTCAGCGGTTAAGTCCGGATTTGACTTCCGCGGGGCCGGCCTGGAAAAATGAGCAGGGGAGAAGCGCGGCTACGACCAGGCTGTTGCCCAGGCCGGGTGGCGAGCAAAAGGCGATCAAGGGAGCCTTATCGCTACGGCCGCAATGAGCTGGGGCACGAGTTGCTCCGTGGATTCCAGCGCCGGGGCTACAGTCGATCCGGTGGTTCGGTGGGCTGGAAGCTGTTCCGGCTGACGGAAATGACCGACGTGCAGGTGACCGATGAACCCTTCGGCGGCCACCGCGCGCACGGCTATTCCGACCTGGCCATGCGCGAAGTGTTTTGCATCTGATTCAGCTCCTGTCCAGTTGGTCAAGCCCCGTGTAGCGGGGGGGGCCCCCGCCGGGCGGGGGGGGGGGGGGGGGGCGCGCCCCGCCCGCGGCGCGCCCCCGCCCGGGGTCGCGGCGGGCCCCCCCGCCGGCCGTTGGCTGGGTGGCCGGCCGGCCGGCCCGCCGGCCGCTACACGACATCGCCCGCCATGGATGATTGGCCCTTCCCGTCACCCTGAGTTATGCTGGGCTCATCAGCGTCCAGCATGGAGGGACACGTCCATGGCCAAAACGCGCGTGGGATTGATCGGGACCGGGTTTGTGGCGGACATTCACGCCGCCGCGTTCGCCATGGTGCCGGATGCCGAAGTGGTAGCGGTGGCCTCGTCCTCGGAAGCCAAGGCCCGCCAGTTTGCCCACCAGCGGCAGATCCCTCACGCGTTTGGCAGCTATCGCGAGATGCTGGCCCTCAAAGAAGTGGACCTGGTCACGGTGGCCATTCCCAATCATCTGCACGCCCAGGTGACGCTGGACGCCGCCCGGGCCGGCAAGCACGTCATATGCGAGAAGCCGCTGTGCCGCACGCTGGAGCAGGCCGACGAGATGATCGAGGTCTGCCAGGAGGCGGGCGTCCTGCTGATGTATGCCGAGGAGCTGCTGTTCGCGCCCAAGTACGTGCGCGCGAAGCGCCTGGTGGACGAAGGGGCGCTGGGGCGGGCCTTCCTGGTCAAGCAGAGTGAGGAGCATTTCGGGCCGCACTCCGACTGGTTTTGGGACGTGGACCGCTCGGGCGGCGGTGTGCTGCTGGACATGGGCTGCCACTCCATCGAGTATGCCCGCTGGATCTTTGGCAAGCCGAAGGTCAAGAGTGTCTTCGCCCACCTGGGCACGCACGTGCACGCAGACAAGACCCGTGGCGAGGACCACAGTTTGTGCATCGTGGAGTATGAAGCAGGGCAAGTGGGTCTGGCGGAGAACAGTTGGGCTAAAACCGGCGGCGTGGATGATCGCTGCGAGATCTACGGCTCGGCCGGCTTCACCCGCGCCGACCTGCTCCGCGGTAACTCGCTGCTGACCTACAGCGAAGCCGGATACGGATACGCAGTGGAGAAGGCGGCCTCGACGAAGGGCTATACCTTCACGATGTTCGAGGAGATCTGGAACTACGGCTTTCCACAGGAGATGGCCCACTTCGTGCGCTGCGCGCAGGGCCGCGAACTGCCGCTGGAGACCGGCGAAGACGGCCGGGAAGTGCTGCGGATTATTTATGCCGCCTACGAGTCGGCGGGCACCGGCCGGCGCATCTCGTGGCCGTACACGCCCGAGGCGGTGGAGAAGCCGATTGACCTGTGGCATAGATAGAGGTGAGTCGTGCGAAGGTTGACCTGTTTTGCGTTGGTTGTCCTGATCTTAACCGGCCTGCCGGCCTGCTCGCATCTGAATGAGCCGGGCTTGGTCCCGGTCGGAGCCGCCAAGGTGGACATCACCCCGGACTACCCCATCCGCCTCAGCGGTTACGGTAGTCGGCGGGAAGAGACCACGACGATTGAGCAGCGGATTTTCGCCAAGGCCCTGGCCATGGGCTCCGGTGATGAGACCACGGTGCTGCTGTCGGTGGATGCGACCGGTGTGCCGGCGGAGTTGACCGAGGAGGTGGCCTCACGGTTGGCCCGCAAGGCCGGCGTTCGTCGGGAGCGGTTCGCGCTCTGCGTGACGCACACGCACTCTGCGCCCTGCCTCAAGGGCTATCTCACAACCCTCTTCGGTCAGCCTATGCCCGCCGACCATCAGGCGCATGTGGATCGCTATACACAGGAATTCGCCGACAAGCTCGAGCAGGCTGCGCTGGCGGCCTTGCGCAACCGATCGGCCGGCCGGCTGGCCTTCGGGCAAGGCGCCGTCCGGTTCGGAGCGAACCGTCGTACGCCTGGAGGTCCCTCGGACAACGACGTCCCCATACTGCGCGTGACCGATCCGGAGGGGAACCTTCGGGCAGTTGTCTTCAACTATGCTTGCCACTGCACGACCATGACCGGCGAGTTCAATACCATCTGCGGCGACTGGGCGGGTTTTGCCCAGGAAAACGTGGAGCGGGCTCATCCCGAGGCCGTGGCCTTGGCCGTCATCGGCTGCGGTGGGGACCAGAACCCTCATCCAAGGCCCGGCATCGACCTGGCCCGCCGCCACGGACGGGAGATGTCGGATGAGGTGCTGCGCCTGGTGAACGCGCCGCTGACGCCGATCGATGCATTGCCGCGCTGCCAGTTGCGCTGGATCGATCTGCCGTTCGATCCGGTGCCCGGGCGAGCTGAGTGGGAAGAGCGGGCCAAACGGCAGGACGCGATCGGTTACCACGCCCGTGTACAGCTTGAAAAGCTCGATCGAGGCCAGTCGCTGCAGACGGTTCTGCATTATCCTATCCAGACTTGGACGTTCGAAGATGACCTGGCCATGGTTCTGCTGGCTGGCGAAGTGGTGGTCGACTATGCACTGCGGCTCAAGCGCGAATTCGACCCGAACCGGCTGTGGGTCACCGCCTACAACAATGACGTGCCCTGCTATATCCCCTCCGTACGCATCCTGGACGAGGGAGGATATGAAGCCGAGGGGGCCATGACCTATTACGACATGCCCGGACGCCTGGCGCCGGTCGTGGAGGAACGCATCGTCGCGACCGTGCACGAGCTTCTTCCGGACCCATTCCGTGTGGCCACGTCCCAGCCGGCAGGCGTGGCGTTGCAGCCGCAATGACGGATGTCTTGTTGGCGAATCATCTGGCCACTCTCCCACCTGCCTCTCCGCTCCTCGCCGGCGGTTGGACCGACTGTACGCGCAGCGTAAACCCCTGGCCCGTCTCAAACGGCTCCACGATGCCTGTGGCCGCCAGGATCGGATGGGCGGCGGTCAGATGGCCGAACCGCCGATACACGTCGGGAAACAGAATGGTCTCCACAAAACCGGTTCGATCGGAAAGCGTGACGAACTTCATTAATCCGCCACCCAGCGTGCCGCTGATGCGATCGGCCACCATCAGCCCGCACACATGAACGCGCCGCCCGAGGCACTGATGGAGCCGGGCCACCGGCGTGTACCGCGACCAGTCGATGTTTCGCCCCTGGTCATCCCCGCCCAGATAGGTCAGCGGGTCCAGGGTAACGGGAAATCCCAGCAGCTCGCGCTCCCGCCGGGCCATCTGACGGGCATCGGGTGGCGAAAGGGCGATGCTCTTCTCCTGAATCCCTCTCCCCAAGGCCCGTCTTCCCCTTTCGGCTCCGGCGAAAAGAGCGGCGTCGCCTTTTCTTCGCAGCATCGCTAGCAATTGCCAGAAGAGCTCCGGGCGGCACTCCCCGAAACCATCCAGTGCGCTGGCATCCAACAGCATCTGCCCCTCCGCCTCCCCGGGCCGGCAGCGCTCGACGAAATCCTCCAGCGACGCGAATCGCCCCGCGCGCCGCTGATCCAGATAACGCTTCAGGAAAGCCTCGGAAAGGCCATTGATGTGAGCTACCGGGATGCGGATCCACATGCCGGCGCTCGGGATGGATGATTTACCTTCCGTGATGAACGGCTCGGCCGTGTCGGGGGTTTGTTGCGGGAACGGCCGGCACGGCTTCGCCGGTGCGGAGCACGGAGGCCGGCCGCTACACACGCTGAACCCCGGCCGTGACTCGTTCACGCACGGCGGCAGCAGTCCGATCCCCAGCCGCAGGGCCTCCATGACGTAGACGATCTGCGGTAGCGTGGGCGAATGGGCGTAGAAGCCGCGATAGTTCGACAGGATGGCTGCCAGGTAGTGCGCCGGCCAGCGGCGCTTCAGCCACGCGCCCTGGAACGCCTCCACCGCGTACTCGGCCGAGTGTGCCTTGTTGAACATGAAGCCCGAAAAACCCTCCAGCAGCGACCAGACGGCCACGATCTCCTCGCCCGTCCGCCCGCGCTGCCGGGCGTGAGCCACGAACTGCGTGCGCATCTCCACCAGCAGTTTGCGGTTCTGCTTGTTGAGAGCCCGCCGCAGCACGTCCGCCTGGCCGAGATTCATCCCCGCGAACTGCGTGGCGATCTGAAGGATGTGCTCCTCGAAGACCATGATTCCGTACGTGCCGGCCAGCACCGACTCGAGCGACGGGTGGGCGTAGCAGGGGGGCTCCAGACCTGTGTGCCTTCGGGCAAACATTTCCTTCTTGCCCTGGTTGGCCGCTCCCGGCCGGATCAAAGCCACGACGGCCGTCAAGCAGTCGATGTCCCGGCAGCCGCACTGCTGAAGCAGACTGGTCATGGCCGGCGACTCGATGTGGTGCACGCCGCGGGCGTTGCCCGTGGCAATGAGTTCCCACGTGTCGGTGTCGGAATAATCCACATCCGTGGTCAGATCGATCCGCACGCCGTCCGTCCGCTCGATCTCCGCCACCGTGTCGCGCAGCACCGACAGCCCGGCCTGGCCGAGCAGGTCGATCTTGACGAAGCCCAGCGCCTCGATCGCATCCATGTCGTACTGGGCGACCAATGGCCCCTTGGGCGAGGGCTGCACGGGCACCAGGTCGGTGAGCGGCTCCGGCGACACCACCAGGCCGCAGGGGTGCATCGCCCAATGCCGCGGGAGTCCCTCGAGTTCGACGGCCATGTTCAGGATGGTTCGGTAGGGCTCCTCGGCCGCGGGGATCTGCCGGGCTTCCGGCGAAGACGCAAGAATATGTGGCAGGTCGTGGGCGGCGGCGTGCGGCAAGCTCTTGGTGACCCGGTGTACCTCGTGCGGCGGCAGACCGTATACCTTGCCCAGTTCCGCCACCGCCGCTCGCGCATGAAACGTGTTCGGCGCCCCGATCATGGCGACGTGATCGTTTCCCCAGCGGTCATACACCCAGCGGATGACCTCGTCGCGCCGGTCCCAGGGCAGGTCCAGGTCGATATCCGCCATCTTGCTGAACTTGGCCCGCTCGGCGTTGATGAACCGGTCGAAGGGCAGATCGAAACGGAAGGGGCAGGCGTGGCTCACGCCCAACGCATAGCAGACCAGCGAGTCAGCCGCCGAGCCGCGGGCCAGCGTGGCGATGCCCCGCGACCGGCAGTATTCGACAATTCCGTGAAAGACCAGGAAATACTCGGCGTAGTGCACCTGCTCGATAATGGTCAGCTCGCGCTCCAGCCGCTGCAGGGCCTCGTCCAGCGTGGGGCGCTTGCCGCCCATGCCGCGCTGCGGAGGCTGCTCGACATAGCGCCGCCGGCAGCCGGCCACGCAGAGTTCCCGCAGATGCTCTGCGGCCGACCTTCCATTGGGCGCCGCGAAGCCGGGGAAGCGGTTGCGGTCCAGGTCCAGCGTGACGTCGCACTGCTCGGCGATGCGCAGCGTGTTCTCGAGTGCATCCGGCCGGCGGGCGAACAGCCGGGCCATTTCTTTCGGCGTGCGCAGATGCCAGTATCCCGCGGGTTTGTCCGGGTGCGGACGGTCCAGCAGCGTGAGCGTGCCCATCGACGCCAACGCCCGCAGCATGCCCATCTGCTCACGACGCACGCATCGTGACTCGCACGAAGCGACCACGGGAATACCCAGGGCATCCGCCATCGCCGCCCGCCGCCGCGCCACCACCACATCCTCGCACCGATGAATCGCCAGCTCGACATAAACCCGCCCGCCGAACGCCTCGCGCAGCAGCATGAGCGGAGACGATGCGTTTTGTGGTGCGAAGTCCTGGTGAGCCACGCCACCCAGGTGGGTCGCGCCCCCGCGGTGGTCCGCGCCACTGTGGTGGTCCAAGCCACCCAGGTAGGCGACGCGACCTTCGATTAGATCCGTCGCATGCGACGGATCCCGCCCCGAAGGGGCGGCGGTCAATAGCCCAGGGCGTAAGCCCTGGGTCACGCCCACCCCCGTCGGAGAAAAAGCCCCGCAAGGGGCGACAGATGGAATCGCTTGGGCCCTCCGATCTCCCAGGCCATGCCCAATCAGACAAATCAACTCCTCCGCGAACTCAACCACGTCCGCCACCCCGACCGGCCGTCCCTCGACATGCCGCCGCGAAATCAACCGGCACAGATTCGCATACCCGCGAAGACTCTGAGCCAGGAGTGTGACCCCAAACCCCTCCGCCAGCCCCATCTCAACCCCGAAGATCGGCCGTACCCCCGCCCCGCGACATTCCTCCTGAAACGCGATGGCCGCATATAGCCCCTCCCAATCGGTGAGCGCAATCGCCGCCATGCGCTGCTCATACGCGAACGCCGCCAACTGAACCGGCGTGGTCAACGCCGTCCCAAACGAGTAAGCCGAACGGTTATGGAGTGAGGCGTACATGAGCTTCTCCGCCTCAATGGCAGGGCCAATGACAATTGGCTAGACTATCCATATGAAACCGACGGTTTACCTGGACTCGTCTGTACCCAGCTACTGGCTCGAGCAGGAGGTACTGCGATGAATATTGACCCCGTAGTCGAGGAAGTGCGCCAGCAGGGAGCCCGAATCACGCAAGAGTGCGACGGCGATATCCATAAAATGGCCGAGTGGCTTCGGAACAAGGAAGAACAACATCCTCATCGTCTGGTCAACCGTCGCGCACGATTCAAACCCATTCGTGGCGAGAATCCTCCATCGCAATCTACGAATCCCTGATATCCACAAAATGGGATGCCTCACCTCTGGATCATCCCCGACTGAAAACCGCTCGCCCGCCCCCGGCGTCTGAAAGCTGATCGCTGACCGCTGATTGCTCCTCCAACGCCCAATCATGCGCCCGCATCAACCCCCGGCTTCCGAACCGTTCCCGAATCTGCTCGCACGTCACCGCCATGTCCCGCTGCCGCTGCTTCACGCCGAACAGGTCGAGCTGGCTGAATCCCGTGTACACGTTGGAGAGCTTCACCTGCACCATCCGCAGCCGCACGCGCCGGTCCCACAGCCGCGCCAGCAGCCGTGAGAGCAGGGGATAGACCATGTCTTCGACGTCCGTCGGCTCGCGCAGGCTCATCTGGCCCTGGTGCTCGTCCATATCCGTGTAGCGGATTTTCACCGTGACCGTGCGGATCTGCCGCCCGTCCTCGCGAACGCGCATGAAGGCCCGATCGGCCAGCCGCCGCAGCATCGCATCGACGAACGCCGCGTCCACCGTGTCCTCCTGGAACGTCTCCTGATGGCCGTAGGACAGCGCCTCCGGCCGGTCCGGCACCACGGGACGCTCATCGATGTTGTTCGCGAAGTTCCGCAGCTCGCGCGCGCTCGTGCCCACCAGCTCCGACAGCCAGTCCAGCGGCAGCCGGGCCACCTGCTCGATGCGCACCAAGCCGGCCGACTGCAACAGCCGCTCGGCCACCGCGCCGATCCCCGGCAGCCACTTGACCGGCAGGGGGTGCAGAAAGCCCAGCTCCTCCTCCGGCCGAGGGGCGATGACCTTCAATCCATTAGGCTTGTGCAGCTTGCTGGCGATCTGGCTGAGCAGCTTCGTGCGGGCCACGCCGCGCGAGATGGTCACTTTCAACCAGTCTTGAACGTCCCGTCCGAGCTTCTCGGCCACGGCCTGCGGCTCGCGCTTCAGGCATCGTGACGTGCCGGTCAGATCGAGATACCCCTCATCCACGCTCTGCCGCTCGATGACCGGCGTGATCTCACCGGCCAGGCCGAATATGTTTTCGGAGAACTGCTCATACAGCTCGAACCGCGGCGGCACCACGATCAGCTTCGGGCACAGCCGCCGGGCGGCCGTCACCGGCATGGGCGTATAGATGCCGAATCGCCGCGCTTCATAACTGGCCGACGCCACGATCCCCCGGTGCAACCCGCCCACCACGATGGGTTTGCCGCGCAAATGCCGGTCGGCCGCCTGTTCAACAGAGGCGAAGAAGGCATCGGCATCAAAGTGGAGGATTGAAGATGTTGGCTTCATCGGAAGATCCACTTGCGGTCGGGAGAAGACGGAGAGAAGGAGAGATGGAGAGACGGAGAGATTGCAGCGATCAGGCTGGGGAGAGCACCAGCCCTATTCACTCTCTCTATCTCTCCGTCTCTTGATTCTCTCCATCTTGTCACGGATTCTATTGCCGTGCGCGACGCCGCAGGGTCGCAATCATCGCAATCGCCGCACTAACGAATGCACCACCCCCTGAATCACCAGCTCCGTCAGCGGCACCAGTTGCGGCACGTTCGGATTCTCCGCCGCCAGGTGCGGACGGCCGCGGTGCATCACCAGCCGCTTGAGCGTCGATTCCCCGTCGATCAGCGCCACCACGATAGCCCCCGGTTTAGCTTCCGGCGTGAACTCGCCAATGACCACGTCGCCGTCACAGATCCCCGCATTCGCCATCGACTGGCCCCGCACCCGCAGCGCGAACGTCCGCGGGGAGAGACGGAACAGCGTCGCCGGATCAAGCCGCACACACCCCTCGCCCCCTTGCTCCGGCCAGCCGGCCGGGACCGTCGCCAGATCCGTCTGCATATCACACCCCCACCTGCTGGTTACCTGCACTGCCGACACACCTTCGCGACGGCGTGGCAAGCACGGCAGTGGCACACATGTAGCAGTGCTCGTCACCGCTTGGGCGCGCCTCTGAATGCGCGCACCATGTCCCAAACCCCCGCACACGCGCCCACACGCGCAGCATGGGATCATCCTTTCCTCTCCAACTCAGGCCGGGTGGGCACACCAGCCGCAATGGGCGCAAACCCTGCTTGCCCCAGCGTTCTCCCGGCTTGCTGGGCTCCGCCCGTCTCCAGATATCCTGGGAAACCGCGTTTTCCTCCGCGGTTGATGGGGGGCCGCCAACCACGCCACGCGGCCCACTAGAAATATACCATACAAAATCCTAACATCAAGTAGCAAAATCATCGGCGGAAAAGACCGTCACGCCACGGAAGGGCGCTGTGGAACGTAAGTTTCGTGCTAAACTAATCATAGGCAAAGGGTTGGGCATTCTCATGTTCAACGAACAACTCACCTTCGACTGGCAGGATCCTGAGCAGCCGCGGTCGGCCGTGGCCACGCTCAAGGAGGTGGCCCCGCTGGCCTCACGAATGAAGCGCCTGGCCCGCATGGGGATCTACGTCGGGACGTCGAGCTGGAAGTACCCCGGCTGGCTCGGCCAGATCTATAACCCGCAGCGCTATCTGACGCGCGGCAAATTCTCCAAGAAGAAGTTCAACGAGGAGTGCCTGGGCGAATACGCCGAGATTTTCCCCGCCGTGTGCGGCGACTTTGCTTTTTACCAGTTTCCATCGCTGAGCATGTGGCGGCAGATGTTCTCCCAGGTCTCGCCCGGCTTTCGATTCAGCCTCAAGGTGCCGGAGGACGTCACCGTTGAGCGCTTTCCCAACCTGCCGCGCTATGGCCAGCGGGCCGGCCTGATCAATGCCCATTTCATGGATGCGCAGCTCGTACAGGATCAATTACTGACGCCGCTCGAGCGGTTCGCCAGCAAGCTGGGTATGCTCATCTTTGAGTTCGGCACCATCCACGAAGGCCCCCTGGCCGAGCCGCGCCGTTTCGTCGCCAGATTGGACGAGATGCTCGGTCGTCTGCCCACTGACCGGTTTCAGTTTGCGGTCGAGATCCGCAACCCGGACTTCCTTGGCCCCGCCAGTGGTTACCTCGATTGCCTGCGCCATCACGGCGTGGCCCATTGCTTCAACAGTTGGACGCGCATGCCTCCCGTGGATGAGCAGATGAACGTCTCCGGCGTGTTCACCGCTCGGCACGTCGCGGCACGCTTCCTGTTGCCGCCGGGCCGGACTTACAAGGAAGCCGTGGCGTCGCTGGCGCCTTACGAATGCGTTCGGGAGCCCTACCCCCAGGGCCGCGACGCCATGGGGCGTCTCATCAAGGTGGCCATGGACGAGGAACGCACGCTCCTGGTCTTCGTCAATAACCGCCTGGAAGGAAACGCCATCCAGACCATCGATGCGGTCACTTCCTCCCTCGAATAAGGCGATCAAGCTCACACTGCCGGCAATTTTCCGTCTACTGCGGCGTTGTTCCCTCCAAAGAGGTAGCTCCCGCTCGCGGGGTTACCGAAGCAGCTTGACGGACACTCGGTAGCGCTGTAAATTTATAACAGCCAGCAACTGCCTCGAAGTCGTTACCGCCCGTGACCGGTGCGTCGGACGGCCAACGGGTATGTCGACATACAGTTCCAAGTTCAGTTTGCCTCGCGTCAGAGGAGGACCATCATGGTTTCGACTCGATGTCTCGCTCGCGTGGTGCTTTCCGTGGGGGTTACCGGGCTGCTGGTGGGTTTCGTCTCACCCGCTTGGGCTGCCGACGAGGCTGCCGTGCTCACCAATCGTCTGCCTCGTCACACGCATTTCGTTCTTGACCCCAGCCAGAGCGAAGTTGAGTTCTCCCTCTTCGCCGGCGGGGTCAGGTCTCCGTTGAGCGGCTCCATACGGCTGTTTCTCGGCGACCCGGACGTGCCCACACCGCTCGGGCCTGCGCCCGGCTGGGTGGGCCTGTCGGTCGATGGCGCCAGCCTGACTGCCTTTGACCCGGTGCCGGAGGACCACCCCGCACTGCCCAGGCCGCTGCACATGATCCAGGATCCCGCGGAGAAATCGACGGGCATCTGGAACGTGGCGACCAGCAACATCCGGCTCCAGTTGCACCTGACGACGCCCGATGGACTCTTGCCGGTGCCGCAACCGGTATACCTGCAAGGTATTCTGGCGCTGGTCAGCGATGCGGCCACGACTCCGGTCCTCAGGATTGAGGGCAGCAACGGCAATATTCCCGATGGGATGATGACGCTGCGCATCAATGCCTATGAGGTGCCTCTGCCGCCGCCTCCGGTGGACATCTGGTTCTCTACGGAGATCGGCTTCCATGCCGCCGGTCTGCCGGCCGCCGGCGACGCGAACACGCCGGTTCCGGTCAGCGCGGGTGATCTGCTCAGCGCCCGTGGCCATATCGTCCGCCGGAATCGTGATCTCACGCGACACCTGGGCATCATGCCGGTCGTGCCCGATCTGGGTCTGGATGCCGTGATGCTGGGGCCCCGGCGGGCCGTCTGGTTCTCTTTCGAAGAGCAGAACGCGCAGATGTGGAGTGAGACGCTGGGAGTCTGGCTCAAACACGGTGACTTGCTGTCCGAGCGCGGGGCCGTGGTACAGACCAACGAGCAACTCGTCGCACGGTTTGTGCCGGCGCCATTGAACTCCGCCGACCTGACCGGCCACGTCGGGGATCTGGGCCTGGATGCGATTGCCCGTGGAGCAAACCGAGGCTTCCTGTACTCAACGGAAAAGGACTTCTTCTCCCGCAGGCTCAACGTTCGCGTGACTCACGGCGATCTGTTGTCCAGCCGTGGATACATCGTGGCCCGCAATGCCCAACTGCTGCGCAACTTTGAACCCACGGTCATCGGTGAAGGTCCTCAGCCCGAGCATTACGGACTGGATGTCATCGCTCTACGGGCCAATGCAGAGATCTGGTTCTCGACTGAGTTGGGCTTCTACGATGCCAGGCTCGGCTGGATCAGTGATGGCGATCTGCTGTCGACGACCGGGCGTGTGGTCATGAGAAACCTCGCGCTGGTCTCGAAATTCGCCCCCATCGAGGACGCGGCCAACTTCGGCCTCGATGCCGCCAATATCATCGTGCCGGTGATCACCGGCGATTATGACATGGATGGCGACGTGGATCTCGAGGACTTTGGTGAGTTCCAGGTCAGCTTCAGCGGGCCGCAGGTCGCCAGTGCGTTGCCCGAGGTGGGTGACCTCGACGGCGACGGCGATGTGGATCTGGAGGACTTCGGCCTCTTCCAGCGCTGCATCAGCGGGCCGGACGAGCCGGCCGACCCGGATTGCGCGGAGTAGGAGCTGGCTCAAAGTGGGCAAGAAAGCGTGAAAGTGGAAAAGTGAGAAAGTGGGC
>BTUC01000152.1:0-15621 GCA_045863575.1 Phycisphaerae bacterium
CCCCGGCAGGGGCGACAGAAGGTAGCCCAGGGTGACGGCGGGCGCAACCCTCTGACACGCCGGCCGGCCGAAGGCCGGGTGCCTGCGGCAAGCACGCATCGCGTGCTCCGGCGTGTCAAGGGCACGCCCGCCGCAGCCCTGGGATACCGGCGTTTGACTTCCTGTCGGAGCCCCGTAGGGGCGACAGAATCACCGCTCGCTGTGGCTTGTGCGTGGTTTTGATCGAAGAGGCGATGGCCGTCGGGCTGACCTTCGATGACGAGTGATCATGGAGCCGGTGTACGCGGCGGCCCGCGCATGTGGAGGATGATGGCGCGGTGGACGAATCGCATGTGAGAATTCTAAACCGGCGGTTTAGAAAACTCATGGTGTGGCAGCGCCCGATTTCGGGTGTCCGTCAGCTCTGCCCCGCCGTCCCCGGCCATGAGTGTCCATCGGGCATTCAGCCCTGGCAAGGGTTCGATGAGCGGGACACGAAACGGAGCACGGGCGGGCTGTTGAGGCACTGGCAGACGAAAGAGCCGGGAAATGTACAGGCTCACCCTACACCACCGCGCGGTGTCTCGACTCTACCCGATAATCTGATTTTCTGTTTGCTGATTTTGATTTTGCAACGGGTGCAACCGCCGCAGGCCCCGAGGCGATCGATTGACCTGGCCTGCCCCGCGCGTATAATGGCCGTCTGATGGTAACTGCCTGATACGAAGCTGCCCGCTGCCTGCAACGGCCGTCACGTACGGACGTGTGCTTCTGCGCGCCGCAGCTTCGCCCCGTCAACTGCTTCCCCACGACATCAACCTTCGATAGTCAAGCAGCGAATGTGTGCGGCGCATCGTCTGAACGGCCGTGCGCCTGGAAAAGGACTACAGACGTGAACGAACAGGAAAAGATGCAGTTCTTCCATGAGATGTTCCACTGTTCTCTGTGCCGGCTCGGGCCGGGAACAGAGGCTTCGACCTTGAGAGCACTGAACACCGTGCTGCGCGCGAGGGACCCAGACCAGCCTCCGCACCCGCAGCGTGAGCTGAGAATTCTCGACCTGGGCTGCGGTACGGGTGCCCAGACGCTGGTCCTGGCCCGGCACGTGGATGGTGAGATCCTCGCCATCGACAACCATCAGCCCTTCCTCGACGCAATGTGCCGGCGGGCCGAGGCCGCCGGTGTTGGCGGCAGGATCGTGGCCTCCCTTCAGGACATGCGGACCTTTGAGCCGGGCGACGGCGCTTTCGACGTCATCTGGTCGGAGGGGGCACTGTTCTGCATGGGCTTCCGGGAAGGGCTCACCCGGTGCCGTCCGTGGCTGGCGGAAGGTGGGTTCCTGGCGGTGACCGAACTCTGCTGGCTCAGGCCGGATGCACCGGCCGAGTGCCGTAAGTTCCTGGAAGGCGCTTACCCGGTGATCTCCGGCATCGATTCCAACCTCGAGGCCATGCGCTCCTGCGGGTACACGCTCCTGGAGCACTTCATCCTGCCCGAATCGGCGTGGACGGTCGAATTCTACGATCCGCTGGAGTCGCGACTGCGCCTGCTGCGCGACCGGCACGCCGGTGATGCCCAGCGGCAGGAGATGATCGAGAAGATCCAGATGGAGATCGATATCTATCGCCGGTACGGTGCCTGGTACGGCTACGTTTTCTACGTGCTCAGGCGCTGAAAGAACCGGGTGGCCTCTTCGCGGCACGCAGACCCCGGTACGGCACTGTCCGTGCCGAGGTCTTGAATGCCCGACAGGCGTGGCACCGGTTTCCAACCGGTGATTCGCAGATCTGGATCGGGGAATTCGCCGCACCGTGCCTCTGCTCACGGTACGGCGCCATGTAGCAGTCAACGTTCTGCGGGCGGATCTCGTGGAGCGGGCCGAAGCGGTGGCGTGTGGCAGCCTGTACAAAAGGAACCTGCCGCCAGCCGGCCGGCGTGGCTGCCCGCTCTGTCCGCCTGGCCGGTGCGTCCGCCGCGAGGCTGGACGCCGCGAGCAACATGCAAGCGGGCAGGCCGAGGCGAACCTTGGTTGCTTCAAAGTGGCTGTGTTTCAGGCGCCTCCAGGTGGCTGGTTGTGGGCGCCTCTTGACACCAGGCCGCATCTCCCGGGACGAGGTCTGATCGACGTAGGAATGCCGACGTTTCAGGCGGGCTTAACCCCAAATCGAACCCGCATCCGCTCATCAGTGAATGAGCCTTTGCGTCGGCCTGCGGGCGGATTGATCACTTCCAACCCCTTGCCCCGTTCAAGGATCCTGAGTGCCTTCTTGAAATTGCATGCAGGTGTGTTGACGAGAGCATATTCCTGCACTTCGCCGATGGTCATGGCTCGTCCTTCGAGCGATGCGGCAAGATCCTTCGCCAACGCATCGTCGCCATACGTAAAGAGGGTTCCGAGCTGAGCTGCGTGCTTATCCGAGAACTCGAACCCACCCGACCGGTCCACCGTCCACATTGCCCGCTTCATCTCTTCCAGCCCGCGGATGTTCTTCGTGCAGAAGAACAACCAATAGATCACGCGGTCATGCCGGTCCCGCATGGCAAACGGGTACTTGTACTTGGCCCCCGCTCGTTCACTGAGGGCATTGAGATAAATCTCGCGGAAGTGATCCTCCTTTGCCTTTCCCGATAGCCCTACAACTTCCTTCCACTCGTCTCCGCCGAACGCCCTTGTGATGCCGACCTCCTTGGTCGGATCTGACATGAACGGGTGCAGGAGGTTCCAGTTGAGGTAGGAGAACACCTCGCACACATCGTGGCGAAGAATCCGGCCGATCAGATTCATTGAAAAAGATGAATAGCCGAACTGGTCGAGGAAGAACAGCGCTGGCCCCAGTCGTTCATGTTTTCGCTCCTGTTCAGCGATGATTGCAGTTATAACCTCCTCGCAGTCGCCTTCGATCGGATCCTGTATTACGATCTTCCGTGACTGCGGCAGTTCCGCACGCTTCGAGGCCACGAGGCGCTGCAGGTGTTCAGCGCGATCCTGGCGCAGTTCAATCAGCGTAATATGGACTGGAATCGGAAAGTCATGCGAGTGATTCAGGGCGGTCTCAATCGCCACGAGCGGACTACCTGGGATATTGTCCGTGTATTCGCCCGCCCCGGCGAAGCCATCCACATATAGCAGGCGGCCATCGGTGCGTCGAATAATCTGTGATTGATGTGCCAAAATCGGAAGCCATCGCTTCAGGTACTCGCGGAGAATGTTGTGCTTGGCTCGGGTGTGGGGTTCGGCGTCGTACACGGTTCCCTTGGGATCAGGCATTGCCAATTACCTCGATGTTGCTGCCGCCAGTTCGGGCATCTCATCCCATGTTCGTCCATCAAGTACCCGGCCCGTCTTTTTCTTGTCGATCCCACCCCACTGTTTGAAAAAGAAATGCACATCACGAGCAACGCACCGGTCGCGTATCTGACGAACCCACCCGAGATCCATCGGCCGGGCTCCCGGGCCAGACTCGCCTCCGACGATCACCCAATCAACCCCGGTCAACGGGAGGCGAGGGATCGGACCAAGCAGCGGCTCCACGGACAGAAACTTGGTTTTCGCGTGCGTCCTGACGAGATGGCGCACGCGGTCCGTCACCACTGCGTTCTCGATACTAGTGCCCATCCAGATATTCGTTGACCATCGCAACCGGCTTGACATGTCCCGTGCCCGTTCAGGCCGTTTGGTGAGCACCTGGAACGTGTGCTGCGGGCAGCGATTCATTACGTCGAAGATGGCCTGAACGAAATCCTGGGGAACGTCCTCGTGAAACAGGTCACTCATCGAGTTGACGAAGATGACGCGCGGAGTGGTCCAAGATAGCGGTGCTTCGACGGCGGAATGGTCCAAGTAAACTTCGCCGTTCCACCGGCCGCGACGGTTGATGACGTGCAGATAGGCTGCCTTCTTGCCGGGGTTGCGCCCAGCCGCCTCATCCGCCTCGGCCATCGCCGCGAGTCGTTTGGCCATGCGTTCGGCGTAGCAGTTGGCGCATCCCGAACTGACCTTCCGGCACCCCACGACGGGGTTCCAGGTCGCCTCGGTCCACTCAATCGATGATGATTGCGCCATTTGGAGTCCTGCGGATCGCCGTCAACAGTATACCAAACCGAAGCCAAACACGCAAAGGCCTTCGAGACCGCAGATCTTCATATCTACTCAATTCACAGATGTTTATATCGAGGACCATGCGACTGGTCAATCGAACTCACCGCATAAGCAGGGGCCACCTTACCTGTTTACGATGACAGCCCGCCGCATGGCCGGCAGCCGCTCCACGACGGCGCTGGGATTCGGCCGCGCTGCGTTGCCGCGCCTGTGACTAACGTCGGGAATGGTATCAGAGGTCGGGAGTCCTTGTTGACTGATTTTCGGCCCAAGCGGCCGTCCACGGGGCAGCCGGGGCCCAGGCACCCTCGAACCAAGGGCCGATGGCAGATGCAAAATCAACCGGCCGGGGTCAGCGGGCCGTTCGTCAACCGAGAGGCACACTGGACGTGACGTAGCGGGCGACCGAAGGAAGCAGTGCCTGTCCCGATGGCCTGTCCCGATGGCTGCTGACTGCGAACGCCCTTGCTGCGGCGAGTGTGGGTGAGGGGCATTTCCCGGGAAAGATCCTCAAGGTACGGTGGGCGCTCAGTCTTTTCTCAGCGCCTCCTCGAACGCGACGATCGAGATGGTCTTGTAGTCAACCTGTTGGATGTGAGCGCGAGCCTCCTTGATGGCATCCGCCGGCGCATCCAGCATTCCTCTTGCGGCCTCAGGCTCAAGCCGCTGAAGCGGATAAATCCACCGCGAGTCGCCCATTTCCAGGAAATGGCCGCAGCCAATCGGACACTCCAGCAAGCGGAGCCACAGGCTCGTGAGATCGCGAGGCTCCGTGAACCGATTTCCGCAGTCCGGACAATAGTCGTTCATGGGGGTAGTTTATCCCGAATGACAGGTGCCAGCCACCCATTCGAAACGACCCAATTCGATCTGATTATCGTGGCACAGCCGACCGGTTCAGGGGTGGGGTCGATTCGCTTCTCGGAGTTTGGACTCCCGTGGACCCGCTAGAGCCTCAACTTCACCCGGGAACCGCCGATATTCATGAACAGGGGATGATTATCGGATGCCCGCAGGCAGGGCAGTTGCAGGAGCTGCGTTGTCCAGACGTCGTCGGATAGGGCTGATCGCCTACGATTATCCTCCCTTCGTGGGCGGCATGGCCACGTACGCGCTGGCCCTTTCGGATTACCTGGCGGTCCGCGGATACGAGGTACATGTCTTTGCCAATACGAAGGCTACGGCTGATCGGAACGTGCACCCCGTACTCACCACCGATCTGGCTCGTGATCTGCCCATCCTGGCCCGCGAGCGGATGGACCTTTGGCACTCGGTCAATTTCGGATACGCCCCGCTGGCGGTGCTTCGCCGGCCGTTCGTCCTGACGGTGCACGGGACGGATTTCCTGACCCCCTGGGTGCAGTTCAAGATGGAGCGGCTGCCGTTCCTGTGGCGCGGGGCGGGGCTGGTCGCTTCCCGGCCGGTCCGGCGGGCACTGCATGCGGGCGTGCTGCGCTGCGTGAACCAGGTACTGACCTGCAGCCGGTTCTCGGCGCGATTGTTTCGCCGTGAATACCCCAGTGTTGGCCACATACAGGTGGTGCCCAACGGGGTGGATGTGCCGGCGGCAGACTCCACGGCCGGGACCCGCTCGGTGCGTCACCCGCGGCGCCTGCTGACTGTCTGCAACCTCGGAACCGCCAATCTTCGCAAGAATGTGGACGGCTGCATCCGGGCGGTGGCGCAGGTGGGGGAGCAGCTCGATCTCGAATACTGCGTCGTCGGGGAAGGGCCCCTGCGTCCGAAGCTGGAGGCGCTGACCTGTGAGCTGGGCGTCGCCGATCGTGTCCGTTTCATGGGGCGGGTCAGCGATGAAGCCTTGCGCGAGCTCTATGCTTCCTCCTCGCTGTTCGTGCTGGTTCCCCGGCCGATGCCCGGCGATGTGGAAGGGTTCGGGATTGTCTACCTGGAGGCGGCGGCGGCCGGGACGCCTTCCTTGGCCGGCCGATGGGGCGGGGCTCCCGAGGCGGTGGCCGAGAATGAGTCCGGCTTCTTGTCGCGCGATGCCTCGCCGGAAGCCATCGCCGAGGCGTTGCGTGATTTCTTCACCGGTGCGGTGCAGTTTGACGAACGGGCCGTCAAGGCCCATGCCGAGCGACACCGTTGGGACCGCGTGCTGGCGCCGGTAGGGGAAGTTTACGCCCGGTTGCTCGGTGAAAGCTCACCGATCGAACAACGTGCCCCGGGTGCCGTACATGCAGAGCGACGTTGCCGGCTGAATAGGTCCGCCGAAAACCGAAAACAACGAGCCGCGGGCTTCAGCCCGCGCGGCCGCTCGAACGGGGAGAACGGTGCTTTGCCCGCTGTGTCGACCTGTTCATCACCGCGCCGGGCGCGGACCGCCGAACGCTGGTCGCAGTGGGTCCAGCGGGATGCCTCTGTCTCGCTGCCGGCCCGCAACGCCCGGGTGCTGCTGCTCAGCTATAGCTTCCCTCCCACAGGTGGCAGCGCGGTGCAACGGCCGGCCAAGCTGGCGAAGTATCTGCATGAGCTGGGCTGGTCGGTTGAAGTCATGACCGCCGCACATGAGCGTTTTCCCTGGTCCGATGCTTTGCTGTTAGACGACGTGCCCGCTGCGTGCCGCGTACACAGAGTGGCCGGCTGGGAACCGGCCTGCGTGGCCGGTAGGGTTGGAAGGACAGCCGAGCGGCTCCTTCGAGGAATCGGTCGCTCTGATCGCTCGGAAACAGACGCGCGATGGCTGGAAGATCGCGTCTACTGGAGGCTGGTCCGTGGAGCGACTCTGGCCGGCTTGGGCGCGGGGGAGGCGCTCTGGGTGAGCACCGCCGCCGAAGCGGCCCTGAGGCGGCATCGGCGCGAGCCGTTCGATGCCGTGATTTCGACGGGCCCGCCGCACTTCGTGCATCGTGTGGCTCTGCGGATGGTCTCGGCTGCCGGCTTGCCATGGATCGCCGATCTGCGCGACCCGCTGGTCAGCGATTTTGACCGGACGCCCGCCGCCCAGCGTGAGCAGCAGCACATGCGCCGACTGGAGCGGATCATCCTGAAGCGAGCGACGGCCGTCGTTACCACCTGCCCGTCATTCGCGGCCGATCTGCGGGCCAGGTATCCGTGGCGTTTCGATGCCATTCGAGCCATCACCAACGGTTTCGATCGGGCCGATCTGCGCACGCACCTGAACCTCGACTCGCCGTCGCATCCGCGTGAACCAGTTTGCACTTTCGTCGCAGCCGGCGCCTTGTACGGGCGTCGCGAGCTCGACCGCCTGGTGGACCCGCTGCGAACGGTGCTCGACCGCCACCTGGAATGGCACGGCCGTGTTCGCCTGGTCATCGCGGGAACGCTCGACGCCCAGCAACGGCGCCGCTGGCAGCGCGAAAGCCCCGAGTGGCTGCACTTGGCAGGTTACCTCGATCACGGCGCGGCCCTGCGGCTCCTGCAGAAGGCCGCATGCAGCGTAGTCGTGGTGCCTGACTGTCGCCACGGCCGGCTCAGCGTGCCGGGCAAGACCTTTGAACTGCTCGCGCTGCCGGTGCACGTCCTGGCACTCGCACCCGAACACGGTGATACGGCCAGGATTGTTCTCTCAGCGGGGGCTTCCACCGTTGCTCCGCTGGAGGACGTATCGCGCGTTGCGGTGGCTATGGAACAGATCATCGGTGACTGGTTCGCGGGGCGACTGACGTGCCGGCGCGAGTGGTCGGAAATGGACCGCTACGACCGACGCACAGTCGCGGCCAAGTTCGCGGAGTGCATCGCCAAGGCGTGCGGATGGAAGCATGAAGTGCGCAGGGAACGATGTGCGAAGGTGAAAAGCGTGAAGGGGAGGGGTGTAAACGTGCGAAAGTGTGAAGGTGAGAAAGAGGGGCTCGCCGTCAACACTCTGGTGCTTGCGACTCAGTGAGCAGGTGCACGCACGTCGCCGAGCGGTTGGCCGCCCCACGAGAGGGCGTCCCGACGGGCATCGGCGAAACGGAAGCGAAGCAAGAACATGTGTTTCGATCCCGAGGGTGAGAATATGCGGGTGGAAGACTCTTTGAGGACCAATCCCTTTCCCACTTTCCCACTTTCCTACGTGCTCACTTTCGCACGTCGACGTTCTCACTCAGACGTCACGCGAATCATCCTGCTAAATAGGTCCACACAACAGGTAAAGTACCGTTCTACCAGTTCGAGCGGCCGCGCGGGCTGAAGCCCGCGGCTCGTTGCTTTTGGCTTTCGGTGGACCTGTTTAGCAAAGAGGTTGACAGTACCATGAGACGCGAAATTCAGAGTCTTGCCTTTGTCACCGACGCAGGTAGCTTCGGTGGCGCTGAACGGTACATCGTGTCCATGGCGTTGGCCGCCCGCCGTCGGGGCATCGATCCGAGCATCTGCTGGCTGCCTTGGCCCGGGACGCCTGGCGACGTTTTCGACTCGGCCCGAAAAGCCGGCATACCGGTACACGTACCGGGCTGCCTGCTTACCAAATCGGGAAGACTGCGTATGTTCCGCAGATTCCTTCAAGCCACGCGGCCCGATGGATTGATCATCAACGCGTCCGGCCGGCCGAGCTTCTGGGCGACCTGCTGGCTGGCCCGGTATGCCGGCCTGCCCTCCGTTTGGGTGCAGCAGATGGTCGACGGTCAGGATCATCGCCAGTTGCCGCCCAAGTGGTTCGGGGGCCGGGTGGAAGGGCCGCAGTGGTGGCGTGTTCCCCAGGCTCTGCGGCACCGCGCGGCGGCGGCCGCTGCATCGGCGGTGGTGGCGTTGAATGCCGCCGATCGGGAGCGCGTGGCCCGATGGCAGGGGGTGCATCGGGATCGGATCCGCGTCGTCCCCCACGGCGTGGACTGCGAGGCGTTTCGCTTCGATGAGGCGGAGCGCCAGAGACTCCGCGCGGCGTGGGACCTTCCAGAGGCAGACAGTTTCGTCGTGGGCACGTCCGCACGGCTGGTGGACGGCAAGGGCGTCGATCTGTTGATCGAGGCCACGGCGCTGCTCCGCGGCCGTGGCGTTCCGGCCGTTGCGGTCGTGGCCGGGCAGGGGCCACAGCGGAAACTGCTGGTCGAGCTGTCGCAGAGGTTGGGGATCGAGCACGCGGTTCGCTTTCTCGGCTTTGTCGAGGACATGCCCGCGTTCTGCAGTGCTCTGGATGGTTTTGTGCTGTGCAGCTCGACGGAATCGTTCGGCCTGGCGCTGGCCGAAGCCATGTCCTGCACGCGCGCCGTGGTGGGAACGCCGACGGCCGGGGCCCGGCAACAGATCGATCACCTGTGCAACGGCTGGCAGCTTCAGGGATTCACGGCCGGGGAGCTGGCCGACGCCCTGGCCGTGCTGCAAGCCGATCCAGCGTTGTGTAGGCGGCTGGGTGAGCAGGGGCGTGAGGATGTCCGTCGGCAGTTCAGCATCGATCTGACCCTGGAGCGAACCCTGCGCGCGCTGCGTGGACCCGCCGGTGAGCGATCGCGGCTGGCCTGGCCGGGCATGCGCGAGCCGTTCTTCGCCGGCATGACCGCGGAGGACGGGGGGTCATAGTTCTCCCAGGACCTGCAGGATCCACTTCAGCCCTGGCTCCATCAGGCTCAGTGGCGTTTCGTGGTCTCCTCCCGGAACTTCCAGGTAATCGAACGTCTCTCGTCCTGCCGCCGCCGCGGCGAGCCCCCGCGCCTGTTCGACCGGGATAATCGCATCATCGGAGCCGTGGACGACATATACGGGCATGGTCAGCCGCTCGGCGTGCAAGAGAGCGGAGTGCGCGTCGTAGGCTTCTTCCCGGCGATCGGGCGGCCCGCCGTAGGCGGTTTCGATGGCGTCGGCAATCTCGCGGAGGACCGGCGGTTCAGATCGCTCCCGGCACCATTGATGATACGTGGCCAGGTCACTGGCCGGGCACAGTGCGATCACCGCGGCGACGTCCTCCGGGTGCAGCGTGGCGTAGATCAGATTGCTGGTTCCCCCCATTGAGCCGCTGATCAACAGAAAGCGCCTGGCCGCGTAGTGGTAACGCATGAATTTCAAGAGTGCGTGCAGATCGGCTGCGGCCGGCGGTGACATCCAGGCATTGCCGCGCAGGTTCACGCCCAATACGCCAAAGCCGTGCCGCCGGTAAACGGGCAGCCAGCCGTCGCGGATATCCGGGCGGGTGAAGATCTGGTCCCCCTTGGAGCCATGGCCGTGGATGTGCACCACCCACGTGTCGCCGCGCGTGGGCCGCAGGGCCAGCGCCCAGTCCGTCTGGCCATCGATCGCGCTCGCATACTCGATTCGCTCTACGCCGTCCGGCCAATCGGCGCGCTGGGCGGCGGCTATCCTGCGAATCGTTAGCCCTTCGCTTTCGAATGGGAACGTATCTGCTGCGCCGGGCCGAGTCACCGGATGGTCTTCCCCGGTGTGCTTTGCATCCGGGTGCCCGCGACCAGGCGGCGGGTGAGGATCCGCGCAAGCCGTCGAGATAATCAGGGCCGCTGGAACAGCAAGAATTCGACAGATTTTGTATCGCATGGCAGTGTACCGTATCCGATTGGCGGTCAGACGCACCGAGCAGGTACGCGTGTCCGTCCGTTGCGAGTGTGCCACTGCTGTGCTCGCCACGCCGAAGCGCGTTCGCGCAGGCGGGTCAGCAGTGTTTGGACGCCCCGTGTGCTTCTTTCAACTAACAGCACTGCTCACAGTCACAGGGCAGTGGCACACGCCCTATGGAGAAGGGCGGTCACTTGATTTTGAACTTCGCCACCACTGCGTTGTGGTCCGAACCGGTCGTGTCGGGTGATCCGGGCACGATGGCGTAGGTTTTCGGAACGTATCGTCGGGCCATTGAGGGCGAGGCGAGGATGAAATCGATCATCGACAGGTGGGGCGGCTGGTTGTAGGTGATGCGGCGATCAGACGGCAGGTCGTCCACAAAAGTCCTCAAAGCTCCCGAGCCGGTGCCGATCACCGCCTTCAGCGGCTCGCTGTCGATGGTGTCATTGAAGTCGCCGCAGATCACGAATTCTGCCTGGGGATCGCGCCCGAGCAGGTCATCGAGCACGCGGCGGGTCGCCTGTGCTTCCGCGAGGCGGATGTCGGCGCCGTCCTCCTCACCGCCCTTGCTCTTGAAGTGGACGACGAAGACATCAAAGGCTTTGGCCCCCGGCGGCTCGATGCGCACCTGCAGCAGGTCGCGCTGGAACTGAGTCGTTCCTCCATCAGCCGTCGGGAGGCGCAGGTGGCGGTGGGATGTCACCGGACCCACGGGCAGGCGGGACAGCACGGCCACGTCGATGCCGCGCACGTCGTTGCCCTCGAAGAGCACCACTTCATAATCCTCGTCTGACAGGTAGGCATGGACGAACTGCTGCAAGGCGCCCCGATTCTCGACCTCACAAAGGGCCAGCACGTCAGCGTTCAGCTCGCGGATTGCCTGCGCCAACGCCTGGAGTCCTTTGATCGGCTTGGGTGGCGTGATTTCATCCCCGCGGTAGGGGTCGTCCGCGTTGTCGAACAGGTTGAGGACGTTGAACAAGCCGATCGTGACCGGATCGCCGATCACCCGGCGACCGACATCGCTGGGCTTGTTAACCAGCGGCAGCGGCGAATCGTCCGGAAGTATTTCAATCCGCTCGGGTGACGTGATTGACAGGTTCGGCGCTCCTCCATGTTGGTACAGAAACCCGCGGACCTTCACCATCTTGCCCTGGTACAGCTTCGCCGGCGGCCGAGGGAAACGCTTCACATTGTCGCTGTAGATGAACAGTGTCGGCGTGTTCCGGAAATCCCGGTCGAAATTCAGGAACACGTGGCCGGTGCGGCTCTGGCCGGTGCGGACGATCTTCCCGACGAGGAAGACTTCCCTTTCCAGAAAATCCCCCGCTTGCTGCCAAGCGATGGTCGGTATAGCCTTTGCGGTGCCCAGCGGGCTGTCGGTTTCAGCAGATCCGCCGGTCTGAGCGGCTACGGGGACCGCCGGCCCGGTCACGGCCAGAACGATGCTCGCGAGGAGGGTCGGCGCAATTCGATGGTGGTTCATGTGCTATCCTCCCCCCGGCTTCCAGATCGGCCGGGCTGTCGCCCGAAACCGTCAATGGCCGATGATTATAACCGCAGGTTACCGGTCAGCGAGTTGATATGGCCGGGCCCGCCTGACGGATGCGATGGTTGGTGGTATAAGTTTTTGTGGACAACAGGTTTAAATCAGATCAGCGGGTTGGGGGAATCCGGTCAACCAGTCCTTGGCAGGAGCCTCCGGAGGGTCTAGAATAAGGTTCTTGTTAGGGCTATAGCTGATCAGGCAAGGATGGCCAATCCCACAATGAAAAAGACGAAACCCTCGAATTCGGGGCAGTTGACGCTTGGATTTGCCGGGGAGTCGGCGGCTGAGAAGGGCGGCTCCGGGAAGCGGTCCCAGAAACCGACGGCGGCGAAGTCGTCACCGGCGGCAAAACCGACGCCGACGGCTCCGGCAGTGGCCAAACCGCGCCTGACGGATTCGCCAGCCCCGCGGCGGAAGTCCAAACCGGCGGTGGCGGCCACGGCCGAGTCGATGGCCAAGCTCCAGCGCGATATCTCGGTGTCGGAGTTTTTTGCCAAGAACCGCCACCTGCTGGGCTTCGACAACAAGCGGAAAGCCCTGCTGATGACCGTCAAGGAGGCCGTGGATAACTCGCTCGACGCCTGCGAGGAGGCCGGCCATCTGCCGGATATCCATGTGACCCTCACGCAGGTCGGCGAAGAGCGTTTCCGCGTCAGTATTCGCGACAACGGCCCGGGCATCGTCAAGCAGCAGATCCCCAATGTGTTTGGCAAGCTGCTCTATGGCTCGAAGTTCCACCGGCTCAAAATGTCGCGCGGGCAGCAGGGCATCGGCATCTCGGCGGCCGGCATGTATGGTCTGCTGACCACCGGCAAGAGTGTGAAGATCACCTCGCGCACATCGCCCAAAAAGCCGGCCCATTACTACGAAATTCAGATCGACACCAAGAAGAACGAGCCCCACATCGTCAAAGACCAGGAAGTCGACGTGGAGTGGCCGCACGGGACCATGGTCGAGATCGAATTGGTGGCATCGTACAACAAGGGCCGCCAGTCGGTGGATGAGTACATGGAGCAGACGGCCATCGCCAACCCGCACGCGCGGTTTGTCTACACGCCGCCCTCCGGCCCGCAGCAGGTATTCGATCGCGGCACGGAGGTGACTCCTGTTCAGACGGAAGCGATCAAGCCGCACCCGTATGGCGTCGAGCTGGGCATGCTCATCAAGATGCTGCAGGAAACCAACTCGCACTGGTTGACCGGGTTCCTGCAGACCGACTTTTGCCGTGTGGGCCCCAAGGTGGCCGAGGAGATCTGCAACAAGGCGAAGCTCAATACGCGCGCGCATCCCAAGCGCATCGCCCGCCAGGAGGCGGAGAAGCTCTACCAGGCGATCCAGGACACCCGGCTGATGGCTCCGCCCACCAACTGCCTGGCCCCGATCGGCGCCGAGCAGATCCTGACCGGTCTGCTCAAGGGTGTGCGCGCGGAGTTCTTCACGGCCACGACCCGTCCGCCGGCCGTCTACCGCGGCAACCCGTTCCAGATCGAGGTGGGGCTGGCCTTTGGCGGGGATCTGGGCAGCGATCCGAAGATGAAGTCGGCCGAAGAGGAACAGGAGCAGACGGTCAAGATCCGCCGGGGCAAGGTGGTCGTGCCCAAGGAGCCGAGCCAGCCGACCTCGCGGGTCATTCGCTTCGCCAACCGCGTGCCGCTGCTCTACCAGCAGTCCGCCTGCTGCGTGTTCAAGAGCGTGGTGGACATGGACTGGCGGCGCTACGGCCTGTCGCAGAGCTCGGGGGCCATGCCGGCCGCACCGCTGGTGGTGATGGTGCACATGGCCAGCGTGTGGGTGCCGTTCACCTCCGAATCGAAGGAGGCCATTGCCGACTACGACGAGATCCGCGCGGAGATCAAGCTGGGCCTGCAGGAATGCGGCCGGAAGCTGGCGGCGTTCCTCAACCGTCGCCGCAAGATGCGCTACGAGGGTGAGCGGCGAAGCGTTTTTGAGCGCTACGTCAAGGAAGTGGTGGAGGCCTGTCACGCCATCAAGTCCGACATCAAGCCCGACGAGCTGCTGGCCAACCTGATGGCCATCGCTCACAAGGTGACTGCCCGCGCGGACGAGCAACTCGACGATCACGGCCGGGTGCTGCGCAAGCAGTCGGAGGTCGAGGCGGAACTGGGCGAGAACACCGTGGTCGTGGACCGGAGTACGGAGCCGCCGGCCGGGGGACTTTTTAACGAGCAGAGCGCCGGGAACGAGCCGTCCACCCCCGAGCAGGCGAAAGTCTCCGCCTGAAGTGGATATAATGGCCATGTGTTGCACGATATGAGCTGGGGGCTCTATAAGCTTCTGCTGGAGGAGCGAACGCACTTGCGGGCGTAAGCGGGTAGATGAGAATCCCCGAAGTAGATATTCCGATCCAGTCTGTCAGGATCCCCATGGAGTGGATCATGAGGGCTGAACGCGCGGTTGAGAAAGTGCATGAGCGAATGCTCAAGGCATGTCGCGCTCTCGAGGGAGCTGGCGTGCCTTACGCGGTCATCGGCGGCAACGCGGTGGCCGTCTGGGTGGGCAGTCGTGACGAGGGCGCCATCCGCAACACCAAGGATGTGGATGTGCTGCTCAATCGCGCCGACTTGCAGAAGGCCGAGCAGGCCATGGCTTCCGCCGGCTTTGATTTGGCGGAGGTAAACGGCGTGACGATGTTCCTGGAAAAAGCCGACCCAGTGCCCAGTCGAGCGGTACACTTGATCTTCGCCGGAGAAAGGATCAGGCCCAGCGATCCGTATCCGGCGCCTCCGATAGTCAGAGGGATCCGAAGCCCCGATGGCGTGGAGGCAATCCAGTTGCGTGAGCTGTTGATTCTGAAACTGATTGCGTTTCGTGACATAGACCGCGTCCATATTCGCGATCTGCTGGGTGTCGGCTTGATCGATGATGCCTTGGCGGCTCAGGTTCCGCCGGAATTACGTCCGCGTTTGGAGAGCATCCGGGCGAACCCGGATGGCTGAACCTACTGGAGATCAGGCTTTTCCTTTTCGGTGCCTGAATCGTTGAACGCCAGATTCACGGAGTAACAGTGGCCAAGAAAGCATCTAAAACCAAGACTCCTGTCAGCGGCTCTTCCAAGCCCGTGAAGCTCAGCGGCAGGTCCGCGGTGACGGCCAGGAAGATCGAGGGCATGGCCCAGTCGATCGCCGCGGCCGCCGGGAAAAAGCGCGGGCCGTCGTTTGACATCCCTTTGCGGGCGCTGTCCAACGTCCGCTTCGATCCGAAGAAGGCCATCATCGAGATGGGCGGCAACAAGCAGTCGCGCCAGTTCTTCGACCTCTCGATGGCTCGTAAGTTCATGCAGACCATCCTCATTGCGAGCAAGTTCAAGCAGTTAATCAATGAGGATAAGACCGCCAGCATCCGGCAGCTCTACTATCTGTCCAAGCACGACGTGGCCGGCACGAAGGAGAAGACTTTTGCGGACCAGGACGAGTCAGATCCCATCATCGAAGATATCGAGGTGGCCATTGAGTCGCTCCGCGAAGAACTGCACGTCTACGCGGACAACCGCGGCAACCTGGCCGGGCCG
>BTUC01000153.1:0-15514 GCA_045863575.1 Phycisphaerae bacterium
CACCTGCTCCGCAGCCGAAGCGGGCGTAAGACCGGCCGCCGCCAGGTCCTGGTGGCGGTACTGGACCGGCAGCGACACGATCATCACCTCGCGGTTGGCGGTCACGTCCCGCGCGCCAGGGACGGTCTTGAGCGCGGCCTCGATTTCCTTGGCAAGCTGCCTCAGCTTATTGAGGTCCTGGCCGTAGACGTTGATCGCGATGGCGGCCGGCGTGCCGGACAGGATGTGCGAGATGCGGTGTTCGATGGGTTGCCCGATGGTGGTGTTCACACCAGGCACGTCGGCCAGGACGGCATCGATCCGCCGGCGCAGCTCTTTCACATCCTGGCCGGGGAGCACGGTCACTTCAATCTCGGAATTGCTGGGCGGTTCAGCGTGCTCGTCGCGCTCCGCCCGGCCCGTCCGGCGAGTGACGCTTCGCACACCTTCAATGGCGGCGAGCCGTGCCTCGATACCTCGGGCCAACCGGTCGCTCTCCTCCAGCGATGTTCCTGGTGGAGCGAAGAGAAAGATCGTGTAGGTGCCCTCATTGAACGAGGGCAGGAAGCTGGTCCCGAATGTACTGCCCAGCCAAATGGCGAGCACGGTGATACAGATGGCGGATACAAGCACGGGGCCGCGGTGGCGGATGGAGGCCCGCAGCGTCGGCTCATAGGCCCGCTTGAGCCAGCGAACCAGAAAGCCGTCACTGTGTCCCGCGTGCTCACCGCCCTCCTTGCTCCGGAGCCTGCCGCGCAGGAGGAACTTGCACATGGCCGGCGTAACCGTCAACGCCACAGCCAGGGAGGCGAGAATCGAGACGATATAGGTGACGCCGAGCGGCCGGAAGAACCGGCCCTCCATGCCCTGAAGGAAGAGCAGCGGCACGAAGACAATTACGATGATGATCGTGGCAAAGACCATCGCCGGCCGGATTTCATTGCTGGCGTCGAATATCACCTGCACGAAGGGCTTGCGTTTGGATTGCGGCAGAGCCCGGCTCTCCCGAAGACGCCGGAATACGTTCTCCACGTCGATGATGGCGTCGTCCACCAGCACGCCAATGGCGACGGCCAGCCCGCCCAGCGTCATGACGTTCACTGACAATCCCCACCACCAAATCGCCAGCAGCGTGAACGCCAGCGAAAGGGGCAGCGCGGTCAGCGTAATGATCGTCGTGCGCACGTTGAGCAGGAATAGAATGAGGATGATGACGACGATGATCGTCGCTTCCTTCAAGACCCGGACGACGTTGTCCACCGATCTCTGAATGAAGTGGGCCTGCCGGAATACATCGGGGTTCAGTTCCATTCCTGCGGGGAGCCCCGTCTTCACGTCCTGGAGCACGGCATCGAGCTGTTTGGTCAGCTCCAAGGTGTTCGTGCCAGGGGCTTTTTGGATACTCAGCACCACGGCTGATTTCGCGTGCTCGGCCGCCGTTCCGCGCCTCAGAGCCGGTCCGAGCTGAACGTTCGCCACCTGACCGATGAGCACCGGGGTCCCTTCGTGGTACTTGATGAGCGTGTTCTCGATGTCGGCCGTGCTCTGCACGCGCGCGGTCTGCCGGATGGGCAGCTCGCGGCGTTCCACGTTGGGCAGATACCCGGCACTGGCGATGCTGTGCGCCTCGCGGGCGGCATCGACCACGTCCTGGATGGTCAGGCCGTAGAGCGCCAGCCGGTCCTGGTGGACGTTGACCTGGTACTCCGGCAGGGAGCCACCGATGGCCACCACCTGCGAGACGCCGGGAACGGCCAGGAGCCGGTTGCGCAGGTCGTACTCTGCATACGCCCGGAGTTCCAAGTCGCTCACCGTTCCGTCCGGCGAAGACAGGGCCACCAGCATGATTTCGCCGGTAATGGAGGTGACCGGCGTGATCTGGGCGTTGGCTTCGGCGGGGAGGGAATCCTTGACCGCATTCAACCGCTCGGCCACCAGTTGCCGTGCGCGGTAGATATCCTGTCCCCAGTTGAACTCCACCCAAACCAGCGACAGCCCAATGGCGCTCGTGCTGCGGACGCGGCGCGTCCCCGGCAGCCCGTTGACCGAGGTCTCGATGGGAAAGGTGACATATTGCTCAACCTGGTCGGCGGCCAAGCCGCCGGCTTCGGTCAGGATGACCACGGTCGGCGCGTTCAGCTCGGGGAACACATCCACCGGCATGTGGGGAATCTGGTACACCGCGAAGGCCGTCAGCAGCAGGCCGATTATGAGCACCAGCGCGGCATTCTTCAGCGCAAATCCAATAACCTTCTGGAGCATTCGTAAACCCTCGGTCTGCCTCTTTCAGTGTGAGCCCGTGTGGAAGGTGCCGTCGGAATCGTAATGTCCACCCTGCTGAGCGGACGCCGAGGAGGCCAGCATGAGCTGGTAGACTCCATCCAGGACCACCTCGTCGCCTTCGCGTAAGCCGCTCTTGATCACGACCCACCGGCCATCATTGACGCCCAAGTCGCCCTCTGTGCGAATGACTTCATCCGGTTTCTTGGGGTTGCGGCGGAAGAAGACCGTGGTCAGCCCGTCTCGAATCGTGGCCGACACTGGAATCGCCAACTCCTCCGGGCTGCTGCCCTCGGTCACGATCTCCAGGTGGGCGGCAACGCCGGATCGAGCCCATGAACTCAAACGCTCCGGCGTGACGAAGACCTCGATGGTCCGCTCATCGGGGTTGGCCAGCAACCCGAGATTGACGGTTCCCGCCATCGTGTCCTGCACGTTAATGCTGCCGCCCTTGGGTGGAACGATGCGGGCCGGCAGGCCATTGTGCAGCCGCCCCAGATCGCTCTGGAGCCCCTGGGCGCGGAATCGGATCAACTCCGACTGCACGGTCGTCAGGACCAAGCTCGTCTCACTGGCCCAGGAGCCGTTGGTCAGGGCCAGAGAATCGACGATTCCCGGAGCGGCTGCACGGACTTCTACCTTGGCGATGTTCCGCCAGAGCTGGTGCGAATCCCCGTTCGCCTCGCCCGGTCTGGTGGCCAGTTTATCTTTCGTGATTCCAAGAAGAGACGCGGCGTTCAGCAGCAGCAGTTCCATCCGTTCGCGTGCGGCCGACAGTTGGGATACCACCTCGACCTGGCGAGCCTCCAGCTCGGCCTCCTTCTCCTGGACTTCGGCCAGATCCGAGCGATTCTGTGACAGGGTGCCGCGAGCCTGGGCGAACGTCTCGGCGGAGATCACGCCCGAGCCTTGACCCTTTTCCAACTGACGCACCCGCTCCGTCCAGACCTCCACGCTCTCGCGGAGGCTTTCCTCGTGCTTCTTGTGGGCTGCCATCAGCGGCTTCATCGTCTGCACGCGGGCGGTGGCCTGGTGGATGGTTGCGTCGGCCTCGTTGAGCTTCTCCTGCAATTCCCGCCAGGCGGGCGAGTCGAGCGTGTACAGCAGTGTGCCGGGCTCAACCCGATCGTATTGGCTGACGTTCAGCTCAACCTGTCCGCTCAGCATCGTCCGGTATTCCCGCCGGGCTTTCGGGAGCAGCTCGAAGCGACCCGGCACCCGAATGGTCCGAGCCACGGCCCGAGTCTCCACTTTCGCAAAGGTGATGCCCAGATTGCGGCGGACAGACTCAGGAACCGCCACTCGGTTGCCGCCTTGGGCGTCCCCTCCAGCGTGGCTGTGAGCGCCCTCTCCGGCGGGGCTCTCTGCGTGGGTTTCCCCTCTGTGGCCGCTTTCTGTGGCGGGTGCCTGTTCGGCCGACCCCTTGCGCTCGCAACCGGTGGCGAGGAACAGGGGAGAGGCTGCAAAGGCCAGGCAAATCAGAACCGATTTCATGTCAGCAACTCCAAACAACTGAAGCAATGTGGACTCAAGAGCTTCTGCGCCGGAAAACGTGCGCGGATTCCGTGCAGTGAGCAGCGCGGTGAGAACCCCGTGGCCGCATAGCGCGCAGGGCCACATAAGGTCCGGGCAGATTTCAGGTATGAATCAGATCAACAGGGGCAAAGGGGTTTCGTAATGTCGAACGAAGTGCAGCGGGAGCCGCAGCTCAGACATTGGACAGGAATGGATCAGAAGCCAGTCCTGGCCCGCAGTATCCGCCGGCAGCGCATCGAGGCATAGAGGTTCGGGCTGCTCGCCCCGAGGAGAATGGTTAGCCGAGACGACTTTGGCGCAGGGATCACGAGAGCAATCCTGCTCGTGACTGCAAGAGTCCGACTCTCCCGTACACGAGCAGGGGTGCTCAATCACATCGGCCAGACACAAGGCCGGAAGCAACAGCAGCGTCCATATCGCCGCCGTGAGAATGACGGATTTGGCCACCATACCTGCTCTGAGATTATCGGCCAGCAAACGCGGCATCATCGATTCCATAACGCCAAATCGCACCAGGCTTTTGTCGGCAAACCAGTTTCAACCTCGCTCTAGACACCAGAGCCCGCAACCTGTTTGAGCTGCAATCCGAGTATCATTCTAACCTATCCGAGCACGGCTGGCCACTCAGCCGTTCGGAACGCCCGAACTCGTCGGCCCAGCAGGGGCTGTTGAGGTGAAAAGACCCCATCTGAGCACGGCGGTCGTCCCCTTCGGGGGAAGCGTCTTGAGATCGGCCCGGAATCGAGCGCAACTCTTGCTGTAATCAGGCGATAGCGAGAACACGGCGGCGGCCTGCTCAAGTGCCGTTCCCTCCGATGAGCGCAGGGATACCTGCACCTGCCCGCTGCCTATTAGCGTGGCCCCCGGCTCCCGCTGGACGCAGCCTTTAATGACGAGCCTGCCGTTTTCGGCATAGGCGTGCGGGTGGGCCAGGCGGGTCCCCGCAATTGGGGAAGTCTCCACCCGAAGCGTCCCATCCTCAAACAGGTCGTGATGCCTGCTCGCCCGCTGCGCAACCAGCATCACGACCGCTGCGAGCACGTTGAGCGCCAGTAGCGCAAACACAACTATGTTCATCCACCGTGCCGTCCGCTTTTTCATCTTCGCTAGAATAATAGGGCCGCAGTCAGGTTCAGCAGGAAATCGCGCACGAACTCCCCGAGAGTGCCGGTGGTTGCGGGCTGGCACCCCGCCGAGAAGACGGTCAGCGAACCAACCAGTATGGCCAGGGTTTGACCTGCCCATTTCGCTTGTCGCTTCATCATTACATCGCTCCTTCCGAGGGCTGAGTAGCAGGGTTTGAGGTCGGGGGCTCGATCAGTTCGGAGAGCGGTCGGCCCACCGCCAATTCCACTTCCGCAACCAGTCCGGCGGCATTCTGCAACGCCTCCAGGTAGCGCCTTCGAGCGTCCAGAAGGAACCGCTGGGCCTCTAAGACCGCAAGCACTGAGGTGCCGCCCGCGCGGTAGGAATCGCGGGTCATGGCCAGACTCCGCTCGGCCAAAGGCAGCATCTCCTGGCGGTAGAACGCAACCACCGCCCACGCCGTGTTCAGACGATCGGCCGCGCCGCGAATCTCCTGCACCGCCGACCGCTCCCTCGCCTCCAGGTCCTTCCGGGCCTGTTGCAGAGCAAAGGCGGCCTTGGCAATCTGGGCCTGATTCTGGTCGAAGATCGGCAGCGGCAGGGCCACGCTCGGTCCAACGATCAGGTCCGTGCGACGGTTAGCCTGGCGTTCGGATCGGGGCTGGATCTCCGGCGCGGTCAGCCCGCCATTGGCAATTGAGGCCCGAGCCGTATCGGCCAGCAGATTCCTGCCACCCTGCTGCTGCTTTGCCCCCCGCTCCATCGCCACGCCCACGTCCACACTGGGAATCACTTCCAGGTATTCCAGCCGCAACGACGCCTCGGCCGCGTTCACGACCCGGCGTGCCGCCAGCAGGTCCAGGCGCGCCTGTTGCGCGATGCTGATCAGGCGGTCGGAGGCTAGCTCGCTGGGTGCCTGGATCGCGAGGCTGCTGGCCAATTCCAGTTCGTCGGCAGATTGGGTAATCCCCAGGGCCGTGGCCAGATCGCGCCGCGCGGAGGCGGCGGCGAGCCGGGTTGTCTGCACACTGAGGTTGGCCTCCAGCACCGCGCTGCGAGACAGGTTAATGTCCAGGTCCGTGCCCGCCCCGGCCTGCTTCCGGGCAACGGCCAGGTCCAGCAGCTCCTGTGCGATCGCCGCGTTCTCTTGCGCGTTCTTGTGGACCTCCTGGGCTCCCAAGGCACGGTAGTAGCTGGCCTTGGTATTCGCCGCGAGCTGGGTGGCTTCCCGAGCGAGAGTCAGGACCGCCCGCTCCAACTGCTCGCGTGCGACCTTTTTCCTGGCGGGGATTTGCCACAGATCGGCAATGCTCTGCGCGATCGTAAGCTCGATGTTGCTCAGGCCGCCCCCGGCAGGCAGTCGGAAGGAAGTGAACAGCGAGGGATTGGAAAACAGACCCGCCTGGACCAAATCCGCCCGAGCCATGCCCACGTCCATCCACGCCGCCTGGAAGCTCGGGTTGTTTAGCAGGGCGATTTGTATGGCCTCATCGACCGTGATGCCATCGGCGAGCAGGGCCTCCACTCGACTCGTGATCGCGTCATCTTGTCCGGGGATGTAGGTCTCCGGCTGGCCGGTCGCGGCCGTGGCAAGCTGCTGGGCTCGCCCGTAATCCGCCTGCGGACGGACGGCGGCACACCCCGCCAACGCAGCCGCCGCTAGGCTGGCAGCCAGGGACATGAAAAGAGTCTTACCTGCGCTCATAAGCACCTCCTTTGAAATGCAGCATGAACTCGCGTCTATTCCAAATCGTCAATGTCTTAACATGATCCGGCCAGACTGTACAGGGCGGGTGCTGCCTGACGAGGGTCTACAGGCACCGGGCCAGGTAGTAGCCAGGACTACACGCTCACAGCCCTGTAGTCTCAGGAGGAAGGGTCAGATCAGAAGTGGCAGCGATGCTTCGTAGTGCTGCACGAAGTGGATTGGAGAGGGGGATTCCGTACAGCCGCAGAAGTCCGAACAGCCGGTGTCAGGAACGGCAGCGTCCAACAACGGCAAGACGAGGCTCGGAGCCTCTGGCAAGTCATCTGCTCGCGACCGGCCTTGGCCCAGGATGGTCTTGGCGCACGGGTCGCTGGAGCAGTCCTGCTCATGGCCGCAGCGGCAATCCCCGTCGGGCTTTGAACAATCGCATGGGTGTTCAAGCAGATTCGCGAGGCAGAGGGCTGGCAGCACCTGCAAGGAGCAAGTGGCAATCGCGAGGGTGATCAGTCGTGCCAGCATATCCATCTATCGGCCAAAGGAGCCTACAGCATCCAACAACACTGCCGATAGCATCATAGCTGAGCTTTGCTCACCAGACCAGCCACTCAAGGCATCATGCCTCGTCCGGGATGCGGGTCTTGGGGAGACCGGAATCCAACCGGTCGGACCACCAGTGACTCCCTGATATCGCACGTCAAGCTCGGACCTGACTTCGAGCATCAACGCGACCAGCTCCTCCCATTTCATGCTGGTGAGATCGACCCCGAAAAGGTCCCTGTGACGGCGGCCTCTAACTTCAGCCCCGGCGTGGCCGGCTCTCTTGAGCCCCGTGTCCCTTGTCCGCTCCCGCCGCCCTTCAAGGGCGTTGGTCCTCTCCGGGTCGCCAGTATACCTCGCCTCATGCGCTCCTTTCCCCTTGGCACGGATGGGGACACCACACTTGCTGCACGGCACCCTCTTGGGCTCTTGAGCCATCGGCTAGCGGGCTCCCGCAGAACCACTTCACAACTGTCTTGCTCACACCTCATGCCCAAAGCAATCGAGAAGGGCCGCAGGCAGTCTCGGATCTAAGACGATCACCTCTTGTTCCAGCCACATGCCCGAGGAGGCCAACAGCATCACCAAGTCAGGGACGCCGACCAGATCAAACCCGTCCGGCCATGCCGCTCGTAAGGCGGCTTTGGGCACATACTCGCCCCAGAAATCCGGAACCACCCAGCGCAGATCGGAACGCACCTCGCGAAGATGCCGCATGATGCGCACCCCATTCGGGTCCAAGTCGCCGAAATGGGCGACGGGTACGTCTCGGAGTTGCCGCAGCAGGAGCCGGACCGTTCGCGTATCCCAGCCGGGCACGTGGACCAGAAGCCATCCCGGTGGCGCGGGAGTGTCCAGATACGCACCCAGGTTCTCAACGAGCAGAACGGCCCGGGGCGCGCAACCGGTAAGCACCGTGCCGTCAGCCAGAGCACGCTCTGTCAGAACGACTTCGCCAAGCACCCCCGCAATGGTTGCACAATCCAGTTCCTGCTTGCCACGTCGAAATCGCAGCCCATCCGGTGTTCGCAGGCGCAACGTACCGTCATGCATGACGTCCAGGTCGGCGAGCGCTTCCCGGCGAGGTGCCGACAGGCTGGCCTTGGAATGTGGTCCGACCAGCGCAGTCGCAGTGCGGCGGTTGAGGCGCGAGGGGAGGCCCTTGGCCGCACGGGCCCGTTCAATGTCCTGGAGTTTCCGCCATCCGCTCATGCTGGTTGGAAGGCCCGCGCCCGTCAGTTCATCGCTCACCGCTTGCCATTCCGGCCACAACTGGGAGAGAAGCCGCTCCAGCTCGTGGCGTCGTGACTCCACGACGGCCAGCTCGTCGCGGCGTCCCGTGCGCTGAGTCCACGGCAGCTCCGCGAGGTGTCGCCATGCCTCTCGCTGGGCTTTTCGGCAGCGCAGACGGCCTGACACGACCAGCTCAAGCAGCGCCAGACGAGACTCAGGACGATCCCACATGGGCGCTCTGCTCCTTGGATACGACTCGGCGACCCGTCACGATCACCTCTTCCTGGCCAGCGTCGTTGACGCGGCGCACAAGCCGATAGGTGGTGTTGCCTTCAGATTTGGCGACCTCGGGCGAGGCAATCATGAGTTGCAGGTCCAGATTCTGGCACAGGTCGAATAAGACCCCCAGATTGTCCTGGGAAAGCCGATTGGCTTCGTCCAGGAACAGCAACCGCAGCGTGCCTTGGGAACGGCGCGGCCGAAGAAGGTTGGCGTCTCGCTCCCACGCCGTCAGTACCACCATCATGAGCGCTGCACCTACGCCGATGGCCTCGCCGGTAGACATCCGCATTGGATTGGCTTCCTCCCATTCCGTTGCGGCTTGCCGGAGCACCATCACCTTGGGTGCTATGTATTCTCGATAGTCCAGCAGGCGCTGGCCGGTGGTGCGGCCGGCGTATCGCCGGAATAGCTCGTCCAGCGCCTCCTCGATGGTGATGTCCGCCTTGAAAAGGAGGCTTTGAGCCTCGCCGTCACGTAGTGCGTGAAGCACGTTGTCCATGTGCGGCACGCGCTCCAGGCGAAGCCGAATCCCGTGAATGCTGCCGAACCGCACGAGCCTCAGGTCTTCGCTGAGCCGGTTCACCTGGCGCTGGGCACGGTGGATGTGGATCTCGATGTTCTTGGCGACATCTTCTGACTCACCGCGCAGATCATCTTCCTGCTTGACCAGGCGCATCTCCAAGCTCTTGAGGTTGTCGCGCAGGCGGCTGAGTGCCTCCAGCGGCTCATCGACTTCCGCGATCTGGGCGGGGATGCGCCGGCGCAGCCAGTCCCGTACCTGAAGCCATGCGTTCAGATAGTCTTCGCCAGAACGGTCTTGCGGCCCCAGCAGCTTGTTGATGGATTCGAGGACCTGCTGGCTATCTTTGGCATGTTGGAGCCGTTCCTTCAGGGCTGTGGCGGCCTCGCGTCCCTTGATCTGCAGGTTCGGACTGCCCTTGCCGGTCATGGCCTCGATGAACCGAGGTGTAAGCGTGGCCGTCAGCACCCCGTGTTCCTGAGCTGACTGCTGGAGCTGATCCCATCGCTCCTGGGCTGGCTTCCACATGGCGAAGGCGTCATCCCGCGCCGAGGCCTTTTCTTTGAGCCGTCTGCCGACCTCTTCAAGCTGTGCGTCAAGTCGCGCAAGCTCCTCCCCCTTGCCGCGTTCCTCGGCGGCAAGTGATTTCTCGGCTTCTACCGCGCTGTGCAATTCGGACTCGCTGGCCGCTAGGGCCTCGTCGCTGGCATCGTCGACACCCAAGCGCCGCCACTGCTCCCCGTCCTGCTCAATCGTCTTCTGCGTCACAATCAGATCGGCATCTGCGCTGTTGAAGGCTTCGACCGCCGCGTTCCATCTTGCCTCTTCATCCCTGGCGGTTCGTATGGCGGCGTCCAGAGCTGCCTTGGCTTGCTTGAGCTGTGCCTCCAGGGCTGGCACCAGTGCGACCTGCTTGTCCAAAGCGGCCCGTGCATCGGTCCAGTCGAGTGCGGCGCGGTGCTCCTGCACGTACTCGACCGATCGGATCGCGAGTTGCACGTCATCCAATTGCCGCCCCAGTTTCTGCCGGTCCTGGCGCAACGATGCAATCTCAGCATCAGATATCGGCACCGTTCGCAGAACGTCGAGCCCCTGCTCCAGCACGGCGCGGTCGCGCGCCACGCGCTGAATCTCCGCGGCAGCAGCTTTGGCGGCAGCAAGGGAATCAAGCAACTGTTCCAGCTTGGCCGCTTGATCGGGCTCGTCGAGCGACCAGGCGATCTGAATCAGATCGCGCAATGCCTTCTGGCGGGGATTGAGTGTGTTAATCTCGCCCTGAGCCGCGTCCATGTCGGCGCGATGCTTGGCCTGGACGTCCTTCGTCTGCGTTTGCTGATCACGGGCTTCCTGTAGGCGGACGCTTGGATCGCCGGCCTGAAGCAAGTCCGCCTCGGCTAGAAGGTCGTCGGCGGTCGCCAGAACAGCCTGGGTATCCCGCAGCGCGGCATGAAGCGACTCTACCTGGCGCTTCACGTCCGCTTCCTGCCTGCGCAGTTCGGCAATCTTCCGCTCGCGCGCCCGGCGACCCAGGGTCGGCTGCGTCGGCAGGCGAGTCAATCTGGCTCCAGCCACGCCGCGAACCAACACATCGCCGCCCAACCGATCTCCGGGCGGGCGACCGTGGTCATCCAGTGGCAACGGGCTATCGGCATCCACGAGCCACACGGAATCCGGCCGCTCGTCGGACTTGGCCAGTTCGGCCGCTGCCGCTCGGACATCGTCTACCGCGATGGCCTGAGCCAGCGGGCCAAGCAGCGCCTCGTATAGAGCCGCGTCGTTGGCGCTGAGCTCCTCGAACTGTCCGGCTAGCAGTTCACCTTCGACCGTGTCCCGCGCCTTGAGAAGCTCGGGAGAGAACGTACCGCCGGAGTGTTCGAGCTGGGTGATTTGCGCATGAAAGGCCTTCTCGCTGGTTTCGGCGGTCGCGAGCTCGGCTCGCTGCTCTCCGACCTTTCCGTTGATTTCGGCGCGGAAGCGATTGATCGCTTCACGGGTGCGGAGCGTGACTGCCCAGCGTTGTTCCAAGGGCAGGGCGCGACCATTGGCTTCTCGCCAGGTGGCGAGTTTCCGGTCGAGCTCACGAATCAGTTCCTGGCTTCTGTCGAGCGAGTGTTGCAGCGCATTGATGTGCTGTTCCGCTTGCCGATGTCGTTCGAGGGCGGCCTGCAAAGAGCTCTCCACCGCCGCCAGCGCGTTGTTCGCGTCTTGCGATGAGTGGATCGGTGTGGCGGGTGTACCAAGGGCCTGCGCAAGGTTTCGTGCCTTCTGCTGCCGCTGAACCGAATGGCGGGTCAGCGGGATTTCTGCGGTCAGGGCAGCCTGCTGTTTGGCACTGGCGTCCAGATCGCGCAGATTCTGGAGGACCTCGCCGGCGCGGCGGAACGCTGCCGCTGGGGCAATCATGTCGTTGACGATCCGATTCAGCGCCGCAATGACCTCCTCGAACTCGCGCCGGTGGGCTTCGGCATTGGCCAAGGTTCTGCCGGCCTTCAGCCACTGTGCCTGAACCATCTGATGCGACGCTTGGGCGGCCTTCATCGCGGTCCCGATGTCCGCTGGGTCTACGCTCTCTTCAGGTAGCAGCCGCCGGGCGTCGGTGAGATGCTGGACGGCCATCCGATGTTCGGCCGCCCGCCGCGCAAGTTCCTCCAGGCCGCTTTGCGTGTTCGCCAGACCTTGGGCCGCTTTGGTGTGTGCTTCTTGCGCCGCTTCACGCGCCCGATTGCCCCGGGCGCGGTCCTCGTCGGCCAGGTGGCGCGCGACCCGGAGGTCAAGGCGTTTTGCTTTCGCCACATCATGCTGGCGTGTATGCTCGCAGATCAGCGCGAGAAGCTCCCTCGCCTGGTTCATCCGGCCCAGGGCAGTCTGCGCCGCCTCGACGCGCTGCTGGGCCTCCCGTAGCTGCCCTTGGAGTTCCTCCTGCTTGGCTTTTCCCGCTCCAATCCGGTCAATGAGCTTCTTGTGCCCGTCTTCGACCTCTTGTAGGAGCCGTTCAGCCTCCTGCAGCCTGTTGCTCAGTTCCTCTGCCCGCTCCCGGAGCGCGTGGACCACAGCGGCGAACATTTGCTGCCCCGCCTCATAGATGCCCGAAATCTCCTGCTCGAGCCGGCGGGAGTCCTCCACTTCGATGCGGGTCCGCCGGCACGCGTCGAGATTGGCCTTCATCCGCTTCAGCGTATCCGCCAAGCCGGTTTCCTCCTTGAGCATAAAATCCCGCAGCTCCGTGGTCAGGGCCCGGGAGATGCCGCCCGTCATGCTCGTTCGAAGCAGCTCGTTGAGCTTGGTGCGGTCCTCGTCACTGGCCATCCGCAACGGTGTGATCCCCAACTCAAACAGCCGGGCAAAGTACTCCTTGGTGGTGCTGAAGACTTCCAGACGCGCGCCGCATCGCGCCGCTGATTCCCGAAGCTCATTGATCTGCGGCACTGCATCGATGGCACCGCGAACCAGCAGGACATCCTGGAGCTTCGTCGCGTCGCTGAGTCCCGTGATCACGAAGGGGGTGAGTTCAACGGTGGGCTCGCTCCGCCGCTGCAATTGCACACCCGCTACGAGGCGGCTGCCATCGGGCATGCGCAACTCCAGAACCGAATACGACGGCCTGCCCGGTTCTCCGAGGCGGCCCCATAGTCCCTTGTCCCCACCGGTGCTGCCGGTTTCCCCGACATTGGCAAAACGCAGCCGTGTCATATCGGGAAGCAGCACGACGTAGCAGCCAATAAGAACCGTGGTTTTGCCAGCGCCATTGTCCCCCTCCAGGGCGGTCACATGCTTGTCGAGCTGATAGCGCTCATAGAACACGCCTTTCCAGTTGACCAGAACAAGGGTTGACGCTCGCGTGCGTATCATGCGCCGGCCTCCTCGCCGTCGTCGTCCTCGTAGCCGGTAGTCTCAGCCACAGCTTTGCCCTCGGCAATGAGGCGAGAGAGCGCCTCGGAGGGATCGCTCAATCCCCTGACCGCCTCAGCGAAGCGGAACAGCCCCGGACGCAAGCGCACCTGCTCCCCGTCGCCGAGGTCGATGAAACCGAGGGATTCCAGGCCGCGAAGGGCCTTGGCGATCTCCATGCGCACAGTTTCCTGAGCGATCCGTTCGTCATACTTGCGCCGTCGCGGGTTCAGGGCTTGAATCAGCTCGCGCTCTCCCACGAGGCTAGCGAGGCGCGCCACCACCACCGATTGCTGGGTTACGCCGCCGGCTTGTACCGTCGTCGGCTCCAGGTAGACCAGCGCGAGCGTCTGGCCGACGAGCATCTCGCCCGCCGTCAGATGCCTGTGACCCATCTGGTCACCAACGGGTAGGAGGTAGAAAAAGCCGTCGCTGGCGTGGACCAACTCACAGCCGTACCGCCGATAGAAGGTCTCCAACAGGCTCTGGGCGTCCAGGACGAACGCGTAACGCTCGCCGTCATCCCGGTCGATGTGCCGACCGGCCCGCACGGCCAGATCCACTTCGGGAAACAGTGGGTCCTGGATGACCTCTTCGAGTTGGTGGAATGCCGACTCATGCATGCGCGTGTCCTCCAGGCAGCATCCAGTCCTCAACCTCAATGTCCCCAGGCACCTGGACCCACGGGCGATCCCGGTCCGAGCGAGCGGCCGTCTCAACGGCCACTTGCGCGGCGATACGCCCCACCGCCGCAAAGCGCTTAGCAACATCGATCTGCGGCAAGACAAGGTCGAGCACGTTGGCCAGTGTCGTCCTGCCACTGGCCAGCGCCGCGCGCACCAGTTCCTCCAAGGCCATGGCCTCCGTATCCGAGGGGACGTGCTCCAAAGGCATCTCGCGGTCTTGCGGTGGGCGCACGACAGGCGGCTGTTGATCGCGGATTGCGTTCTCCCGCAGCACGCGGATCTTCGAGGCTTGAGCGATGATCAAGTAGAAGGGCTGCTTCGTCCAACCTGCCAGTTGGTTGCGCAGGCGCTCGCTGAGGGCACGCGAAGGGTCCAGCCGGACAACATCGCGGAGGTAACGATGCACGTACTGGTAGTAGGTCGACCAAGCCAACTGGCGCGTACGCCCCCACGCGGCCACGCGATCCACCTGCTCGGAGACCCGCTGCGTGGCCTCCTCGGCTTCGGACATGCGGGCCAGCGCCGCTGCCTGCTCGATGTCGCTAAGTACAGCCAGGATCTGATGGGTGTCGTGGAGAAGAACAGAGTTCAGCTCGGCCAGCGTCGTCGTGGTGTCGTCCAGCAAATGCTGACATCGATCCACGGCCGAGAACCAATCTGCCTCCAGCAGTTCACCGATCTGCTTTCGAACTTGTTCCTGCTGGGCGTCCAGACCACGTTGTCGGCGCTCGATGCCGGCAACGAGATCGCCCACCGTGACGCGAAGCGGCCCCACGACGTTCTGCCGCCACTCCTCGGGCGTCTGCGCCTTTTTCGCTTCACTCCTCACCTGAGCGAGGCTGACGAGTAGCGCTTTGGTCAGCAGGGACAGGCTCTCCCGAGTGAGAACCTGGTCCGCCATGAAGAATTCGACGATTCCCGAGGCCAGTCGCGTCATGGAGTAATCGCCGGCTCGAATGAGTCCGTCCCCGTCGACGCGAGAGAGAAGGCGCTGCTCACGGAGGCGCTGGATCGTGTGCGTCGCCCGCTTACGCAGATTCTCGCTGTCGGAATCAACGGCATCGCACACCTGCTCAAACACATCCAGGAGCACATCTTCCTCGAAGCAGGTCAAGTTGCTCTGGCTCGCCCGCGTGTGGAGGGCAACGAGGAAGCAGAGGTCGACCGGCTTCAGGTCCAGACGGGTGCCATCTCGATGGATCGAGGCGATCACATGTAACGGGTCGCTGTTCAGCAGGCTACTCCTTATTAGCAAGGTTACCGTGCGTCACCAGCCACGCTGGCCTTCGTTGTGGCGCTCCCGCTCCGGCCGACAGTTGCCAACGGATACCGAATCAACCCGGTTAGACCGGCCGCATGAAAATGTCGCAAGCTCATGAGTTGCACATCTACACCCGGCGAGAGTTCCTCGTCCATCATGGAGTGGCAGGCGTGCCGAATTCAGCCATCAGCGCCTCATCAGGAGTAGCCCCTCAATCAATTCGACGAGCCGTTCAAACCGCTGGAGTTTGCCGTCATTCCCGCCGGCCCAGCGGTTAACTGCCTAGCCAAGTCGGCAAAATGTCACTCCTGCGGAGCATCGCAGGCCCGCGCTGATGGAGATGATCGTCCCCGCAGCTCCTGCTTGTACAAAGGTAATCGTACAGTACCCCCACGACAACTTGGGGCAGCGCATCTTCACAATGCCACGGGCTTCGAGACGGGAATGTCTTCCGGCTCAGAATGTTGCATGGAATTTGAGCCAGAATGTTGCATTCGCGACGCAAATCATTATTTTAC
>BTUC01000154.1:0-4368 GCA_045863575.1 Phycisphaerae bacterium
CCCTTGGGCGTCGCGAACGCCGTGGTCAGGAGGATGCCTTCATCGACAGCCCACAAGTGCACGAATGGCGGCCGCGCCGGATCGCACGGGCTGTGCGTCTGTATTCTGATGGGTACGGTCTCTCCCGGTTGGACGGTTGCCGGCGCCGTGATGGAGAGCGGCAACTCACTGGCACTGTGGTCCGTGAGGACCCGGGCCATACCCAGGGCCCGATGCGGCAGCCAGGCGTCGCCTGCCGGATCCACCGGCCGCACCAGTGTGGCCGTCAGAAACGCCCCACCGCGCAGATTCGCGGGCACCGGCCAATCCAGCGACATCTCTTTGCCAGTTGTCTCCACGAGGCGCGATTCGACGACCCGATCCGTCTCCATGGTCAGCAGCAGCGTGCCGGCGAACGGCGGCTTGACCAGCACCCTGGCCGTCGAGCCGGGGACGTACTTCTCCCGGTCGAGCACAAGCTGCACACGATCCGGCTCGCCGGCCGCGTACCGCTCGTGGCTGTCACTGCGGCCGTCGTGAGCGTGAAACTCGATCCGCGTCGCCGCGCCGGAGGTTTGGTCGGTCACTTCGAGCCGGTATCTTCCAACAGAGGGGCAATTCACTTCGAAGCTACCCCGCGCAGCGACCAACTGCTCGACTTGCAGCGCCCTCTCGGCAACCGGCGCAACCCGCTCCGTGGTTTTCCACACCAGCCGGCCGTCCACCTCCTGCAAGCTGACATCCGTATCCACCCGCGACAGTTTGAATCGCATCGGAGCCGGCTCGGCGGGGGTATCCAGGCCGGTCATTTGGACGAAATCCACCGATAGAGGTAAACCCGCCGGCACCACGCTTGCCGGCAGCCGCAAGCCCACATAGCGGCCGGCCGTGTCAACCGTGCAGTTGACCGCATCCGATACGGATCGGCCGCCCGTCTCGGTGACCGTAGCGGTCAAGTCGGCTTCCCACCGCCCTGCCGCCAACTCCGAACTGTTCAGAAGACCGACCGCTGCCACTCCATCGTTTGCGAGAACGTCTTCCTTCTCCAGCAGTTGTGTTTTACCGGCCAAGGGGTCGTCGAACCGAAAGGCTGGGAATTCCTTGGACTGGAATGACGCCCGCCGCAGTTGCCCGGAAACCTTCACTGGCAAACCCGCCGCCGCCTGCCCGAACAGGTATCGGGCCGAGACGTGAATCGCGATGTCGTCTCCCGCCTCGAAACGCTGCTTCACCGGTTCGGCTTTCACTTCCAGCCGCACCGGCACGTACTCCTCCACCAAAACGCGCGTGTGGCCGAGCACCTCCTCGCCACCCGGCAATGTGGCCGTGAAGCGGTAGGGTCCCGTCTGGCCGTCGTCGCGGGAGGCGAAATCCACCTGGAACAGGCCCTGCCTTGACGGTTCCGCCTTGGTCTTCAGCGTCGCAACTTTCCGTCCGTCGGGACGTTGCACACCGATCTCCAGCGGCAACTCGGCCGGGACCCGGCCGTTGGGATCGCGCACGATGCCGGTCAGATGGACGGTGTCGCCGGGCCGGTAGACGCCCCGCTCGGTGTAGAGCATGACGTCATAGGTCGTTGGGAGGTCGCGGCCGGATTGATCCACGTCGTCAAGAACGGTGGCGTGCTGGTCGAGTTCGAGAAAGCTTACGTCATCACCCTGCCGGGCGGTCACCAGCCAGGGCTCGCCGTCCGGGTGGCTTCGGGGCACGGCCAGGCGGGCAATGCCTGAGGAGTCCGTCGTCGCGGTGCTCAGTGTCTGGCCGTTGTAGCTCAGTGCCGCTACTTGCACGCCGGTCACCGGCTGTGCGGACCGCAGCGAAGTGACCCACACGTGCAGTCCATTCCGCTCTGTTTTGCTGGCGATGGCCAGATCAGTGATAGCCACCACGGCCCCATCGCTGGTCCAGGTCCGATCCGACGCGGCCAGATCGACGTGGAAGACGCCCCGCGGGTCACGACCCAGCAGCTCCCGCAGATCGATTGCGAAGACGCCGATCACGTTCTGCTCGAGGCCAAACGGCACCGTCTTCTGCGGCATCTCCCGGGCGGTGGCCCGCCGGCTTTCACCGTGCAGGTGCGACACGAGGTTGTTCGCGTGTACGCGGGCGGTACGAATCTGAACGCCGCCCACGTTGACCGCCCGGGCGTCCAGCGTCAGGTTGCCGTGGGGCGAGAGGATGCCGCTGCCGAACGGGATCTCAATGCCCGGCTCGCGGTCGGGGATGGTGAAGGTGATGGCCGTGTCTTCGCCCAACGACTCGTCCTCTTCAGAGCGGAGCGTGCCGGCGACGGTGGCCGTGTAGCGCGTGCCGCAGACGAACGGTCCTTCAAGCGTCAGGCCATACGAGTTCAAACGGGTTTGCAGACCGGCCACGTCCGGGTTGATCCGAACGGCCGGCGGGTCTTGATCCCCGGCCAGTCCGCGAGAGAACTCGAGCTGCACCCAGGACGTCGGGTTGAGCCTCGGCGGCTCGACGGACGCCCGCAGCGCAGTAAATACAGGCGACAGCGTGAGTTCACGTGTAACCGGCTGCCCCAAACTCAACTCCGCCCCCTGGCCCGTGAGCGCGGCTTCCAGCTCAATGCGCAGGACATTGGAGCCCGGACGATGCGCACGGATGGTGTGCTTGTCAGCAGGCGCCCGCGTCAGGCACTGAGGTGTAAGCGAGGTGTTGTTCGCTTGGTCGGTAACCTTCAGATGCTGCAGAAGTTCGGTGGGATCTACGAATTGATTGAAACGCAATTGGACATTGACGTGTTCGCGGTCCGAGCCGGCCAGGTTACAGGTCAGCAAACTCAGCGGGCGAGTCTGGAACGTGAACTCACTGGTGCCGACGAGCGTCCGGCCGGTCAACCGTTCCAGATGCGGCGCCGGACGCAGCTTGAATCGACGCCCGGGAGGCAGCGGACCATCGAGGCGGTATTCGATCCGCTCAGGCGCGGCCCATACCCATTCACCGGCTACGCGCGGCTCGAGCGTGAACAGCGGCTCGGCCAGCGCGGCGTGTAACGCACCGGTCAGCGGCAGCGGTTCGTCGAAGACGAGACTCAGCCGGTCGGCGGCGTCGACGTCGTATGCCGGCAGCGCCGACAGGACGCGCAACTTCGCCTGCGGCCCGCGAGTGACGCTGTGGTGGATCCACAGCAGTCCGGCGACATTCAACGCCACCAGAAACAGACGGAAAGCCCAGGTCTGCCTGTTTGCCCCGCGCATGATCGGTCCTCCTGACCTTTGTTGAGGGTGGATGATTGAAGGTATCGGTATTAGACCAGATCGGAGGCGAGGAAGATAGCTTTGATATTCGAGGAGGCGCGGATAATTCTTCCAAGGGATCTTTTCGAGCTTCGTGGCGGGAAGTGAGGAGGCCGCTACGTCGGAGTTTGCACTCGGGTGGTGGCCCAGCCATAATGAAGCAGCAGAGGACAGGGTAGAATTCGACTGTGGGGAGTAGTTGCGGTGCCCGGGAGCACGTATGTACGGGATGATCCTCTGGACGACTGCTCTCCTGACGGTGACCTTCCTCTGGTATACCCGCCTTCGCGAGATCCGGCGTGCCCGGCATCGGCCCGTTCCGCTGGCCGCCAACACGTATGACGGTCCCCCTTCCGACCCTCCTTTGGTCAGCGTGTTGATGGCCGCCAAGGATGAGGAGACGTGCATCGAGCCGGCCGTGCGCAGCCTGCTGGGCCAGGATTACCCCCACTTCGAGCTGATCGTCATCGACGACCGCAGCCGCGACCGCACGCCGCGGATACTCGAGCAGATCAGGGCGGAGGATGCCACAAACCGGCTGCGGATTCTTCGGATCGCAGAACTGCGCCCGGGCTGGTTTGGCAAAAACAACGCCATGCGCGAGGGCGTCGCCGCCGCCCGGGGTGAATGGCTGTGCTTCTGCGATGCCGATTGCATGCAGACGTCGGACCGGACGCTCTCGATGGCCGTCCGCCATGCCACCCAGTGGAAGCTCGACTTCCTGTCCCTTCTGCCGCGGATGGAGATGCGAAGCTTCTGGGAGCGCGTCGTTCAGCCGGTGGCATGTGCCATCATTGCCCTGTGGTTCAATCCCAAGCGGGTCAATGACCCCAGGAGCCCGGTCGCTTACGCTAACGGGGCGTTCATGCTCATGAGCCGCCACTGTTACGATGCCGTCGGCGGCCACGCGGCCGTCCGCACCGAGGTCAACGAAGACATCCACATGGCCCGCCGGGCCAAACAAGCCGGCCAGCGGCTTTACGTCTGCCGCAACGTCGATCTGTACACCGTTCGCATGTATGCCAGCCTGGGGGCCATGTGGCGTGGATGGAGCCGGATCTTTTATGGTTGCCTGGCCGGGAGTTGGGCCATCACGCTGACCGCGCTCACGTTGCTGGTCATGAGCATTCTGCCC
>BTUC01000154.1:4378-15388 GCA_045863575.1 Phycisphaerae bacterium
CCCCATGTCAGCCTGGTGACGGCGACTGCGGTGCTGCTGATCGGCCGCCCCGCCGCATGGGGGCCGTGGTCAGCGTGCGCCGTGTCTGCCGGCCTGGCGGTTGCGGCGCAATGGCTGGTCATCGCTCGCCTACACCGACTGAACGGTACGGACCCGCGTCTGGCTCCGGCCTTCGTGGTCGGGGCGGTGCTATGCCTGGGGATGTTGATCAACTCGCTGCTGAAGCTGGGTGAGTGGTCCACAATAACGTGGCGGGGCACTCGGTATCGCGGCCAGGAGGTGGTTGCCGCGCCGGATCAAACGGCCCCGCAACCTTCAACGCCTGCACTGGCCGCGCCGGTGGAGCAACCTGTCCGCAGATGATGCGACGATCTCCCTTGCTGCCGGTCGGCACCGGTCAGGCGCGCAATAAGATTCAAGGCAACGATTAGACGGCCGGGCTCGTGTTGGGCATGGACCGTAAACGGCGATCGAAGGGTCTGTTGCCGGCCAAGCCCCCACCCTGGCCCTCCCTCGGGAGTACCCGGGGAGGGAGGTTAATTGACCCGAGTACCGGGGGAGGGTAGTCACTCTCAATCGAGGCCCAATTCCGGCCAGCGGCGGCGGACGTGATCGATGATTCCGGGGGACATGCTCAGCTCCGCGGGCCAGCGGCGGATGATGCCCTCGCCCGGTATCTTTTTCGTGGCGTCTATGCCCATCTTGCTGCCGGCGCCTTCAAAGGGTGCGGCGTGATCGAGGATATCCAGCGGCCCGTCGACGATGACCATGTCCCGGCGCGGATCGACGTTGGCCCCCACCTGAAAGAGAACCTGCTGCTCGTCGTGCACGTTCACGTGCGCGTCCACGACCACGATGAACTTGCTGAACATCATCTGCCCGGCGCCCCAGATGCTGCTCATGACCTTGCGTGCCTGGTACGGGTATTCCTTGCGAATCTTGACGAACACGAAGTTGTGGAAGGCCCCGAACATGGGCAGCGAATAGTCGAGCACGTCGGGGATGAGCATCTTGAGCAGGGGCAGAAAGATCCGCTCGGTGGCCTTGCCGAGGAAGTAGTCTTCCATCGGCGGTTTACCCACGATGGTGGCCGGGTAGACGGGGTTGCGCCGGTGAGTAATGGCCGAGACGCGGAAGACCGGGTACGGGCTGGACAGCGAGTAGAAGCCGGTGTGGTCGCCGAACGGGCCTTCGATGAACTTCTCGGTCGGGTCCACCCAGCCTTCGATGACAATTTCGGCATTGGCCGGCACCTCCAGCGGAATGGTCCGCGCGGGCACGAGCTCGATTCCTCCATTGTTGAGGAAGCCGGCGAAGAGCAATTCGCTCACGCCCGGCGGCAGCGGGCAGGTGGCGGCATAAGGCAGGACGGCTTCTCCGCCCAGCACGATGGCCAGCGGCATGGCCTCGCCGCGGGCGGCCCAGCGCCCTCGGCTTCGCGGATGGCCGGTCCAGGTTGCAGCTCGGGCGGTTCCGAGGCCAGATCGCCATCAAACGGCCAGCACTGGATGATCGGCAGCTCCAGCAGGTTAGCGTCATCCGTATGCACGACCTCCTGGCACATCCCCCGCCGTCCGGCCTTCGGGCCATAGCCGGCCAGCTTCACCAGATCGGGTATCTTCTTCATCTTCTCCATCAGCGTGGTGGGCACTTCCGGCTTGACCAGTTGCTGCACGCGGCCGGCCAGTTCCTCCAGGTTGTCGCAACCCAGGGCGAGATTGATGCGTGCATAGCTTCCGAACGCATTGATCAGGACCGGGATGGACGAGCCCTTCACGTTCTCGAAGAGCAGTGCCCTGCCACCCGCCCCCCCGTGGACGGGATCGGTGCGCGGCGCGCCAGCGAGGCCCTCCGGACTGGGCGATTTCATGACCCGGTCTGCGATGGCCGCCAGCTCGAGGACCGGGTCTACCTGCGCCCGCACGCGGCGAAGCTGACCCCGCCGTTCGAGTTCGCCGACGAACGATTGCATATCCGCAAATGGCATCCGTGGTGCTCCTCAGGAGTCTCCGGCTTCCTGGGCGACTAACATCGAGGACCAGAAGATAGCCTAAGGGGCGCCTGATGAGAAGGCGGGAGCATTATTGCGGGCGAGGACCCGGCGTTGGGTGTGGACGCACGCCGATCGCTTTAGCTGGCCAGCCTGCACCAACACCCACTACCTACAACCCACGGCTGGTCGACCAGGAACAAGGCGATCAGGGGCCAAGGGGAGCGGGCCACGCCAGGCAACTGACCAAAGGTCAACTGGCCAGCAACTGACTACGCACAACTGACCACTGACTCAGCATCTTGATTCGCACTCCGCCGAAGACTAGCATAGAAGGTGATGGCGACGAGGTTTCCGGATATGGTGGTGGTCCATCCATGTTCACGGGCATTGTCCAGTTTATGGGCGTCGTGCGGGCGATCCGTCGCGGATCGGCCGCGGCCCGCCTGGTTCTCGACGCACCCGGCCTGCCTCGTCCGCTCGTGATCGGCTCCAGCATTGCCGTCAACGGCGTCTGCCTCACCGTCACCGCTTTCGACGACTCCCGCATCGAGTTCGACGTCATCCCCGAGACGCTCAGCCGCAGCACGCTGGGGGCGCTGGCCGCCGGGGCCGCGGTCAACCTCGAGCCCAGTCTCCGCGCGGGCGATCCACTCGACGGACACATGGTGCAGGGCCACGTGGATGGCGTGGGCGTGGTGCGCTCGATCGAATCGGGCGCCGGGGGGCACGTAGTCACCTTCAAGGCCGGCGAGGAGCTGATGCCTTTCGTCATACCTAAGGGTTCAATCGCGCTGGACGGCGTCTCGCTCACCGTAGCGTCGGTGGCTGGCAACCGCTTCAGCGTGGCCCTCATCCCCACCACGCTGGGCGCCACCACCCTAAGCCAGTGGCGCGTGGGACAGTGCGTCAACGTGGAGACGGACATCCTGGCCCGGACTGTCGTGTCCACGCTCAAGCGCTGGCACGCTTCGGAAACCGCTCCGGCTTTGACGCTCGAGCGGCTTCGCGAGAACGGGTGGTGATGCCGTGAACGCCCCTGTGCTCAACAATGGCAGACAGACCGGACGCCCGCAGGGCAAGCCGTTGATCGGCATCAGCATGGGCGATCCGGCCGGCGTGGGGGCGGAGGTGATCGTCAAGGCCCTGGCCGATCCGCAGATCCGCCAACTCGGCCGTTTCATCGTCTACGGGCTCAACGAGCACATGGAGTACGCCGCCGACCTGGCCGAGCTGAACCCCTACTGGTTCCGGCTGCCCCACGAGATGGTCACTCGCATCGAGAGCGGCGTGATCGTGGCCGACTTCGACGAGTACTCGGTGATCGGGCCGGCCGTGCGCTGCCCGACAGTGGAAGGCGGGGAAGCCTCCATGAAGTTCATCGATGCCGCCATTACCGGCGCCCGCAACGGCCTGCTGGAGGCCGTGGTGACCGGACCGATCTGCAAGGAAAGCTGGGTCATGGCCGGGTACCGGTTCCCCGGCCATACCGAGAAATTCGCTTACGCTTTCCAGACCCGGCGGTACACCATGATGTTCGTCGGCGGACCGCTTCGAGTGGGCCTTGCCAGCATTCACCAGCCATTGATGTCACTGCGGGATAACTTCACCATCGGACGGGTGTTCACGCCGATCGACCTGATGAGTGAGGCTTTGCGAGACTGGTTCGGCATCGAACGGCCACGGATCGGCGTCTGCGGGCTGAATCCGCACGCGGGGGAGAACGGTCTCTTTGGCGATGAGGAGCGGCGGATCATCGAGCCGGCCATCACCATGGCCCGAGAAGCCGGCTGGGAAGTCGAAGGGCCCTTCCCAGCGGACACGCTGTTTTGGCGGGCGGCCCGCGGCCACTACGATGGCGTGGTGGCCATGTACCACGACCAGGGACTCATTCCGGTCAAACTGCTGGCCTTTGAAAGCGCCTGTCAGACGACGCTGGGCCTGCCTGTCATCCGCACAAGCGTCGATCACGGCACGGCCTTCGACATCGCGGGCCAGAACCGAGCCAATCCCGAGAGCATGAAGACGGCCATTCGCCTGGCCTGCGAGATGGCCGTGCGCCGGCGCACGTTACCGCCTCCTCCACCGGAAGACACGTCGCCCCGAGCCCTGCCCGAGGCGGAGTTACCCGCCACAGCCGACTTTGTCCAGGAAGACGAATGAACATCTATCCCAGTGGAGCGTGTGCCGCTGCGCTGCATGCGACGCTGGGGCCAGGGACGCATCTCCCGAATGCTGAGGCGGAAGATGCGCGGGCGCGGGCAGCGATCCCGCCAAATGAAAACCACGGCAGAGACCGCAGATCGGCGGCCCCTGCCGTGGCGATAAGGTGAACTGCGACGATGAACGATGGCGCCGGGCGCTAATGCCTCAGAAACGCCTCGGCAACTCGCCCGGCGGCTGGCCTAGGGCAGCACGGTACCGTCGTCACAAGTTTCATCGGCCATGATGTCGGGGCCGGACGCACAAGCCTCGAACGCGCCCAGGTCGTTCGAATCCACGTCCGTATCCCCATCGGCGTCGAAACACTCGCAGCCCGCGCCTAATCCAGCTACCGAGTAGCAGAGCTGGTACGCGGCAAAATCCTCCTGATCCACGTCGCCGTCGCCATCGGCATCGAAGCGGATCGCGTTGCAGGGCAGGATGAACGAGAGTTTCACGTTATCCCACGCTGCGACCTCGGGACGGCCGCCGTACTTCTGCCGCGTCAGCAGGCGGACGTCGACGTTGCCGGTCGCTGAGGTGAACGGCATCTCGACCACCTTATGCCACCACTTGCCATTCCAGGGCTGATTGGGATCGGGAGAACCGGTGTTGTCGTTGTCACCGGGCCAGCGAGCCACCTGGAACTGGGCATTGTAGAAGAGTCCCGTGTCCGTCACATTGTAGAAGTCATCGGTGAACACATAGACCTTGTTGCCCAGGTACCACGGATCCAGGAAGCGGTCGATGGGGATGTTGTCGGTACGGTACTTCGCGGTCCAGCCGTCCAGTCCGTCCTCGAAATCCTCGGTCAAGGAGAAGACCGTGGCCCCGCCCTGGCTCGGATCGGTGATGGTGAGACTCAGGTTGTCCCACGCGGCCGTCTCCAGCCCTCCCTCTTTGTCATGAGCCAGCAGGCGAAGTTCCAGGTTACCCGTGCTGGTGGTGAAGGCAGTCCCCCCGGCCACCGTGCGGGTGATGACCACGTGGGCCCACTGGCCGTTCACGGGCGTGACCTGACCGGGCGCCTTGCTCCAGTAGCTGATCCGGAAGCTGCCGTTGCTGCCCGCGGGCATGCCGCCGTCCCAGTTCCAGTTCGGGGTGTCATAGGCGGTATCGGTCAGCAGGTAGAGGCGGTTTCCGTACGCGTAATCGCCGGTCTTCTCGGAGTAGACGTAGAGGTCCATCTCCCAGGTGACCTCATATGTGCCGGGGGGAACGGCGGCCGGGAACTGCCGCTGGATCCAGGTGCCGGACACGCGGTCGGAACCCTCCAGCAGATTGGAAGCATAGCCGGCCGACTGCGAGCCGGGATAACCCGTGTTGGGACCGTTGATCCCGGCGCCGTCGGGAGCCGGGAACACCGTCGGGAAATCGTTGGTCTGGCCGTCATTTCTCAGGCGGAAATAGACGTACCAGTCGAACTCCAGCCGCATGGTCATCTCGACCCCGGCCGGCACGGCGTTGGGGAACAACTGCCTCATCCACGCGTGGTCAGTCTTGTCTTTGAACGGCACATTGGAGGAATAACCACCCGACTGGGAGCCGGGGTTGTCGATGTTCGGATAAAGCAGCGGATCGTCCGTGGCGAAGATCTGCGGCTCATCGTTGTTGGACAGCGGGCTGCGGCAGCTCACCATCTGCGTCCAGTCCGCGAGCGGATCTGGTCCTTCGAAGTCGTCGTGAAATTCGAAGACCGTCGTCTGGTTCTGGTCCTTGATGACCAGGTCGACATCGTCCCACGCGACCGTCTCATGTCCGCCGCACTTCTCGTGCTTGAGCAGACGGAGTTCCAGGTTGCCGGTAGTGGTGGTCACGGTCGCCTGCCAGGTGGCGCGGCGCCACTTGCCGTTGTAGGTCCAGGTGGCCGGCGTGGCCCCGGCGTTCTGGCAGTTACTGGTAAAGGTGCAGGTCTGCTCCCCGCTGCCGCTGGCCGGACCGACGCAGCGCATATCACCGCCGCCGACATCCTGGCAAGTCGCGTACTCCTCATAACCCGGCCAGAAGTCCACCCGGAAGCCTGGGGCTTGCAGGTTCTGATTGTTGTTGAACTCGAAGCAGGGGAAATTGTAGTCCTCGTCGGTCAGCAGAAAGACGCGGTTGCCCACTTCCCAACGGCCGCCACACAGCGTGGTGACGTCTGCGTAAACGTAGAAATCGTACTCGATCGTCACCGTATAGGTGCCCGGCGCCAGCGCGCCTGGCCACTGCTTCTGGATCCAGTGATCGGAGGTGCCGTCCCAGACGCTGCTGGACTGGCCTACGCTCTGGCTACCGCCCCAGACTCCCCAGGAATCGTCGCGCGGACCATGCATGCCCACCCCGCCTGCGGGAAAGACGTTCATGACGTCCGGATAGGCGTCCACAACCGGGGTATGCTCGAAAATCCAGCCGTCGAGGCCCGATTCGAAATCCTCGTTCAGGACTTCGATCACCTGCTCCGCCTGCAGCGCCGCAGGCCATGTCAGAAGCACACCAAGAACCCAGCTTGCTCTGAACATATTTTCCTCCTCAGAAATAATTCGCACGCAACATGCTCGTGGTAGGCGCACGCGCAACTGCGGCCGCGGGGGCGGAAGGGTCTTCAGAATTCGCATCACGTCCGCGCCCTGAACCGGCGACGATGCACAATACCTCAGCGCAATCGCGGCTCGATTCGCCCCCTGCCTCTCAGCGGATCGCGATGATGCTCCTGATAAAACGACGAAGTGCGAAAACGTTTCCCGACCTTCAGCATGCATGCTAATGAAGCACGAGGTTATTGTCAATCGGAAGCTCGGATTCTTTTTGCTCGCGGGAACTGCCACTTTAAATCGATAATAAGGCCGCGATACTGCGGGCGAGGAGTTGCCTCAGAGATGGAGAGCCAACAGAAAGAGCGCGGCAGTGGAGCACGACAGTTGGGGGCATCGAAGCGAGCCAGATCGGTGATTCTCGTCAGGCATGCGCGCTCAGCCAGTCGGCCAAATCCCTCAGGAATGGCTCGGGGTCAGGCTCGAATTCGAGCGTGTGATCGGCGTCGTGGTATTCCGTGATCTCGCGCTGCGGCCAGCGCAAGCCGCGGATGAAGGCCTTCGTGCGGGCGTTGTCGATGATGCGGTCGCGGCCGGCGAGATAGACGTGCAGCGGGCAACCTGCCTCCTGGTGGCGGATGCCCTGGGCGAAGCGATCGAGCCTTCGCGAGGCGAGCAGGAACCCGGCTGTGACCTGACGCAGAGCCAGCGGATCTTCGCGAATGAACTGCCGGCGGACCGGATTCCCCGTGAAGAGAGCCGGGTCGCTGAGCGGGATCTCAAACCGCGTGCGACGCGCGGCGATGGCGGACAGACCTACTTTGACCTTCTCCAGAAGCGGCAGGTCCACGCGAGGGAACAGGCCGGGCGCGATCAGGCTCATGCTGGCCACCCGCTCCGGAGCGTGTCGGCACAGTCCCAGGGCCAGCTTGCCACCCCAGCTCACGCCGACGACGTGGAAGCGCTCCACGCCGATGCGTACGTGCAGATCGTCGAGGCATTCCGTGCAGTCGCGGAGCCATCGACGCACATCCGGCGTGTGGCCGCGGTCGACTTCGTTGCGGCCGCTGCCCCTCCGATCGGGCAGCAAGACTGCCCAACCCGCATCGGCCAGGTGACCGGCCGATCGCTCAAACCACGCACCATGGGACTGAATGCCATGCAGATAGAGCACCGCCCCCCGCGGCCGCGGCGGCAACCACAGCCGCGCGAAGGCTTCATAACGGTCGGAGTAGCGGATGGACACGGCCTCACAATGCACCATGCGCGGCATGGTACGCCAAGCGAGCACAGAGGTCGAGAGCTCAGTCGTGCGGGGACTTCATCCTCATGTTGGTGATGGCTGCAATCCTGCTCTTACTCTTGAACTTGCTCTCCATCCTAATCCTAATCTCAATCTTCTGCTTACCGGAAGCACGAGTTGATCGCATGGTCCCTGGCCTTCCAAGCCCCCACCCTTTCCCTCTCCCGGAGTACCGGGGGAGGGAAGTAAGAGCGGAGCCCCGAGCGCAAGCGAGGGGGGGATAGGCCCAGAGGCATTCAGGCCCACAGGTTTGCAGGCCCACAGCTCTTCAGGCTCGCGGGTCTTCAAGGCGATGCGGAGGCGGTTGCCCAGGCTGGCCGTGGATGGGCGAGATGCACGAGGTCGCTACGCAGCGCGTCAGTGCAGAGGCGTAGTACCAGCGCTTCATACGCCGGCTCGTGGCAGGCGATCGCCGCCCGACGCAGCAGGGGGACGAGTGCGGAATAGCTGAAGGGCTGGATCTGCTCGTACTCCCAGGCCTTTTCCTCGGTGACGTGGCGCGCCAGGAAATCGATCGCTTTTCGAATGCTACGCCCATCCGAACTCTCATATTTCCAAAGATCCACGTTCACGTGCCGGCCCAACGTGGCCAACTCCACGAGTGCGCGAAGATTGGCGCAACTGTAGCCGAAGGACTTCGTCCGGCGCAGCTCCCACGGCTGACGGCCATCGGGCTCAATCTGCGGGTCTATGCGTCGTGCCGCACTCTTGGAGAGCGTCTGGCGGGCGATATCCGGCTTGCCAACGAACAACGCCAGCGCCGCTACCTGGACATCATACCAAGAACCGTGGTTGTTGGGTTGGATGGCTTCCTCCCGGCCTTCCTTACTCTCCAACAGCCAAGTCAGGTACGCACTCATCCACGCCTTGAAACCATCACTATCGGTCGATGTCCACGCCTTTGAGTCTGCGAGCATCTGAACCCGGTCGATCAGATCAGCCAGCACATGCGTGTCGATGATGCCGATGGCGCGCCCGGTGCAGATCCCGGGAATCGCCTGGCCGTAGGTCAGGTGCGGGTTCATGCGCGTGGCCGGGTCGAGGAACCAGACCCGCAGCAGACGGGCCGCGTGCTCGGCGTACCGTTCCCGGCCGGTGAAGTAGTATGCCAGCGCCAGATGGTCGACGGCCGTGCACATGCGGCGCATGGGCAGGAGATCCAGCTTGTTCCCCTCGGGATTGCTGACGCCATCCTTGCGAACGTAGGGCAAACCGTCCGCGGTGTCGGAATTGGGCCACCAGTACGTGCCCTGACTCATGTAATCGTGCTTGTCACCGCTGGGCGGGACCGTCTGCTTATCCATGACCGAGAGCGGTGTCTGGCCAAGCGCCTGGTCAGCCCTTTCGAGCAGGGCTTCGAGGGCCGGCCGTAATTCCGGATCCCCCTCCTTGATGCGCTGCCGAACGTAGGCCAGGGCTTCCTCATCCAGGAGCAGCAGTTTCCGGCTCGACGCGTCGGCCGGCCGAGTGGTAGCCGGCGAACCGCCGGTCACTTCCGCCAGTTGGGCGAAGAACGCCTGCTTACGGGGCGTATTGATATCCCAGCGCACGGGCGGACACTGATGGCCGTCCCGGTAGTTGCTCTTTCCCGGATCGAAGTAGCCCCAGGAGCAGTATTCGCCGATGGCCGCGGTCATGTTGTTGGTCGGTTTGTCGAAATCGAAGTGGTCATCTTCGTTGACCAGGATGGGCATGGGCCGGTATCCGGGCACCTTGCGTGCCTCCCGCACCATCCAGGCGAGCAGCTTCGGATCGCTCACGCCGTTGCCGTGCAACAGCAGGAAGTCCGCATGCCGGACCACATTCTCCTTCGGGATCGTCCCACCGCCATAGCTGGTGCTGACCAGGAGCCGGCGGTCGCCGCGTTTCCTCTCCTTAACCCGCTGAATCAACTCATGGACGCGGTCCGGCTTCAGGATGTCATGGTCGTAGGCAACGTTGCACTCGTTGTTCACCTCGATCAGCACGTTCGTGTATCCCCGATCCAGCACCCAATCGGCGACGTTGTCCATCGCGTTGACCACCGCCGCCTCGTCGCGGAGCCGCTGATCCTGACCGAAGTAGAACACGCCCAGAATCGCCACCATGCCCAGCTCGTCCGTACGGTCGAGAATGCGAACGAGGCGCTCCATGTAGGCGGGCCTCAGCTCGCCGTCCTCGGTCAGGGCCGAGTTGATCCACGGCTGCTCCTTGCAGTAACCACGAGGGCAACCGCCCTGGAGATTGATGGTGAAGGCGAGCAGCCCATGCTCGCGCCAGGCGGGCATGGCGGCAACGAACTCGCTGGTGTTCCGATCGGGGTCCCACTTACCCGTGTCCGGGTAGGCCCATTGGTCGCGAGTTTCGGGGTTGAGGTCGTCGAACACGCCTTGGACGAGGCGGGCGTTGAGCAGAAGGCCTTCAATCTTACGGCCATTCCAGTGACGACCTTGGTAGGTCGGCCGGTCGTTGATAAGGAAAGCGTCGCCCCGAATGGTGACAACGGTCTTGCCCGGCGGCTCCGCAAAGACCGCAGCCAGCCCCGTAGGCGACAGAATCAGGCAAGCGCAGAACAGGTAACGGCAGAGCTTCACGAAGCGAGCCTCCTTTTGAAAGTGGGGAGAAGGTGCGAACGTGAGCAAGTGCGAACGTGTCAGAGATGAACGATCGGCTGCTGCTGTACCGAGCGGCTCCTGCCAGTCGCACATCGATTCACACAACACGGGTCGTATTCACGTACCCTACTCGTATTCACAATGCTGGTCACACCGGGTCTCCCCGCCGAGTCGGGCGTATCGAGCGCCATTCTGCGGGATGTAGACCCTGCGGGCAAGCTGCTGGTGAGCCCCAGCCATGCCGACGCGTCCGGTCGGCATCGGCGCACCCAGCGCAAAGCAAGTGAGGTTCGGCCGTTGCGGAGCCGCGGGCAATTCGTCCCCTCGCTGGCGCTCGGGGCTCTGAAGAGCCTGGGGCACTAGGCCCTGTCTCAAAACTCCGGTTTTTGCCGATAAGGCTCCATGACG
>BTUC01000155.1:0-15340 GCA_045863575.1 Phycisphaerae bacterium
TTGAAGGGCTTGATGATCGCCTCAATCTTTTTCACGTCAGTTCTCCTGCGATTCCGATTACCTGACCAGAGCCTCTTCACGCCGGGTTGCCGCGGGGACTCCGGGACCGGACCAGCCGGCGCCCGAGGAGCCACCACTCGGCGGGAGGCCGTGCGTGGCCAGTACGAAGTCCGGATAGGCTTCCATGCCGTGCTCGTCGATGTCCAGCCCGCGGAGCTCCTCCTCATGACTGACCCGCAAGCCCATGGTCGCCTTGAGAGCAAAGAACAGCGCGAAGCCGGTGACCAGACACCAGCCGCCCACCACCGCGACGGCGGTGAGCTGGATCAGGAGCTGCGTGAGACCGCCGCCGAACAGCAGGCCGGTGGGGCCCGCGTAAGTCGGGTTGGCGAAAATGCCGACGGCCAGAGTTCCCCAGATCCCGTTGGTCAGGTGGACCGAGGTGGCGCCGACCGGATCGTCGATTTTCAGGATCCGATCGATGAACACGACGGAGAGCACGACCAGCACACCACCGATGGCCCCGATGATCAGGGCGGCCCAGGCATCGACGAAGGCGCACGGTGCGGTGATGGCCACCAGGCCCGCCAGGCAACCGTTGCCGGCCATGCTCGCATCCCATTTACCGAACCAGATCTTGGAAGTCAGCAGAGCGAATATGGTGCCGGTGGCGGCGGCCGCGTTGGTGGTCAAGGTGATGTGAGCAATGGTCGCGCCTTGGCCTGCGGCGGCCATGGTGCTTCCGGGATTGAACCCGAACCAGCCGAGCCAGAGGATGAACACGCCCAGGACCATGAGCGGGAAGCTGTGGCCCGGAATCGCGTTGACCCGGCCCGATGGGCCATACTTGCCGATCCGGGGGCCGATGACGATCGCTCCACACAGGGCGATCCAGCCGCCCACCGAATGGACCACGGTCGACCCTGCGAAATCCCAGACGCCGTTCTCGCCGAACCATCCCCCGGCCGCCAGGAACCCTCCGCCCCAGATCCAGTGCCCGGCCACTGGATAGATCAGCATGGTGATGATCACGCTGTAGATCATGTAGCAGGAGAACTTGGTGCGTTCAGCCACCGCGCCGGAGACAATGGTCGCGGCGGTTCCCGCGAACACGAGCTGGAAGAAGAACTTGGCCTCTGTCGAGACGGCGCTCCAGGAGAGCGAGTCGAAGGTGCCTTCAGCTTCCTGGAGGAAAAAGCCGGAGTTTCCGAAGTAGGCCGTGCCCGCGCCGAACATGATGCCGAAACCCACCGCCCAGAATACTACGCTGGCAAAGCAGAAATCCAGCACGTTCTTCATGAGGATGTTGACGGTATTTTTCGCCCGGGTGAGGCCGGATTCGACCAATCCAAAGCCCGCCTGCATCCAGAAGACGAGAAAGGCGGCCAGCATGACCCAGATGGTGTCGAGATCGACCGCCTGGGCCTTGACCTGCTCCATGACCTGGTCAGGCGTGAGCGGTTCGGCCGGTGCGTCCTGGGCCCAGGCCTGACCGACCAGGACGGCCGACAGAAGCCCGACCATGAACGCGAGCAGCCGCCAATGATGGCGTTTGTGGGGTTGAGCGTTCAGCATGTTCTCCTCACTGGCACGAACAACAATTCCGATGCGGAACCGTCCACATCGCAAATCCGTGACCCGGCCGGCGTCGTTGAGTCGCATGCAGGCATCGCAGTGATGGAAGCGGGCGCGCAAAGTCCCCGTGGGCGCTTCGGCCTTCACCAAGCGATACCTGTCATGGTCCTCTGACTGGAACCTGCGTTGCCGCGAACGGCTTTGCCGTGCAACACGGCGATCGCCGAGCGGGTCACAGTCATCCCCGATGCAAACCTCGTGCCATGAACGCCCAGGTGTGCAACACCTGCATGAGAAGCCCTCCTGCAAGCCACGCCAAAGGGCCAGGCTGGGCTGCAAGGCCACTTATCGGCGCTGCCGGCTGCTTAGAAACGAGGCGGGGAGCGGCTCATCCTGACGATTTGCGCGGCAACTGTGCATGGTCTCGCCAGACGCAGGGGCTTCGCCGCACGGGGCGGTCGGTTGCTACCGCGGTTGCTCGCGACGGCCCGCTCTTGCGGCCGAATGCCCCCGAGGCTAACGTCCGCGCCCATGGGTTCCGATCGGCTTCGCGTGATCCTCGATGATCGCTGTCTGCGCAACGTGCGGACGGGGGTGGGGCATTACGTGGCCGAGTTGATCGCGACGCTGCCGCAGGTGGCGCCAGATCTCGATGTGCTGGCGTTTTGCCGGAGGTTCGTGACGCGGGGCGAATCCCCCCAGGCCCCTCAAGGCGGGGCTGAGATGATGAAAGCGCCCCGGCCGGCTCGTGGCCGGTGGCCTTACTGGGCCCGGCGCCTGGTGCAGGAAACTTACGGCACGGCCTTCGAGGCGCTGGGCACGCTCCTCGGTTATCGAATCTACCATGAACCGAACCATATCCCCTCCCCTTGGCCTGGGCCCGTGGTGACCACCATTCATGACTTGTCGGCTTTACGATTTCCCGCGTGGCATCCGCCCGATCGCGTCGCCTGGTATGAGCGAAGCTTCGTGGCGGCCCTGCCACGCAGCAGCCACTTCATCACCGTCTCGGAGTTTACCAGGCGCGAGATGGTTGACCTGCTGGGAATCAATCCCGAGCGGATCACAGCCATTCCTTTGGGCGTCCGGGCCGTGTTCCACCCACGGCCCGCCGAGGCAGTGGAGGCCTGGCGCAAGAGCCGCGGTTTATCGGGTGGCTACGTCCTGTTCGTGGGGACACACGAGCCGCGCAAGAATCTGCCCGGATTGCTGGTTGCCTATGGCCGGCTGCCTGAGTCTTTGCGGCGGCGATTCCCTCTGGTAATCGCCGGCGCCGGCGGCTGGGCCCACGAACGGCTGGTGGATCTGGTGGTCCAGGAGAATCTCAGCCCGGACGTGCGGATGCTCGGCTACGTGTCCGATGAGGAGCTGGCCTGGCTTTACGCCGGCGCGCGGGTACTGGTGTGGCCAACTTTCTACGAGGGGTTTGGTCTGCCGCCTCTGGAATGCATGGCCAGCGGCACACCGGTGGTGACCAGCCAGGTCGCTTCACTGCCTGAAGTGGTTGGCGATGCCGGTGTGCTCGTCGATCCGCACGATGTGGAGGGATTCACCAGAGCGGTCGCCCGGATATTAGTGGACGAGGGGTGGGCCGGCGAACTGGCCCAGGCGGGACTGGCGCGGAGCAAGGCCTTCTCCTGGCTCACTTGCGGGGCGCGCCACGCGGAGATCTATCGGCAGTTCGCGGAATAACCCAGGAACCCTACACGGCCCTCGCCTTGCGATCGCTGCCCTTCAGCCGCTCCGTGCGCATGGGTGTTTCCTTGGCGATGATTTCGGCCAGGCTGGTCCGCTCCATCAGGTTACGGAAGGCCTCGGCAACTGGACGCCACTGCTCATGCATCGAGCAGGGGTTCTCATCGGAACACTTGGCGTTCCCGAAAGGGCAGCGACGGGCAGCCTGCACATCGTCAAAGGGTCTGATGATATCAACCAGCTTGATCGATTCGGCCTTTCGGCGCAACCGGAAGCCTCCCCCGATCCCGCGCGTCGAAGTCAGGACACCGGCATGCACAAGGTCGCGCATGACCTTCGACAGGTACTTGTTGGGGATCTGTCCCGCGGCAGCGATCTCTTTCGCCAGAATCGGGCGATCCTCTTTCACTCGAGCGATAGTCGCTACAGCCCGCAATGCATACTCGGCAGTTTTGCTTAACACGTTCTGCCCTCAATTCGGTTTGGATATGATGACCCGCAGGTAGCGTAACCGATGACGCCGAAAGGATCAAGCCCCTGCAAAAGGCTCACATCCCGCGGTCCTCAGGGGCCCGCCAAGTCTGGGCTTCAAAACCTCAATACGTCGGCATGGAAGGTTCGATTTCGCGGGCCCAGGCCGTAATCCCCCCGGCCACGTTGAAAACCTTCGGAAAGCCGCTTTTTCGCATCAGATCGACTGCCTGGGCACTTCGGACACCGATTTTGCAGTGAATCACGTACTCCTGCGAGGAGTCCAGCTCATGCAGCCTGCCAGGCAACTCGCCCAATGGGATCAGCCGCGCCTGGGGCAGATTGCAGATCTGGTGCTCGTGCACCTCGCGGACGTCGATTAACTGGAGCTGCTCACCCCGATCGAGTCGGGCCTTCAGCTCCTGAACGGTGATGGTCGGGATCGATGCCGGTGCAGTATTATCCATAGCCCATAGCCTAGCGCCGTGGCGACAGCCCGCCCAGCGTGTTTGCTGGAGGAAGCGCCGCGGGCGTGACATTCGCCCGGGTGCCGGTAGAATCAGGAGCTGTCCAAGGGGCGGGTCTGGCGCCAGCTCGCTGCGGTCCGCCGTGTCTTGGGCCGGCTGAATCTGTGAAACCGGCCGCCGCTTGACCCGCATGAACGTTCAACGGAGATCCGACCATGGCTCGACCCGATCGCCTCACTCGCCGTGACTTTCTGGCCGCTACGACGACAACCGCCGCGGCACTGACGGCCGGCTCTCTTTTCAGCGCTCGGACGGCGGCCGCTGCCCGGCGGACGCTGGGCGCCAACGAACGCATCACGATCGGCCTGATTGGCAGCGGCGGCCAGGGCAAGCACGACACGGCCAAGTGCATCGAGGCGGGAAACGTAGCCTGCATCGCGCTCTGCGATGTGGCGGAGTTTCGTCTGAACGAAGCCGACGCCACCGTCAGTCAGGCCATGGACAAGCGGAATATCACTGGCGTCAAGGTAGATCGCTACGAGGATTACCGCCACTTGTTGGACCGTAAGGACATCGATGCGGTGGTCATCGCCACGCCCGATCACTGGCACACCAAGCCGTTCATTGCCGCCTGCGAGGCCCAGAAACACATCTACCAGGAAAAGCCCTTCTGTTACTCGATCGAAGCCGGCCAGGCGATGCTGGCGGCCGCCAAGAAGAACCCCAATACAATCCAGATCGGCACCCAGCGCCGCAGCGGCACCCACTATCCCAAGGCCAAGGCTCTGATCGATGAGGGTAAGATCGGCAAGATCACTTATGTGCGAGCCTTCGACTGCCGGAATTATCTGGCTGGCCGAGATCCGTTCGCTCCCCGCGACGTCGCGGGCAAAATCGACTGGGACAAGTTTCAGGAGCCTTGCGAGAGCAAGGTGGATTACGATCCCTGGCGATACTTCGCCTGGCGCTGGTTCTGGGAGTACGCCGGTGGGCTGGTTACGGACGTGGGCGTGCACGTGATGGACGTGGTTCATTGGCTGACGGGCGTGGACACGCCGAAGACGGCCGTTTGCAACGGCGGCGTCTATGGACTGAAGTACTGGCAGACGCCCGACGTGGTGAATGCGGTCTGGGACTACGGCTCCCACACGGTGGTGTTCACGGGTAACTTCACCAATGGCTATGAGGGAGACGGGCTGACCCTCTACGGTACAAAGGGCACTATCGATATCGGCGGGACGTATATTCGGGTCTACGAGGAAGGTAATCGCCAGAAGACGGTTGCGGAGTTTGGTCCCGAGGGTGGGGCTCACCAGCACAACTGGATCGAGTGCATCCGCACCGGCAATACGCCCAACGCGCCGGTCGAGCTTGGCTTCAAGTCTCTGCTGCCTTCTTTGATGGCAAATCTGGCTTATCGCAAGGGCACGAAGATCACCTGGGATGCCCAGGCGCAGAAGGTCGTTTGATCTGTGGGCGCACTACAGCCGGCGGGCGGGGGGAGGATGAGTTGAGTATCCTCAAGTTGCTTTGCAGACCGGTTTTGACCTGCGTCGCATACCCATCGCCGGCCGTCCGGTTACCGTTTGTAACGGCCGGCCTGCTGATCTGTTCGCTGCTACTGGCCTGTGGCTGCGTATCCCGTGAGCGGCTCTCCCTGGGCCTGCAACCCGACCTCGTTCTGCCTGAACGCGCGGTCTTGCTCTTCCTGGTGGACGGGCTTGATCGCAACCGGTTTTACGAGCTGATTGGGGCCGGGGACCTTCCCCACATCGAACGCCGTTTCATTCGAGGCGGCGTGCAGGTACAGTCGGCGGTCACCGGGCTGCCGTCCATCACCTATCCCAACTGCACGTCCACGATTACCGGCGTATTTCCCGGCCATCACGGGATCGTGGGCAATTTCTGGTTTGATCGCTTCGAGCTGACGGCGCGCTACTACATGACGCTGGGCACGTACCGAACGTCGAACCAGCATTTTGCCGTGCCCACGCTTTTCGAGATGCTCCACGACCACTTCACGTTGAACATACAGGCGCACACCCGCCGCGGCGTCCGGCACACGATCGACAACGCTCAGATGTTCGCCTGGAGCTGGATCATGGGCTGGTACATGGCGGCTGATGCCCATGTTGCAGACTCTATCGCGGATGCCGCCGCGGCCGCCAACGAGGTCGGCCGCTGGCCCTCAATCATCCTGACGTATTACCCCGGCGTAGATGAGATCGGCCATAAGTATGGGGCTCTCTCACCGGAATACCGCGCGGCGGTGCAGAACATCGATGGGGTGGTGGCGCGGATCACGTCGGCGATCGATGAGGCCGGACTGGGGGACGCCACCTACTATGTTCTGGCCACCGACCACGCACACGCGCCCGTGATGCCCGACCGCCGCATCGACCTGATTGAGTGGCTCAGGACAAGCCGCAATCTCAGAATCCGAACGGCGCCACTGGATGATCCGGACTACCGCAAACGGCACGCCGTCATGAGCGGATACGATGCCGTCGCTTCGGTGGACTCCGGCCGCGTTTCCATGATTCACCAGCGTGGCGAAGGGGGCGGGTCGCAGAGGCCGGCGCCCACCGAGGTGCTGGCCTGGATCCAGTCGGAGCCGTCGGTCATGGATCTCGACGCCGTGGAAGTGGCGACGTTTCGGGAGGGACCCGACCGTGTGCGGCTGCTCTCGCGTGGGGGGGCGATGTCCGTCGAGCGGCGGGTGGATGCCCAGGGCAAACAGTACCGCATCAGCAATGCCCAGGGTGATCTGCTGGGCCTGGCCACCGCGCCGGAACTGGCCCGGTTTGTCGAGACCGGCTGGCACGACTCGCGCGCGTGGCTGGCCACATCCGCCGGCACGAAGTACCCAGACCTCGTGCCGCAGGTTGTGGAGATGTTCGATTCGCCGCGAACAGGAGACGTTGTGCTGCTGGCCTCGGAGGCATCCGCCTTTGAGCTGCCGTGGCTGGGCGGCCATGGGTCCTGCCTGGCCAGCGACATGCGTATTCCCCTCATGTTTGCCGGCCCGGACCTGCCGGCCGGGGCCAGTATCGAGTTTGCCCGTCTGGTGGACGTCGTACCCACCGTGCTCGGTTTGCTGGGCGAAGCGAAGCGCCTGGAAACGATCCCGCCTCTGGATGGGATTGATCTCTCCGGCCAGCTCCGCAGCGCCCGTCCGGCAGCCGATTGAACCATCGCGAACTGAAGGCAGAACTCGCCGTTAATCACCATTTGGTGGCGGCGTGCCCTCTGCGTGGTATCGCTCTATGGGGTGCGATCCACTACTGGACCCTTTCTTAGAGAGGGCGCGTCCCGTTCCTGCAGAGCGGCCGGCCCATGGTCGGGATCGAAGAAGTTGAGGATCAGGCTGTAGTAGTACGCCCGGGCGTAGGCCTGGAACCCGATGTGACCGCCGCCCGGCAGAATGAGTCCGGCCACCTGAGGGTTGTCGGTCTGAGCAATGAGGTCGACGACCTCCTGGGCCGTTTGCAGCGGATCGTTCACCGAGTGCACGATCAGCACGGGCATTCGGGCCGACTCCATCTTGTCGCCCGCCGGCATGCCGCGGTGGTCCAGCAGGCGCAGAAAACGGTAGCCTTCCATGATCGGAAATGACCGCCCGAATTCTGAGTAGGCGAAGTCGTAGTGGATGCACGCCCGGAGACTGCCGGTGATCTCCGGAAACTTTTTACGCAGCATGTGGTCGCGGGTGGCGGCCTGGAACATGGCGGGCGAGGGATCTGTCCAGACGCACTTGGGCGTATCCATGCGCTCGACGAAATGCTCCCAGCGCAGCACGGGGGAGAAGCCTACGACGCCGGCAGAGTAGTGTCGTCGCTGGGAAGGGGGTTTGATCATGCGGGCGATGTTGTCACTGATGCTCTCGTCGTTCGCCGGACGCCCCTCGTACCAGGCCGCCAGCAGCGCCTGGTTGGTGCCCCAGCAGTAGCCGATCAGGCCCGTCCGACGAACGCAGGGAAACGTTTCCTGGAGCCACTCCGAGACATCCATGAGCTGCTGCGTCTCGAGCACGCCATACGTGTAGTACATGTCGGGGTAGCGGGCCTCGGTCTGGCCGTGGCCGGGCATCTCCACCGCCAGCACGTGATACCCACTGTCCCGCAGAGCCAGGCTGATGTCCGCGCTGCGCTTGGCTCCGTTGTCGCCCCAGAGGCCCGGCAGCACAACGATGCAATCCGCATCGAGCCGCCGGCCATCGCGCTGCGCAAATCCCAGAAAGCCGTGCAGCGGCCGCCCTCGGCCGGTTGGTACCCATACCGACTCGAATTCCGACCATAGTTCTGGAAAGACCTCGATGAAGCTGCCCATCTCGATGCTTTGCGCGGTGTGCTGAAGTGCGTGCCAGTTGGAGAACAGGCCCTGCATCTTGTTGACGTCGCGGTCGAAGTAGCGATAGACGTCGATGGGCTGTCCGGCCTCATCGGCCATCTGGTTGGCGAGCAGGACCGGCCGCTCTCGGTTCGGCAGCAGGGGGGCGAGTTCCCGGTGGACCCGATCCAGCCAGTTGCGCGTCGAGTCGGGCGGGGCCGCCGGGAAGGCCGACAAGGCCGCCGCACCCGCCTGGCCATCCCAGCGGACAATGCTTTTAGGGTCAAGGGGAAACGACCGCTCGCTGAAACACCCGGACATGAAAACCAGGCATAATCCTGCGACAGTCTGCCGGACGAGGTTTGACCGCCGGAGGGCAGATCCTGTGTTCAGCCCGATGACTCCCGTGGGGTTCCGGTGTACACTTGGTTGCCGCCGGCAGGCATCCAGCGCCAGGCCGGCCGGATGCTTCCGCGACCATATGCCGCCAAGGCGCGGTGCCAGGGCTCTGATACAGCTATCCATGAACGAATACTTAGTGGACACCACGAACACCATCCCCCGTACGCGGACACGGTCTGAGCCCCGACTTTGCCCATCGGTGCGACCTTCCTGGTTTGTGCCCGTGCTCATCCTGGCGGGTGGCACCTTCGCCGCCCACGGCGTGGCGCTTCGCGACGGGCTCTTCCTGGACGATCATCTGCACGCGGTTCGCCTGAAGGAGGGCGGCTGGTCGCTGCGTGCATTGCTGGATGCGACCACCATCGTGCCCGCGGAGTTCATGCATGCCTGGTGGCAGGACAAGCCGGTTCAATGGCAGTATGCGCGTCCCTTCTCCATGCTGCTCGCGAAGATCGTATACCACCTTTCGGGAGAGAGCGTCAAGGCCCTTCATGGCCTGAGCGTCGGGCTGCATCTGGCCGGTGCTGTTCTGGTCTACTTTTTGTGCATGGGCCTCACGCGCAGCCGCTTCTGGTCGACGGTGGGGGGCCTGCTGTTTGTCATTCATTCGCATAGCGTCTACGCCGTGGGCTGGCTGGCCGCCCAGAACAGCGTGCTGCAAACGGTGCTCACGCTGGCGGCACTGCTCAGCTACATCCGCTATTCCGGGTTGAACATCTATTCCGGGAATCGCGATACCGCTCCGCGGGCTGAAGCCCGCGGCTCCCTGGCCTGGCTGGGATGGACGTTTGTCTTCTGGATTCTGGCGCTTTTTTCCCGGGAAAACGCCTTGGTTTTCCCCGCCTTTGCGCTGGTGTTTGACTTGGTTTTCGGTGGCCGAAGTCACGTGCGTCGCCGTATCGGGGTCTATGCCGCCATGGGGGTCATGGCTGTCGCTTTCGCGGTCTGGCGGCTCGCGGTTTTCTATTACCCCATGCCAGATTTCTATGTCCGCCGTTACGACGGACCCGGCTACCTGCTCTGGTGGCTGGCCAAGCTTCTGCACTACGTGACTGGCGTGGTATGGCTGTCGCCATTAATGATCGGGCCCAGTGCCCGCTTCGACCCGTTCAGCGAAGTGCCCGGCGATTGCCTGCTCATGATCGCCATCCTGGGGATCATGGCCACGGGCTATTACCTGGCCTGCCGTAACGCTCGCGGCCATTGGATCTGGCCGTTGTGGATCCTCCTTTCTCTCCTGCCGGTGGTGCCGGTGTTTGCCGCCCCGCACTCCGCGTACTTGCCGGCGGTCGGCTACGCTGTGGGCATGATCCTCGGGCCGGCTCTGCGGCGCGAAATTCGGCCCGTGGGCATCGGCCGGTGGAGTCCCGCGGTGGCCATCTGGTTTCTGGTGGCCACTGCGACGTACATGCCGATTTATCAGACGTTCTGGACGTCCGTCAAAACGGCCGAGCGCGTCACCATCGCTCAGGTGGCTGCTGACCCACCATCGCCCGAGGCACGCGATCTCTTCTTCCTCAACCTGCCATTCGTGAACATCTACGCCCGCCTCCACCTGGGCGAGCAACTCGCCTCCGTGCCCGCGTGGTCTGGCGAGCCATCAGAAGGCGACCTGCGCTGCCATGTCCTGACCTATGCACCCAATGTTCTGCGGATGGAGGACGAGTGTCTTCTGGAGCAACTGGACGCGTACAGCTTTAAGCTTTCAATCAAGGGTCGCGGTTATTTCTCGGGTGCCATGGGCCGCTTCTTGATCGAAGCCATGCACAGCGGCGGTCGCATGCGGGAGGGGCAGCATTATCCTGGCGACGCCGGCACGCCCACGAACATGGCGGTGCAACCTTTCACCGTGCAGATTCTGCGGGCCGATCAAGACGGGGTTGGCGAGCTGATGTTCCGGTTTCGCGAACCGTTGGCCAGCCCGCGGTACTGCTTCTATGTGACGACAAACCATCAGGCGGCTGCCCGTGTCCAGTTCTGGGGAACTCGGGGGGGCGAACCTGAGCTGCCGGTCGCGGCTTCACCCACGGCCGAGGACGTCGAGCGAGCGGCAGCCGAGCTTGAGGCCGGGCGGGCCGGTGCGGCTGGCGTGTTGTTCGCTGCCCTGGATTCTCCCGAAAGCGGGGTGCGCGACAAAGCTGGGATGGCTTTTCGGCGCGTGGCCACGCCCATCGCGGCTGCACTGGCGTCGCCGGTCCAGGCAACGCTCCAGGCCGCGGCGTGGACGGCTCAGGATCGCCGCAAGCTGTGGTCTTGGTGGCACACGGCCGTGGACGATGGGGTTCTGCGGAATCTGTGGGTCCAGCGGCACGACTGGGAGGTCTGCTATCATCGGCGGGACCGCCTGTTCACGGTCCAAGGGATTGCCAGCCGGATCATCCAGACTGACCTGTACATGACCGGTCCGCCCTATCCTGGTCCCCGGTAGTTACTTTGACGCCAGGGGCTTATCGGCTAATATGGCCGAGTTTCATCCTGAAACCATGAATGTCTAACCCGTTGTGAGAGTCTGGAGCGTTATGAGGGTAACGGACGTACAGACGATATTGATGACCGGTGCCACCGGCTTTCTGGGACAGTTCGTTCTTCGGGACCTGCTGGTCCGGGGTTACCGCGTCATTGCGGTCCTGCGGCCGCCGCTATCCGAGAGTTCTCAGCGTCTCTGTGCATTACTGGGGGCGATCGGACTGGCTCCTGGCGATTACCTGGCCACCGGTCGTTTCGTGCCGGTCGAGGGCTCACTCCCCGATCGCCTGCCGGACGCTGATCTGGGGCGCGTCGATGCGATTTTGAGCTCTGCGGCCAGCTTGCAGCTCTTTTCCAATGGAAACGGTGATCCGTTCAAGACCAACGTGGTGGGCACCCAGGCTACCATTGCTTGGGCGGAGCGCCACGGCGTGCGGCGAATCCACGCGGTCAGTACGGCTTACACCTGCGGCTGGAATGGCGGGCTGATCCGGGAAGTGTTCCACCGCCCGAAACCGGAATTCCAGACAGACTACGAGCGGAGCAAGTGGCACGCCGAGGAACTGCTTCAGGAGTGGAGTTCGCGGCCGGGCAATACTCTGACGGTTTACCGTCCCAGCTTTCTGGTCGGGGACTCGACGACGGGTTACACGACGCAGTTCGGGGGATTCTACCAGTTTGCGCGACTGGTCAGCGTGCTGAAGCAGCAGTTCGCCCATAACGGTAACGGGACGAGCACCTACATTCCGTTGCGAATTCCCGGTCGGCCGCAAGACCGTCAGAACATCGTGCCGGTCGACTACGCGGCCCGAATGATCGCGGAAGTGGTCGCCCGCCCCGAGTTCCACGGCCGCATCTACCACCTGACCAACCCGGAGCCGCCGACGAATGACCAGATGAAACGCTGCTATGAGGACTACTTTGGACTACACGGCGGCTACTTCGCCGACCCGGACGAGGTGGTTGGCAAGTGCTCGAAGGCCGAGTCACTGCTCTGGGACCAGTATCATTTAATCACGCCGCGGGTGGTGCATACGCCGGATTTCGACGTGAAGCACGCCTGCGAAGTGATGGCCGCTACCGGCGTGGAATTCCCCGTGCTGGACAAGCCGCGGATCTTCACGCTGTTCGACTATGCAGCCGCTCATCGCTGGGGCCGGGGCACGGACGGGTTCCACGGCTGAGCATACCTGCATCATGCCGTGGCCTCGCCGCACCGCTGACGGGCGGCTCGCGCATGCTGTGTCCGGCGTGTCTGTTGAGGTTTCATATTTGACAGCAGCATCGGATTGATGCATCATGTCTCCTGTCGGTAACCACGACGGTTAACCGGAGCCGGTTCTGTTCGACACGCGGCGTACGTTCACTTCTTGAAGCCAATTCAGTATTCGGCGGGTGATCGCTGCGCCGAACGTGGTCCGCTGGAGCATTTGCGGGAAGGAGAGTGTGATGAATCCGATCAACCGTTTCGCTGCGGAATGTCTGGGCACCTTTTGGCTGGTTTTTGGTGGCTGTGGCAGCGCCGTGCTGGCGGCGGCGTTTCCTGAAGTGGGCATCGGTCTGCTGGGGGTGTCATTGGCCTTTGGCCTGACCGTGCTCACCATGGCCTATGCCGTCGGCCACATTTCCGGTTGCCACCTCAATCCGGCGGTGACCATTGGCCTGGCCACGGCGCGGCGCTTTCCCTGGAAGGGCGTTGTCCCCTATGTGATTTCGCAATTGATCGGCGCGGTCCTGGCCGCGGCGGTGCTCTACGTAATTGCCAGTGGCCGCACGGGTTTTGACCTGAACGCCGGGTTTGCGGCCAACGGCTATGGCGAGCACTCGCCGGGCGGCTACACGCTCCTCGCGGCGCTGGTGGCCGAGGTCGTGCTGACGTTCATGTTCCTCATGGTCATTCTGGGGGCGACGGATCTGCGGGCCCCGGTCGGTTTCGCGCCGATCGCGATCGGACTGGGTCTGACCCTGATTCACCTGGTTGGAATTCCCGTGACCAATACGTCCGTGAATCCGGCGCGGAGCACGGGGCCGGCCCTCTTCGTGGGGGGCTGGGCGCTGGGGCAGCTCTGGCTCTTCTGGGTCGCGCCCATCATTGGGGCGGCCATAGCGGGGGTGGTCTACCCGGTCCTGGCCTCCGAACGCCCCGCGATCGACGTGCCTTCGGCACAGGCGCGGAGCAAAGCCGCGGTATAGGCGGCTCGTGCGCGAGGCTCCTCTGCCGCGCTAACGGCGGCGGACAGACCGATAGGCGCGTACCCGGCTCGCTTCAGTGTGACGTTGGCCGGTGAGCCGCAGCATCCTCCTCGAACGGTACGCCCAAGCTCTTCAGAGCCGGCCGCAGGTCCTCCATGCGCAGCGTCGCGGGCAGCTCACCGGCCGTCGTGATGGCAAAGCCGTACGTGCTGGCCGGGCGCAGGCTGCCGTGGACTCCGATGAGGGTAACCAGGTCCGTCTGGAACTTGCTGCCGGCGTGGTAACCATCAGCCAGTGAGAGCAGCACATCGGGGGTATACTCGACGAGTCCGTGAAAGGCGCGCCAGAGCCGGGCCACGGCGTCCGGGTAGGAATGATCAACCGTCGCTCGCAACAGCACCTCGTCGCGGACGGCTCCGTCTGGTGCGACCTGGCCCGCCTTTGACAGCTGCGTCAAGACCGGCTTCAACATCAGCGGGTCGCCGTAGTCCGGGGTGTACCGAAAGCCCGGATTCGCCCGAGTGATTCGCGCCTTGCCATCCCGACTCAGGACGATCAGCTCTTCGCCTTCCAAGTAGGCGGCCAGCTCGATGCCTTCGATGCCCACCGCATCCCGCGCGGCCGCAGCCGGGGCGTGGGTATAGAAGGCCGCGCAGCTCACCATGCTGAACTCGGGGACTATCAGGTCGCCCGGTCGTTTGAGCCGCTCGCCCACGCGGTAGCCGAGCCGGGCCATCATGTCGGCCAGCGGCACGCGCCGGCTGTGCTCGAAATAGTGTCCATGATCGGAGAACAGCGAGAACCGCGCCCGGCCACGGGTCTGATAGAGCAGTTGCTGGCAGAGTCTGTCGACCATCACCAGGCCGGCTTGGTGCCCGTCGCGGCCATGGATGGCCCCCAGCGCGGATGCACCCACGCAGTACCCCACGGTCAGCGGCTCATCGCGGGTCAGGAACAGATCCTGGATGCGCCGCAGTTCGTGGCCGAACCAGGGATAGACATCGAGGTAGGCGCTGCCGTGGGCGATGGGTTGAAGATGATAATCGATGTGCCCGTACCACTTGACGTTGCCGCCCTCGGCATAGGTGCTGTACGGGCTGGTCAGCGCATGGCCGTCGTAGTAGGCCGATTCCACTCCGGGTGAGGGGGAAGTTCCAAAGAACTCGGAAAAACTCAGGTCGGTCATCACCGGAAATGGGCTGATCACCCGCGCCGGTCGGGGGCAGTAGCGGAAGCGACCCTGGTTCCAGAGGTCCGCAACCATGTCCGCCGGCACACTGTCCAGCGCGATCAGAAGGTGGCGTTGCTCCGCGGGTGGGACCTCGTCGAGTCGCACGATTTCCTCGGGCATCCCGTCGCCATCGGTGTCGTAGCCGATGGATGCCAACATGCCGGCCGTCTCGAACGACTCGAAGTAATCCGTCCGGCCGTCGTCGTTGGTGTCATACCACTGCCGCAGGCCTCCGTCGGAAGCCCGCTCGACGCGCTCCGGTGCGGCCGGAAAAAGCCTCGGCCCGGGACCGGCACATCCGGCCACGCTCAACAAAACCAGGAGGACTGTTCGGACGATCCCACACCCCGTGCTGCGTGCCACTGCGTATCCCTCATTGATTGTGGATCAGCCGTTCGGCCACGGCTCAGCTAATCCTAGGAAGCTCATGCGACAAGTAAAGGGCGGTCCATGCAACAGGTGCGGGAAAGCGTTGATGAGGAAGGGTTCATAGAGGGTGCACCAACTGTAG
>BTUC01000156.1:0-15317 GCA_045863575.1 Phycisphaerae bacterium
CGCCCTGGGCTACCTTCTGTCGCCCCTGCCGGGGCTCCCGGCAACGTCAACGGTGTTGAGACGTCCTGGAACTTCGCCCGCTACGCTGTTAGCATGCCCCGTATGGCCCGAGTGATGGTTCCCGGCGTGCCGCATCACGTAACGCAGCGCGGCAACCCTTGACGCGCGGGGCCACGCGAAGCGTGGCTGCCTGCGGCACCCGACCTTCGTCCGGCCCGCGTGTCAAGGGCAACAACCGCCAGCAGGTCTTCTTCTCCGACGAGGACCGGGCGTCGTACCTGTCCTTGTTGAAGGACCACGCTGAGCGCTTCGGCATGCAGATCCTGGGCTATTGCCTGATGAGCAATCACATGCACCTGGTGGACATTCCGGCCGCGGCGGATTCGCTGGCCCGGGCCATCGGGCGGACCGACTTCCGCTACACGCGCGCCGTGAACCGCAGCCAGGGCTGGAGCGGCCATCTGTGGCAGAACCGGTTCTTCTCCTGTCCGCTGGATCGGGTCCATCAGTGGCGAGCGCTGGCGTACGTGGATCTTCAATCCGCGGCGCGCCCGGCTGGTGCGCCGAGCCCGGGACTACCGCTGGTCCAGTGCGGCCCTGCACTGCGGCGGACGCGATCCGGGCGAGCGGGTGGACCGGGCGGTCTGGCGCAAGCACTGGCGGCGGGGGAACTGGACCAACGTCCTGAACAGCCTCGAGGAATCGGAGGTGGCGGCGCTCCGGCGGCACACGCAGACCGGACGGCCGTGGGGCAGCGCCGCCTTCGTGGCCCGACTCGAGCGGCAAACCGGCCGGGAGCTGCACGCCCGACCCGTCGGCCGACCCAGAAAAACCGAAAGGGGGGAGGGAAACAGGTAAATGTCCCGATTGGCGCCGATGGGCAACTGGACCCCGAGGGCATGTGCACCAATGACAATCAACACGAGCAATGTCTGTTTCCTTCGCTATCCCGAGGATTACGAGAGAAGTCCGCGCACGATGAGGCAATATGGTGTGTGCCTCTATGAAGGTGCAATGCCAGGAGTACGTTGCAGTCATCCCGAGCAATGTCCTGCGAAGGCATACGGAGGTGGTTCTCGTTTCTTTGGTGAGGTGCCCGAGTCAGTTCTTGCCCAGGCTCGTCAATGCTCAAAGAGGTACGAAAGGCGGAGGGTCAGCCCGCCGGCAAGCATTACTTCGAAATATGGACCGAGAGCATTGTGACATGTGGAATCAAACGGCGGGTGGTATGCCCTTACTGCGGATATAGGGACCATGATCTCAGGGATTTCGAGGCTGATCGTCCGATCAGGGACTGGGGCGGGACGGATTTTTTCTGGATAGATGGTCTGGGACGTCCGGTGTGTACGAGTCGGCCAATCGAGCTGCTCAATGTCCTGGGCAATAGCGCTTTTGATGTCAGGACGGTCCGCGAGGTGCTTGACGATTTCTAGCGCTGCAGTTGTTCGTCGGCGAACGCTCCGGCTGGTGGAGCGTGAGATGATCGGACTTCTGTCCGCCAGCCAGCCTCCACCGCAGGTGGCGCGCTGCGCAAACTCAGGAGCGCCTCCCCCGGCGCAGCCTACGCTTCGCACGCAGAGAGGATTGATGCATGCAGACAATCACGATTCCGCTCGTCGCCATGACTGTGTTCGCTTCGCACGCCGGGGTGCCCACAGCGCCGGTCGAGCCCCTGCTGCTGTTCATGCAGCCGGCGGACACCCGCGATGCAGTCGGAATGCTGACGTTCGAGGCCAACGCGCTCATGATGCGCGGACCCCTCGCGCCCGAGAGCGAGAAGCCATCGACCTCACAACCCGTGGAGAGAAGCCTGCGTCGCAACCGCGATTCGAGGATTGACTTCCGCGCTCTTCTCTCGGTGCCGGAGCCCGACGGAAGCCGCCTGGTGTACGGCAACAGCACCGATGAACTCGACACCGAGCCGCGCACCTTCCGGTGGACGCTCTACCGCGCGCGAACGCGTGATGGCTACCACTACAGTGATCTGCAGGAGATCGGTCGCAATCCTGAGGGGCCGTGGCTGATCGAGGCCGCGATGGTTCGGCAGGACTCCACCGGGCGCATCTTCTTTTTTCCGTGGAGCCGCTCCGAGCGTCCAGCGGAGGGGCACGCCCTCTGGGGCTTCGTCAGCAGCGACGGCCGGGCGTGGCGCCCGCTCGCCGACGAGCCGCTGTACCTCGATCACGACGCCTTTGGCATGATGTGGGACGCGCGCACGCACCGCTTCCTCACCGGCCAGGTGACCTACCAGCCTTGGAAGAAGCCGTACCCGGACAACATGGGCCCCGAACGCAGGCGGGTGCTCACCATGCGGACAAGCGAGGACGGCGCGCACTGGAAGCAGGTCGGCCACGGCACGGGCGGCGGGCTCATCACGCCGGACGATCAGGATCCTCCCGACGTCGAATTCTACCGCCTGCAGCCATTCGCCTACGGCGACCGCTACGTGGCCATGGCGGATCTCTACGCCGCGTCCCCCCTCACGTCCGGCAAACACGGGCCGCACCTGGCATGCGAGTGGTGGGTCAGTGCGGACGGGATCAATTGGGAGCGTCCGTGGCGGTCACTGGATGCCCGCGGCGACACCGGGTACCCGGTGAAGATGGCCCCCATGTTCTTCGGGCGCGAAATGCTCTTCTGGTTGGCCGGCCAGGTGTGTGCAATGCCCGAGTACCGGATCGCGTCGGTCGGCGCACGCTCCAATGCGGAGTTTTCCACCGTTGTCTTCACCATGCCTGAGCGTCCACTGCTGATTAATGCCTCCGTGCCGGGCGGTACCGGGCTCTTCAATCAGGCGTATGTGCAGGTGGAACTCCGCGACGAGATCGGCACGGTGATCCCCGGCTATGAGCGCGACAGGTGCCTGCTGCAGAACGTCGACGATACCCGGATCCCGCTGCGCTGGGGTGAGCGCACGGGCAGCGAACTCACGGGCCGCAAGGTCTCGCTGCGCTTCCGGCTGCGGAGCGCACGCATCTACGTATTGGCGGTTCAGCAGTGAGAAGGCACGGGCGGTTTGGCCGCGCCGTGGAGGCAGAATGTCCAATGACGGAGCAGATCAACTGAGGGTTGACCTCACTTGCGCAGAGGGCCGGTAACCGACACGGGTCGGGGTGGGCTAAACCGTCCTGGAATTACGGTTGCATTGCGGCGGGCGGTTTCGCGGGCTTCCCGGCCGGTGTTTCCTTGCAGAACTCGCGAATGTCGTCGATGGCCCGGGTCATAAGGTGCAGGCCCGCGCGGGTCTTGGGGTCGGCCGGGCGGCCAAGCCGGCTGATGCGGGCCTCGATTTCGTCCAGCGACCGGCGGTTGGCGGGCGAAAGTTTCTTGCGGGCTGATTCCCGAAGGATTTCGCGAAGAGCCCACAGGTCGTCGGCGCAGGAGGCGGGTGCTGCCTTGCCGAAGAAACGCCGCTGGACCCGGGCCTTCATCTCATCGGTCGTTGCAGCCGGCTGCCAGGTCGCTTCGCGGTAGACGAAATGAGTGAGAACGTATGGCATCAGATCGGTGGGCAGCGGGATGTCATGATAAAAGGAACCCGATGAGAATCCGGGCGAGAACGTCATGATGTAACCGTACATACCCGAGGAAGCCACCCGCATGGTGTTGTGAACCATCTGGTCGAGCGGGCGCTCATCGATGTACTCCCAGCGCATGATCCTGGGGGAGAAAAAGGCGGCGGGCAGCGGTTGACCATCGGGGCCGGGGAACTGCCAGCTATCGCGGGCCTCCATCCACTCGACGCGCGGATCGCCGCTCATCTGCCGGACCCCCTCGTAGTACGCGGGATCCTTCACATGGGGCGAATAGCCGATGGTGTAGGCGAGGCGGGCATGGGGGTGGTGCTTCCAGATCTCGGCCATCATTTCGCGCATCAGTGAGAGCTGACTCTGGCCGAAGGCCTTGCTGCCCAGCCGATCGACCGGGGTTTGGCAACGATCGCACTTGCATTCGCCGAATTCATCGGCCGATTCCATGTACAAACCGTCGGCTTCCGGCAACGCGTCGTACATTTCCTTGTAGTACTCGACCAGGGCCCGCCGTGACCGGGAGTCGGACGGGCATAGAGACCACTCGCTCGTGTCGCCTCCCTGCTCGTCACGGCTGGCGGTGCGCATGGTTCCTGGCTCGCGATCGGTGAGCATGAACGTGCCACACCAGGCGCCGAGCGCACCGCCGAGGTAGAACTTCATCCCGAGATCGTGGGCCTGGCGAACGAGCAGACGCTGATCCTCGATGGTGGAGATTCCGCTGTCGGTGGTGGCATCCCAGTTGTGGTCCTTGACCTTCCATGTCTGCGGGTATTTCCTGCTGGGGAAGTGGCCCGAGAGCCAGAAGTAGATATGGCTCGCGCCGTCGCGGGCGAAGCTGGCGAAGACGGGTTCGTAATCGCGGCGGGTGTATTCATCTTCCTCACCCCAGATGGTGAGCAGGTAAACCGGCCGGCCGGGCATCTGAGGCGTACGCACCACCGAATCGAGATCAAGGTGCAGGCTCTCGGTACTGCCGTCAATCAGGAACTCCCTCAGATAAACGGCCCCGTTGTAGACGCCGCGCGGCGTGCGCCCCACCACACACATACACTTGACATCGCCGTGAACTATCGGAACACAGGCGAACCCCTGAGAATCGAGAAACTCCACGCGGAGGAGATCCGGATTCAAGGTGATGACCGCGGGCCAGCAGGCCTTCAGCCGATCCAGCGTCGAAAGGACGATAGCGTTCCCCGCCGGCATGCTGAAGCTTTCATTCATCTCGACCACGGGGACCGTGACCCCACCCCAGCGTTGGACGGTCTCGGCGATCGCCTCGACGGCCAGTCTCGAAAGCACCTGCCCTTGGTCTCCGCATGTTGGCAGAATCGTGCAGGTGGGCAGGCGGTTTTCCGTGAGGTTCATCGTTGGAGAGGCCACGGCGGCCATTGCCGATTGCCCGCAGAGAAGCATGAGCAGACACATATTCATGGCGTTACTCCTCCGCGACGATTTCCAGGCAAATCTCCGCGCGTGCGTCAATTCAATGGGCTCCGCCTCTGCGGTTTGTTCGGCTACTGCAGCGTCGAGTAGGTTTCTTCGCTGGCCCGGGAGAGTTCCTGGATGGGCAGGCGGATACGGAAGGTGGTGCCTTCGCCGGGGCTGCTTTCCACCACGATACGCCCGTGGTGCTCGCGGATGATCTTGCGGGCCACCGCCAGACCCAGCCCGGTGCCACCCTGGCCTTTGCTGGACTTGAAGGGCTCGAACATCTCCTCGATCTTCTCGTGCTCGATGCCCATGCCGTTGTCGGAGACCACCAGGTCGGCGATGTTCTCCTCGACGTTGAACCGCGTGCTCACGTTGACCACGCCCTGGCCCGGTTGAACGGCGTCGATGGCGTTGGAGATGATGTTGAGGGCCACATGGTGGAGGCCGTCCGCGTCCAGCGGGATCGGCGGGAAGGGCTCCTCGAAATCGGTCAGCAGCACGACCGATCGCTCATCGGCCTTCTTCTGCACCAGCGAAACGGCGTCGGCCACGATCTTGTTGAGATGCTGCGGCACCAGCTTGGGCTCGCGCGTCTTGCTGAACGCGAGCATGTTCATGGTGAGCTGCATGATGCGGTCGAGGTTGCGCTCGACGATCTGCCAGCCCTGGCCGACCGTGGGGATCTTCTGCTGCTTGACGCCCAGCGTGACCAGGTCGGCGCCGCTCTGCATGCCCTGCAGGATGTTCTTGATATAGTGCGAGAGGTACGCCACCGTCTCGCCGGTGGCCGCCAGCCGGGCCGTCTGCATCTGCTGCTGCACGAGCCGCGCGTTCTGGATGGCCAAACCGGTCATCTGGCCGATCGCGCTCATGAGCCGGAGCTGTTCCTGCGTGTAGGTGTGGCTCGAGGCCGCCGAGTCGATATGGATGATGCCCAGCAGCAGGTCGCGGACCATCACCGGCGCGCAGATCACGGAGTGCAGCCCGTAGTCATGGATGCTGTCCTCCGCGCCGTCGCCGGAGAAACGCTTGTCGGTCATGGCATTCGTGCACAGGACGGCCGCCCGGTGATCGAGCACGTGCTGCACGATGCGCCGCGAGGTGGTGATCTTCTGCTTCTTGGCCCGAATGCCGCGGCGGTAGCGGACGACCTGCGGCACCAGATCCTCGCCTTTCTTGTCGTAGAGCAGGATGAAGCCGCGGTCGACGGGCAGTTCCTCGAGGATGACGTCCATGACGCGTTCGAGGAGCTGGTCGGGGTCGATGATGGCGCCGATGGCCGAGGTCAGCTCGGACATGACCTTCCACGCCCGGGCAGCTTCGGCCAGCTCGGGGCCGGCGATGATCACCGAGTCCTCGCTGGCCACGCTGGAGAGGATGGCCGAGTCGAGGTTGGCGCTGCTCACGTCCAGGTCGATCATGTCGCGGGGGATGGCCGAGCCGCTCAGCTTCTCCATGGACTGATCGCCGGCGTACACGATCAACGTCGAGCCGATCTTCACCTGGTCGCCGTGCTTGAGCCGAAGCGGGCTGCGAACACGCACCCCATTCACGTAAGTCCCGTTGGCGCTATTGAGGTCGGTCAAAACCCAGGAGCCGTTATCGGGGTGGATCTGCGCATGGTGCCGCGAGACGGTTCGATCGGTGAGCGGGATCTGATCGCTCTCCCGGCCGAGAGTCGCCGGTTCATTGAGGGTGCGGAATGTACGGCCCTTGTCCGGGCCTTGCAGCACGTAGAGCGTGGCCAAAGTTGTACCCTCACTTCCCCCCCCGGGTAGACCGGTCGGAGATCGAGCCGGAGTGGGACCGATAAATCCCACAGAACTCTCGATCCAAGTCAGGTCTAGACGTGAAGAGAGGCGATCTGCCTGTCGCCAGGCGGTTAGCTCTGCACTCTACCAGAATTTTAGTCTGATACCAAAGGCAGTCAAATGAGCTCACTGGGCCGGCAGGCAGTCACCCTAAGGTGCTTCAGGTGCGTTTTGCTGGCGGCACAGGCTTCCAGGGCCTTGGCAGACAGCAATCCGTCTGTCTGTTCATGGTTCAGAGGAGTGCTCCGAGATGCGGTTTATGAGTCTGGGTGTGCCACTGCTCTGTGAGCAGTGCCGGAACGAGAGGAGCATCCGCGGTTTCCAACCACTGCTGACACAGCAGTGGCACACGTCTCCTTCTCGATCACCGCGGATTGGGTCGGCTCGAGCGGGTGCTACGCCGGAAGGGGCAACGGCCAGCCATAGAGGATCAGGGTGGCCGCCAAAACCCAGAGCAGGATCGCCGCCAGAAAGGGCGGATCCTTGATCAACAGGTCCGTGGGTCCCGTGGCCTTGCCCAGTTCGATGAGCATCGCGTAGCGAAATATGCCATAGACCACCAGCGGCAAGGTGTAGACCAGGTTGCCGCGGCGTTGTCCGAAGTGGATCGGCGCATCAGGCGATTCGGGTGACAGGGTGTAGAGCAGGAAAGTGATGATGGCGATGCCGCCCGATGTGCTCAGGAGCTGATTCAGCAGATCGGGTGTGTACCGCACCAGCGTGCGGCGGTGGCCCAGGAGCGCTGCGTCGGAGCCGCCGATCATGGCGATCTCGCACCGCCGTTTGCCGAAACCCAAAAAGAGGCAGAGCATGAACGTGCAGATCAGCAGCCAGGACGACCAAGGCACATCGATGGCGTAGGCGCCGGCAATGGCCCGCAGCACGAAGAGAGTGGCGATGGTGATGACGTCGAGCAACATCCGGTGCTTGAGGGCCACTGAGTAGCTGACGGTCAGGAACAGATAGGCGCACAGCGTGGCCAGAAAACGTGGGGGCAGACCCCAAGCCGTCACGACCGAACCCGTCAGCAGTAGGAGCACAAGCACGAGGGCTGTGCCTACGGAGACCGCTCCGCTGGCGAGCGGACGGCCTTTCTTGACAGGATGAAGGCGGTCGCGTTCCCGGTCGAGAATATCGTTGAAGACATAGCCGGCGGAGGAAGCCAGGCAGAATGCCGCAAAAGCGAGCAGCGACAGGCGGATGGCCGTCAGGTCAGTCAGCTTGCCGCCGAACGCGAGGGCGGCGAAGACGAACGTGTTCTTGATCCATTCGGCCGGTCTCAGCAGCCGGACGTAAATCCACATAGGCGGGTAGTGTAGTAGCTCCGACGGTTCCTGCAATGGGCTCGCGACCGGGTCAGGTCGAAGGTGCGCGCGTAGCGGTCTGGCCTGGAGTGCCGCCTCTTCACGTCTCCCCATCGGCGCTGTTCGGGAAATGCCGACGAAGCCCTGCCTGCTCTTTGGCTTAGAGCCAGTAGGGCGTGTGCCACTGCTCTGTGTCTGTGAGCAGTGCTGGCTAGCTGCAGGAACCGCCGTAATATCCGAACACTGCTGACACAGCAGTGGCACACCCAGTGGCGGATTGGTCTCTGGGGTTGCTTGGGAATGGTTGGCCGGGTGGCTGCTTGCAGCCACCCGGCCGGCTGTGGGCTTCCGCGGCCCGGCCACTCTTTCCCCCCGGCTTCGCCCCGCACAAGGACCAGCCTGCCCTGGATGGTCCAAGGCATCGGCCTCGGGAAGCTCTCGCGATCCACGAACTTCACGTCAGCAGCGACAAAACGCTGCGTTGCTGCTGGCCATACAGGCTGATCAGTGAGAGCGTGCTGGCGGCCAGCAGGTTCTGACGTTCGAGACGGCTGCTCTCCTCGGCGTAGTCGGCATCGCCGATCTGGCTGATACTGCCGGCGAGTGCCTCGCGCAACGTGGAGAGCGAGTTGATCGAAGCGTCGAGTTGGTACCTGGTGAAGCCGCCGATGCGGGACGCCGCGGTGGCGACCTGCACGATGGCCTTCTTAGCGATGAGCGCCGCGGCGCCCGGGTCGGTGGCCAGGTCCGCGGCGCCGCCGCTCTTGAGATCGGACAGGTAGCCCAGATCCGAGCGGCCCAAGGCATACGAGCCGACGTCGCCCAGGCTCAAGGTCGCCCGGGAAGCATTGTCCGTGCCGATCTGGAAAGTGGCTCCGCCGCCGGTGATGGTGATCGTCCGGGTGCCGGTCGTGTTGGTGGCCAGCGTGGCGCTCAGGCTGACCCCATTGCCGTTATAGTAGACCTCAGTTCCGGAAACCAGTGCGGTCTGGCCGTTGACCTTAACCGTGGCGTCGGTGCCGCTGGTCCTGCTGACCTGCGCGGTGGCCACGACGTCGGCATCGCCGGACAGGGCGCTGATGCTCACGAAGGCGTCCGCGCCGTAATCGACGGAGGTGAGCTTGATCTGCGTGCCCGAGGAGGTGGCGCTCACGCCGGTTTCGCCTTTGGCCGCGTTGATCTGGCTGACCACCGAGGCGAGGTTCGAGCCGGAGGTCAAGGTGATCGTGGACGTCCCCGTCTTCCCGGTGAGGGTGAGCACCGTGTCGGCACTGAGGCTGGTGGCCAGATCGGCCACGACCGTTCCGGAGGTGGTGGCCCGCGTCGCGGCGGCGGTGACATCGACGGTGACGGCAACCGAATCGGAGCCGCTCGGCCGGCTGTACACGCGAACATCCTTGAGGTGGGCCGCATCCGCCACGCTCAGCGTGGTGGTGATCCGGTTGGCGAGGGCCTGGCCATTGAAGGTGGTGGAGTTGACCATGCGGTCGATGGATTCGATGGCCGAGTCGATCTGGGCCTGGTTGGCGGCCACCTCTTCGGCCGAGAGCGTGTTGCCGCCGGAGGCGACGGCCAGCCGTTGGACCTCATTGACCAAAGTACTGATCTCACCCAGGGCGCCGGAGGCGGTGTCCAGCATGGCCTTGGATCGCTGGTCGTTGTCGATGGCCGCATTGACCGCCGCCATCTCGGAGCTCAATGCGTTCAGCGCGATCAGGCCGGCCGGATCATCGGAGGCTCGGTTGATCCGCTTGCCGGTGGAGAGCCGGGCCATGGTGATGGCCCGCTCGGTCTGGATGCGATCATAGCTGGCCAGCAGCTTCAGCAGCGTGGAACTGCTTTCCACGGTGAGAGCCATGGTCGTTCCCCATTCGGCGAGAGCTCAAGTCGTCAGGGGAACGGTACGATATAACCGATGACCGCCAAATGCAGACTCGCGACGGCCGCACTGCGCGCCGCACATCGTCTTGCGCCGGCCGGCTTTATTTACGCAGGCGAGGGAGCTGGACGCCCAGGTCCGCCTTCGCAAGTCCGGTAAGGTTCCCGGCTCTGGCAGCCCTTCTGCCCAGCAGACATCCGGCCATCAGAAGCAGCAGGCCCGCCGCTGGTTCGGGAATGGTGGCCACAAAGGCTCCGTACGTGCCATCGGTGAACTGGACTGTGTACGCCAGCCGCCCTGCATCTTCGAAGCTGAGTAACCCTCCGTCCTCCGTGCCGGCCGAGAGGGGGTATACCGCCGCGACCAGTTGAATCGTGCGCACAATGCCGGGGGCCAGCTCCACCTCGTCTCCTTCGCGGGCGACCAGCAGCAGACGGCCGGTGGGGTCGGTGGCCCAGAGCCCGTCATTATTGGTTTGGTCCACGCCCGGGCCCTCGAGCTGAGCCCAGAAGGCCAACTGGCCTGCATTGTTGAACGCGATGTCACCCATCGTGCGTGGTCGGAACACCACGCCGGGCTCGGTGCCGGGTGCCGGCTCTCCGCCGCGCGCGACGAGTTCCAGGTTCCCGGCCGTGCCCGTCCAGATGCTCAGCGTCAGCTCACCTTGCGGATCCGATAGAAAAGCTCCGAACGCGAGCCGGCCATTATGGTTGATGATCGCTTTGAAGGAAAACCCAAAGGTAGTTCCATCCGCTAGCCTTGGTGCCGGGTCGCCTTCCCTGATGACGGGCACGATTGCACCGGGTGTGCCGGCCCAGAGGCCGTCATTGTTACTGTCGTCCACACCGGGGCCGGTCAGCCGCCCGGGAAACGCGATCTGCCCGGCGTCGTTGATGGAGGGGCTCCCGACGCTGCGAAAGGTCAGCGCGGGATCAAGCCCGAATGCCGGCGTACCGGGATGGACGAGTGGCACGGGGTCGGCAGCGGATCCAAAGAAGAGACCCGCATCGTGCAGTTCGTCCGTGCCCTGCAGGTGTAGGCTGCTGGCAAAAGCCACCTGGCCATGGTTGTTGAGAACAGGTGGGTTCACCCGCCCAATCGCGATATCGTCTGCCAGTCCCGGCGCGGGATCGCCGCTGCGGGCGACAAGCCGCAGGTTGCCGGGCGTGCCCGCCCAGATACCGTTCTGATCGGGCTCACCGGGTGCATTCAGCCGCGCGCTGAACGCGAGCTGGCCGCTACGGTTCAAAACTGGCAGACCCAGACGGGTGAAAGGGCGGGGGGGATCCATCTGCGGTGCAGGCGCACCCAGACGGGCGACCAGAGACAGTCCGCCTGCAGGACCGACCCAGATGGCTTGGTCATTGGTTTCATCAACAGTGGGTCCCAACAGGCGAGACATCAGCGTCAACTTTCTGTCCCGCAAATTGAAGGCTTCAAACGACTGGCCCCAGGTAATTCCAGCCGGCAGACCGGGCGCAGCGTCGCCAAGCCGCGCCACCGGCACCAGACCGCTTGTTTCGGCCATCCAGAGGCCCGCGCGGTTCGTGTCGTCATATCCCGGCCCGGTCCATGTGGTGCCGAAGGCAATCCGCCCGGCCCCATCAAAGAGGGGGACGAAGGCGGACTCGAAGAGAACGCCTGGCTCGGCTCCGGGGACCTGCTGGCCGGGTACAACCAGCGGGCGGACGGAGACCTGCCCAAAGGCACCCAAGGTCAGGCCGCCAAAGCCCAGCGCGGATAAGCCCGCGTACAACCGGCATGGGATGTACATGACTCTCTCCCTGGCCTTGTCAGCAGCCCAATGAAATGACAGGTGCCGACGGTACGCCGGCACCTATGAGAACCATTTTAATGGACAGGCCAGGAGAGTTCAAACCGCCGGGCGGCTGGTGCGACTGCCGGGCATGCTGTCAGCCGCTGCCGACCAACCAGGGCATGCCCAGTCGATTCAAGGCCTCGACCGTTTCCGCGTGGTAAATGAACCGCAAATCGTCCGGAACTTCGAAGTCGATCACCAGGTCTTCATCGTCATCAGGCTCATTAAGGCCGACGAACTCGCGGTCCATTTCAATGACGTCCACGTGTCCCTGCTTGATCACCAACACGAACGCGCCGGGGCAGACATGATGGGCATCGAGCGTGAAGCCGGTGTCCAGCGGGTTGTCCTCCTTGCTGGACATGCTCTCGAAGATGTTCTCGGGGGCCAGCACCGAGTCAGTGTTCTGGATGACGTAGCCATCCTCCGAGACGAACTTCTTGAGCCGCACGACGAAAGGACAAGGCTGGGCCGGCATGCGCGGGTCCACTGCGGCCGAGCTGAGCCCCAACGCAGCCTCTGTTTGCAGTACCATGTCGTTGGTGATGTTGAATACTTCCTGGGTCAAGCCGGGAATGTAGCGCCGCTCGAAGTCCAGTCCGTTGACCTCCAGGGTCAGGGCCACGCCGGATTCGTTGAAGTTCTGGATGATCATCAACAGGGCGAAGTTGTAGCCGGTCAGATCGGGATGGATGTAGTAGGGAGCCGCCGCTCTCATCGCGTCCCGGTCGAAGGGTTGCGCCCAGGGAACGACCTCCTGGCCGGTGGGTGCATCCAGGATAGTGCGATCGCAGCCGGCCAGGGCGCCTGCAATCATGGAACAGGTGAGCGCCACGCGAACCCCACGCATGCGGGACTCGGTAACAGCGGGCATCGGGCGAACGGCCGTGGGATCCGTCCTCATCGTCGTCTCCTTGGAGCGTGTAAAGCTCACGCGGGATGGCCGCCCGGCCTGTACCGCGTGACGTAATGGCGTCATCGCGTTGTGCTTATCGGTTCGCGAGATAGCGGACTGAACATAGCGAACGGTGCAGATTCACAGAACATCGCGAAGGGGCAGTAATGTGCTCCCTTCCGCGTTTGTCACTGGGATCATCCTGTGGACCCTTAAAGACATAACTGCTTACTGCTACTGATGATCGGCGGGCTCCAGTTCGCTACTGCCGACTGCACCCAGTCTTCTGGCTGCGGATTTGGAGCCAGAAGAGCCTAAGCCCCGTCAGGTTCGTGTCCCTGGCTGCCTCAGTGGCTCGGGCGTTTTCGCTGAGCCGGTTGCTGGCGCGTTGCTGCTGCGTCGCGGTCCGGCCGAGCCATCAAGATTTTGAGCGTTCTCGCCGGGAAGTAAGCTCATCTAGCGATGGTGGCGTCATCCGTTTCATAGGAGACAAGACTCAGCAGCAGAAAGTTGGGATCAGTGCTGAACCTGGGTCGGTCCTCGTCCTACACTTGTTTTGGGAACGGCATTGCCGCGGACCGGCTTCCCTTAGAACTGCCCCGATCGAAAGTGAGGTAAAGGCATGTGCAGGCAGCTGATCCTTGGAGTGATTGCGGCGCTCGCGGTCAGTTGGGCTGGTCCCGGCGAGTCGGCAGCGCAATCGCGCGCCCGTAGCCAACGATCGTTCAGCGGAAGCTCACGGGTGGTCAGCCCTCGATCATCGGTTGGACGATCATCAGTGCGGCGGTCGGCCACTCAGCGGCGTGCCAGCTCCTATAGCCGTGCTCCGCAGGTGAGCCGCAGGTCTCTATCCGCGGGACGATCATCTTCGTCAGTGGGCCGATCGTATAGTTCCGCTGCTCGTCGCGTCGTGCCACGCAGCAGTGGGGCGTCCAGCTCTTCGGTTCTTCGCCGCGGGATCAGCGGGTCCTCCTCGATCAGCCGCACCCCAGCCACCAGCTCGCGGCAACGCTCAATCACCTCCGGGCAACGCTCGACGGTCTCGCCGCAGATTGGCGCTCAGTCCCGCTCGATTCAGCCGCGGACCAGCGCACGCTCCACCGTACGGCCGGGAACGACCACGCTGGATCGCTCACGCATTGCCGGGAGGAGCAGCGGTACCGCGGACCGATCCCGATCCATCACCCGGCAGGGCGCGTCAGGAGTGGATCGGTCGCGCCTGGGCGAGTATCTCGGCATGAGCCGGAGAATCGAACGGCCTTCCGGAAGCGTGTCGGAGCGTTCGGCGCGGTTGCCGAGAATGACGGGTACGCCGACCGATCGAGGTCGGACGGCCATCAGCCGCAGCCGCAATCGGTCGACCGCAAGTGGCAGCAGGACGGTTATTCCGAGCGAAGGGCGAGGCGGTTTCGGCTTCGACCGCGGCTCAGATCGGAGGGTAACTGGCCGTTCTGCTATCCGCGGGAGCCGCTCGGGAAGTTACTCGTACGTACGCGACCGATGGCACGGCGCTATCGCCCGAGCAGATGGCTGGCGCGGGCGGTCCGGCGCGTGGCGCAGTTCCCCGATTCGCGACCGGTGGTACCGGTGGGGTTCGGGCATTCGCAGCAGCTGGTGGCCTCGCCACCGTTACTATGCGCGGAGCTGGTTCACTCCGAGCTGGTGGAGCCGCTATCGCCATCGCCTAGGCGGGTGGCATTACTGGCCGGCTTATCGTCGCTACGACGTCGGCTTCTGGTGGAGCGCTCCCGCTTGGCCGGTCCTGTCGAGTTGGTTCGTCTGGCCGAGCAGCGGCATCTGGGATCAGCCCATCTACTACGACTACGGTCCGGGCGGCAACGTGGTCTACGAAAACAACTACGTCTACGTGAATGAAGTCCCCGTAGCGACCACCACCGAATTCGCGGAGAGCGCGTACGCGCTGGCCACGGTTCCTCCGCCACCGGAGGAAGAGGTCCTGAACGACATCGACTGGATGCCGCTGGGAACCTTCGCGCTGTCTACCGGCGAGGGCGATCGCGAGCCCGAGCGCGTCCTGCAGTTGGCCGTCAACCCGCAGGGGATCGTCAGCGGGACGTTGTACAACACCAGGACCGAAGAGGTCGAGGCTATCGAGGGCCAGGTGGATGAAGAGACGCAGCGCGTGGCCTTCCGGGTGGTGGACAATCCGGAGATCGTCTTTGAAACCGGCCTGTATAACCTCACGCAGGACGTGGCCCCGGTGTTGATGCACTTTGGCACGGACTGGACGGAGGAATACGTGCTGGCGCGGCTGGAGTACCCGGAGGAGGAACAGTTGGAGTGATGGACGGTAGCAGCTCATCGACGCGTCGATGCGGGTGTGGTGAAGCTGCCTGAGCCGGCGAGGCGATTATCCGGGTCTCGTAGCGGCGGGGGGATCGCCCGTCGGGTCAGGGCCTTTCACCACATCCGCCGGAAGCAAGCGCCGGTATTCCTCACCGGAGCGGCTGAACACCAGCTCAATCGCTTTCCGCGAGCCGATCTGCTCACGCCAGCCGAGGCAGGAGGCCCTGTCTGGAGAGGCGCCCTCGACGGCCAGCAGCAGGTCGCCCGGCCGAACCTTCATCCGGTCCGCCCAACTGCCCGGCTCGGCTTGCACAACCTCCCAGTGCTCGCCGCGGTTG
>BTUC01000157.1:0-15315 GCA_045863575.1 Phycisphaerae bacterium
GGTGTTGACTCCGAGCGAAAAGTCAGCCTCCTGGGTGAGGCCCGCGACCTGGCAATGAGCCTGCGGACCGATCCGCTGATGAACAACCAGAACCGGGAAATGCTGGACCGCCTGCTTGTGCAGTTCGACGCTTCCGAGTCACTCACCCACAAGGGCGGCATAGCGAGCGCCGAAGCAGGCGTGAGTGATGCGACGGCCAAGCTGGCACAAGCCGACATCGCCGCAAAGGGACGCGAAGCGGCCGAAGCGATGGGCACGCTTAAGGCCGTAATGAATGAGCTTGGCCGGGTAGCTCGCGACACCAGCAGGCAGATCGCGACACTGGGGCAGTCCGCGACATCGGGCTCTGGCACGGCTGGCCAGATCATGGGGGCGGGGGCAAACCTGGCACTTCAGACGGGCTTAAAAATGCTGACGGGAGGCATCTAGAATGGCGATCGGGCCTATCGCGCTCGTTCTGCTTGTGCTCATCGCCGCACTGGTCGGCGGTGTTGCCGGCCAGAAGCTGACTGCACGTCTCCGACCGGACGTGTTGCAGGCGGGTTCCGTGGTGACCTCGCGACTGGCGGTCACCGACCAGGCGGGCCGGGGACGGGCCCTTGTGGCCTGCCATGATGACACCGGCTCTGTTGCCGTGATGCTGATGGATCGGCTTGGCCGGACACGCCTGGGGTTGACGGCGGGGGCGGAAGGCGAAGCGAATGTCGTGTTCTGTGACGCTGGCGGCTCTCCCCTCGTGGATCTGGGCGCTGGGGCAGATGGCCGGGCGGCCCTGATGCTCTTCGACCGGCAGGCGGGGGTGTTGCGGATCGGGATCAATGTGGCCGATGGAGCGGCTCGGCTGGCCGTGTTCAGACCCGACGGAAAGGCAGCATGGGTCCAGTATTCCGGTGGAGCCTCAGCGTGAGCTCAATGCAGAATCCATCGTCTGTGGAGGTGAACGTCTTCTTCTCAGTCGAGCCGTGGGGGGCATGTTGGTTCCTGGCTGGAATCATAACGGAGCAGGCCCGACAGAAGGGGGACTCCCGGGTGATTCTTCAGCTGTTGAGGCTGACGGCGGACATAGCCCTGGCGGTAGACCGTGTGCCCCAGGTCCGCAAACCCATTGAGGCTTCTCCGGCGATCATAAGGGCTCGTGAGCGGCAGTGCGCAGCCCTGAGGAGTGGCGATCTTCGCAGGGCAACAGCGGCGCTTCAGGAACTCTGGTCACTGGTTGTGGGTCATCCGGAGAACCGACTCCACCAGCCAACGGCGAGCCAGCATCCCGGGGAGGCAAGTACGCAGGTCAGCGACCCTGGTGGTTGCGCAAAGTAAGGAAGGAGTTCGCAATGCAAGCCGTTCGAAACGGTGAGAAACGGTTAAACCACGACGGAGCCGGGCGATTCACTCCTGGCAACCAAGCCGCACGAGGTGCGCGGCATGCGTCCGCGGTTGCTGGCCTCAGGCGTGCATTCGTTGAAGCAATCACTGTCGAAGACATGCAGCGGATCGCCCGGGCACTGGTTGAAAAGGCGGCCGCGGGTGACGTCAAGGCTGCCGAGAAGCTCCTGGCTTTCTGCCTTGGACGTCCGGACGCGACTACATGGACCGCTGACAACCTATCGCAGGCCGAGCAGAAGGAGGCGGACGCAGGCATCCCTCCATGGTCAAGAACGCCGGATGCGATCCTTGAGCACGTTGGGGTTCGTGCTGGGTACACCGCGGCCGGTCATGACCAATTCGATGCGGCGGACCCACGGCCCCGGCGGTCGGCTCGCCAGAAGGTCGCGGCACTGGCCTGAGGCGCGATTTCAAGCCAGTTTAAGCTGGTTTCGAGGGGATTGTGCGCGACTTCTGCGGCCTTTCCTCCCGGAAAAAGGGCTGCCGTCAGGTTCCAGAGGGCCCCAAAAGGCCTCTGGCAGCGAATCTGGGGGGTCTCGACAGAATCAGAGTCTTGCTGGAGCGTCAGGAACTACGCGCGCGTGCGTGCGATCACGAGAGAACCACCATGCCGGGTGAGGCGGCAGCACGTAATTGATGACCGAATGGCCAGTGTTGCTGGCCGTTACAGATTGACCGGGACGCGAGCAAGTCGGCCAACTTGCTCGCAAGCGGCCTGGCGGGAGGATGGTTCCGCCTTCCATCCAACCGCCCGGCCGGCCCGGCAGAAAGGCGGAAACCTTGCTCGATACCCTTCTGGAAGCCCTCGCGGCTCGAGACCTCTGGCTCATTGACGATCTGCCCGAAGCATGCACCGAGAGCGCTCTCCGGGCACTGGACGGGCAAGGCCACATCGAAGCCATTCGGACCGATCTGCACCCACTGCACCGGTTCAGCGGATGGTTCTCTCCGTCGAAGACCTCCGGCAATGAAGGCCGGTGGGCAACGCTCCTCAGTCTCTGGGGCCGGCAGGCAGTGCGGCTTCGGGTAACCGAGGCAGGACGGGCGGCCCTGGCACTCCGGCAACTCGCGGGGCCGGCGCATGCGAAAGCCAAGCCCGGACATCGCATGAGCCGGGAGGAAGCGAACGTGCTTGCTCGCGAGTTCCTGGAGGCCAGCCCCAACGCCACAGCCCGCGAGCTGGCGGCGGCCCTGGGGTGTTCGGCGTCTCGGGCCGTGAAGCTGCCGGCCTGGGTGGCTGTCTCGGGGGAACGAAAGAAGGGCCGGGTGCCGAAAGCTGAGGCCGTCAGTCTTACCGATGGTCTGCTGGCAACCTTGAGCGCGGAGCAGCAGGCCGACGACAAGGCCGATTCCTGCAAGAGGGGGCCTCGCGTCCGTCGGCGCTTTTAGCTGATCTCGTTCCCGATCTCGTTGCCGGGGCCGATCTCACTATCAACCGGTCGGTCACACACTGAACACCATTACCGCGGCCCGCCGGATCGGCGGGGCCGATTCTGAGAGGCCGAACACAACGGCCGCCCCTCGAGGCACTCCACACCTCCCGCCTGGCTGTTCACGGCTTTGTTCACGGCTTGTTCATGAACAGCGAGACCCCTCGCGAGCCTCATTTCTGCCCTGTCCGCTGGGTTTTTCAGCCTGAAACGCTCTTCCTCGCGTGAACAGCCGGCTAATGGTGAGGAGGCTCACATGATGGCAACTGCCGTTCCGCAACTCATCACGCCGGGGGTGATCGCCCAGAGGTTGGGCGAGCCACTTCACCGCGTACTGAACGTGCTGGCCACGAGGCCGCACATCCGGCCGGCCGCAAGGGCCGGAACGCTTCGGCTCTACTCAGACGAGGCCGTCTCCATGGTTCGGTATGAGCTGAACCTGATTGATGCTCGCAGGACCCGGCAGGGCGACGTGGGAGGCAACACCCGGCCATGAGCGACCGTTCGGACCGATTCGTCAAGCTCCCCCTTTTCTTGCTCGCGAGGTCCGATCTCACAGCGACGGCCAAGGTGGTCTACGCGGTGATCTCCGATCGGATCGGAACAAACGCCTCGACATGGGCCGGGGTCCGGCGGCTGGCGGCTGACGTCGGCATGGACCCGAAGGCTGTTCTTCGTGCGATCGCGGCCCTGGAGTCCCTGGGGCTGCTCGAAGTGGACCGCCGCGGCTCCGGACGGAGTTCACATTATCGGGTCAAAAGCGTCCCCGAAACGCCAGCGCTCCCGAAACGCCAGCGCTCCCGACATGACAACACCGGTGTTGGCGAATCGCCCACGCAAGCGCTGGCGAATCGCCCACATAACCAGACAGACCCATATAACCAGACTCAATCTATTGCTCGTGATGGCCTGGCTGATGGTCTGTTCCCCGATGCGTCCAACCCCGAGCCCGCGAAGCTCTCCCCTCGCTCCCGTCCCCGGTGGAGCGATGCCGACCTGGAGCGGATCTACCAAGCGTATCCCCGGCACGTCGGCAAGCTGAAGGCACAGCAGGCCATCGGCAAGGCCCTGGACCGGATAGCCCGATCGGCCGAAGCGCCGGCTGATCCGGCGGCCTGGCTCATCGCCAGAGTTCAGAAGTTCGCTGAGTCCCCGGCCGGGCAGGCTGGGGAGTACACACCCCATCCCTCAACCTGGTTCAACCAAGGAAGGTATGACGATGACCCAACGCAATGGAACCGCGGCAATGATCCGCGGACGGCAGGCAGCGGCACGCGAACCAACCCGGCTCGGGTCGATGCTCCAGAAAGCAAGTACGCCCGCATGCGCTACCGGTCTAGTGCCTCTTCAAACCCTCCGGCCCGGAACCCCACGGGTACGGCCGGCGCTGACCCGCGAGCGGGATCTGATTGACCCCGAGCTGCGCCAGACGATCCGGGATCTGTGCGAGGCCAAGGCACGCTGGCCCCTCATGCTGACGGGGCCGGCCGGCACGGGGAAGACGCGGGCGGTCCTGTGCCTGGTCGATGCGGTGCGGGAGTCGCAATACTTCGTGATGGCGGATCTATGCCGCGAGCTGATCCGCCTGGACCGGGAAGAGGTTTACTTCCCTGGGGCGCGTGGCGGCAGAAAGTACCCCGAGCATGTCTGGGAGGAAATCGAGCGGGCCAAGCTGATCGTCCTGGATGAAATCGGCTCACGCCAGCAGGTGAGCGACTTCCATTACGAGACGCTGAAGCGCGTGATTGACGCTCGCGAAGATCGGCCCTTCGTGGCCATCAGCAACCTGTCACTGGGCGAGCTGGCCAAGGTCTACGATGACCGGATCGCTTCCCGCCTGGCTGCCGGAACCCTGTTCGTCCTGGACGGGGAGGATCGGCGCATCAGCAACGCGGGCGATGAGGAGGTGTGCGGGTGAGCAAGCTTGCGAGCGAAGCGTCTGAGGTCGAGACCAGCGGCACTCCCCGCCTGACTGACGTGAACCACGATCCGCTGTACGGCGCTGAGGCAGCGGCGGCCTACCTTGGCCTGGTCGGCGTCGTGAAACACCCCGCCCATGCAGTCCGGACCCTGTGTCGAAAGAGGCGGCTGCAATGCACCCGAGTAGCAGGCAAGGTGATGATCCGCCGGAGCTGGTTGGAGGCGTACATTGCCGAGAACAGCCGGCCCCTGCCGTCCAGGTGAACATGAAGATCCTTGGATTTTCGAGACGTGCCAAGTATGTTCGCCTGGAGGTGTTCCCATCGGGAGCGGAGCCTACACGGTTCCCATCCGGCCGGCAGCAGTCGCCCGGCTTCGCTCATCGGGAACCCGGCGCTGCAGCGGCCAAGCCATCGGAGGATGACCAGATGAACGATCAGAGGCGGCCGCATTACTCGAAATGGAGGCGACGGAAGGGAGGCCGGAAAGTCTGCCCCGCGTGCAAGCATGCACACCCGGCAGCCTCCCGCGTGAACGGCCGGACGGTCCGGCCGAAGGTCTGCGCCAAGTGCGGGGCCAAGCTTCCCGCGCTGCTCACCTACTCGAAGAAATCCGAGGTGGCATGGTACGTCCGGGAGTTCGATCCGGAGACCGGCAGCACGCGCGACATCGCATGCGATTCGAGCGAGGCGGCAGACGAGCTGATCCGGCGGAAGGTCCGCGACTGGACGCCTGATCCGGTCAAGCAGTCGCTCCTGGAGCGGGCATCAGTCCTGATCCGAAGCCTGGACGCCGGGAACCCAGACGATGCGGTGAATCAGCTTATCGTGGCGCTGGGCGGCGACCCGGCAAAGCGAGCATTGAAGCCGATCGGCTGGCAAGAGGCCGTGGACATCATCGCGGCCGAGATGGGCCAGAAAGGATCAGCGGCGGCTTACGTGGAAGACCTGCGGCGGGTTGCCCGAGACCTGCAAGCCATCACCGGGTTGACCGACTGGACGCAGGTGGACCTGGAGGCCGTCAGCAAGTATCGCGCTGCCCGGCTGGCCGGCCGATGGAGAAGCAACGGCCGGCCCGCTCCCCCGATCGGCGGCCACTCGCTCAATAAGCACCTGAACACGCTGAGCGCCTTCTTCACACGGGCCGTGCGGAAGGGCTGGGTTGTCGCGAACCCGCTGAAGGGCGCGACTGACGAGCGCGTGAAGGTCCCTCAACCGCGAGTCGAGTACATGCCGGACGCAGACTTGCGGGCCCTGGTGGATGCCGCCGATACCGTCTGGCTCCGAGCGCTCGTGATCGTCGCCTACTACACCGGAGCCCGGCGGAATGACCTGTTGGCTCTCGCATGGGACCGGGACATTGACCTGGACGGCTCGAAAGTCGCTGGGGAGGGTCGAAGCGGTCCGCACATCTATGTGCGGGGCAGCAAGGCCGACACGCCCCATTGGATGCCGTTGCATCCGGCGGCCGTCCAGGCGCTGAAGGCCCTCCGGCAGGAGCCCGTGATCGCGCCTGAGGTGTTCCCTCTGAAAAGCACGAGCCCCGGACCGCGGGCAAGCCGGCTCTTCGCGGACCTTTGCATCAAGGCCGGGCTGACCATGACCGTGGAGCGCGGCGGTAAGCAGATCGTCGTCAACAGATGGAGCTTGCACGACCTCCGACGGAAGGCGAACACCGATCTACGGAACGGTGGGGCATCGCCGAAGGAACGGGCAACGCTCCTGGGGCACAGGGGCACGGCCGTCAACGAGTCGCACTACGAAGCGACCATTCCAAGCCGGGAGCGGGAGCTGATAGACGGGCTTCCGTCATTCGGTTTGACTGGGTGACCAGAGGCACAGGATTGCGCAACCAGTAGCGCAACGGGTATGGGAGACGCGGTTGACGGGATTCGCAAACATGCACGATTTAGGTAAACCATGTGCTGGAAGCGACTTGCGCGAGGTGGGACTCGAACCCACACGCCTTGCGGCACAGGATCCTAAGTCCTGCGCGTCTGCCAGTTCCGCCACTCGCGCGAGGCGCCGCCCTGAAGCCTGAAAACTGCCCCCAGGGCGTCGAGCGCCAGCAAGTCCTATTCTAGCGGATGGGGCCCCGGGCGTGAAAGACAGGGAGCTCCCCAGCCATCGCGATGGCCGGACCAGAGGCGCAGGGCGGCACCTTGAATGCGATGAAACAGCGTGTTTTCAGAGCACGAAGGAATGTCGAAGGTCGAAGCCAGCATGACGAACGACGTGCCAGATCGCAGTTTCCTTCGTCATTCGGATTCGAGATCTCCGCGTGCCTCGGAGCTGAATCGTCATGACGCCGGGGTTCTCTCGACAGCTGCCTAAGCGCCGGGGTTGTTCCGCTGCCCGGCGTAGGAGTAGGACGCCGCGCCCGGTTCGGGTTCACTGCCGCCCGCGACGGCTCCCGTCTCCGGCTCCTTGGTGCTCAGCATGTAGCCCGTGCCGATCACAGTCTGGATCAGCGGCTTCTCGAAATCGCGGTCCACCTTGCGACGAAGCATCGAAATGTACACGTCGATGACGTTGCTCTCGTGGTCGAAATTCATGTCCCAGACGTTCTCGCCGATGGCCGTCCGCGAGAGTACCTTCTCCGGGTTTCGCATGAGGAACTCGAGCAGCGAGAATTCCTTGGTGGTCAAACGGATCTTGTGCCCGGCCCGCGTGACCGTGCGGTGCAGCAGGTCCATTTCCAGGTCTTCGAAGCGCAATACGGTCGGTTCGCCGGGCTCGCCGCGGCGGGCCAGCGCACGGACCCGGGCGACCAGCTCGTCGAACTCGAACGGCTTGGTCAGGTAGTCATCGGCCCCAGCATCCAGACCGGTGACCTTCTCCATAGTGGTAGAGAGAGCGGTCAGCATCAGGATCGGCGTCCTCACGCCGCGCCGGCGGAGATTTCGGCAGATCTCGACGCCGTCCTGGTCCGGCAGCATGATGTCCAGGATGATGGTGTCGTAATTCTGGGAGACGCCCAGGTTTTCGCCCTCGGAGCCGGTCGCGGCGCGATCCACCTCATAGCCCTGCGCCTTGAACCCTTCCTCAATCATGCCGGCAATGGAGGGGTTATCTTCGATCAACAGGAGACGCACGATTAAACCTCCGGAGTAGCAAGCCTGGCCCGCACTCAGCCGCGCAGCTGAGCATATGAAAATGCTAGCCCGGCCGGAAGCGGTTTGTCATCCTTCGCGCCGGTGAATTTTAATTTAATGTGAAGTTTCGCCTCCGCGAAGCATTCCGGGCCGCAGCCCGGCCGGTCTTGTCGACGGTCGAGGTGCTTGTGGGGACTCTCCCGAGGGGATACAACCTTGCGGATGTTCGACACTTTGGGTGGACTGATCGCACGACGCCCTGTCTGGATGGTGAGCTTCTGGATACTGATGGCGGTGGTCGGCACCGTCTGGGCGCTGCGTGTCGAAAAGCCGCCACCCGATGAGATGGGCTCGTTCCTCCCCGCCGATGCTCCCTACAACGTGGCCGTCGAGACGCTGGGCCGCGCCTTCCCACGGATGTCCTCGCGCAGTCAGATCGTAGTCATCGCCGAGCGGCCTACCGGCATAACGCCGACAGACCTCGCCTGGCTCGACCGGATCGCCCAAGACGCGGCGGGCACGGTCGATCGCGGCATCCTTTCCGGTGTGCTTTCTCCCAGTGCTGCGGCATTGCGCCCCCGGCTGGTCAGCCGCGATCGGGCGGATACGCCTCAGCGGGAGGACCGGGCGGCCATGCTGGTGGTGAATTTGAGGACCAATATGATCAGCGGCGCCTCGGCGGAGGCAGTGAACGTGGTGGAGTCGCTCAAGGCCGCCCGTCCGCCCCCCCAGGGTCTACGCGTGGAGCTGACCGGCTCCGCGGCCATTGGGCGGGATTATGCGCTGGCCACCAGCCAGGCGCTGCACCGCACGACCTGGGTCACCGTGCTAGCCGTCCTGGGCATTCTCATTCTGGTGTATCGTTCGCCGGTGGGGGCGTTTGTCCCACTGATCGCCATCGGGCTCAGTGCCTACCTGGCCTTCATCGTGTTGGCCGTGCTGGTCAAATTCGCCGGCTGGGAGGTCTCCACGATCGAGCGGATCTTTGTGATTGTGCTCGTCTTCGGCGCCGGCGTCGACTATGCACTGTTCTGGATCGCCCGATATCGTGAAACGATCGCGCTCGATCCGGATCTGCGGCGCGCCGCCATCGAGGCGACGCGGCACGCAGGGCCGGCCATCCTCTTCAGCGCTCTGACCACCATGTTGGGGATGGCCTCGCTGATGGTGGCCCAACTGGGCCCCTCGCGTGGGGCGGGCAAGGTATTGCAGGTGGCGCTGGGTCTGGCCCTGCTGGCGGGCTTGACCCTGGCGCCGGCGATTGCACGGCTGATGGGCCGCGCCTTGTTCTGGCCGGTGGGCACTACCGCGGCACCGGCCTTCGCTCAACGGATCATCTGGCCGGCGCTGGCCGCCCGCGTTGTACGGGCTCCGCGGACCTTCCTGGTGGTAGGGCTTTTGGCCCTGGCCATCCCGGCGGCGCTGGCTCTGCGGATGCAGCCGCGGTTCGATTCGTTGTCCGAGCTGCCCCCGGGAACGACCTCCGCCTATGGCTTCGAGATCGCCCAGGAGCACTTCTCGAAAGGGCAGCTCTACTCGAACATGCTGACACTCGCGTTCCGTGAGCCGCTCGCCGGGCCGGAGGCGTGGGGGGACCTCAGCGGTGACATTCGCCGACGGGTCCTGCGGATCGACGGCGTGGAAGACGTGTACTCGCTGGATGCGCCACTGGGAGCCGCCTCGGCGCCGCAGAAGGCCAACGCGCTATCGCGGCTTTTCTCCGGGCTGCTCGAAGGGGCTTCGGAGCGGTTGTACCGATCTGAGACCATTCCGGCTCTGCGCTTCGAGGTCCTGATCGACTACGCGCCGTTCTCGCTGGAGGCCATGGACGTCATCGATCGGGTGCGCGTGATTGCGGAGGAGGAAGTCCGTGCCGCCGCGACGGCCGGGCGAGCGGCAGACGTACACCTGACCGGCCTGACGCCTTACATCATGGCCGTCCGAGACGTGGCCGGCGTCGATCAACGCAAGGTCATGGTGCTGGCCAGCGTGCTCATCGCGGTCGTTGTCCTGCTGCTCGTCCGGGACGTGCCGCTCGGCCTGTTTATGGTCTTTGCGACGCTGCTGACATACGGGGCGACGCTGAAGCTGACGGAGCTGTTCTTTGTTCATGCCATGGGTATGCAAGGCATCGACTGGAAGGTCCGGCTGATCGTTTTCGTGATCGTGGTGGCGGTAGGGCAGGACTACAACATCTTCCTCGTCTCGCGGCTCCTGGAGGAGCGACGCGAACATGGAAATGCCGAGGCCGTGCGACGGTCCGTCGTCAGTACGGGTGCGGTGATCAGCAGTTGCGGGATCATCATGGCCGCCACGCTGGGATCTCTCTGGGCCGGCGGGTTGTCGCTGCTGCGGCAGGTGGGCTTTGCGCTGGCGCTGGGGATCCTCATCGACACCTACTTTGTCCGGCCGTTGCTGATACCAAGCTTTTTTCTCGTATTGCATCCCGGGAGGAACGGCCGTTCATAGGGGACCGCTACTGATGTCGTCGAGCGGAAGGAGCACTGCGTTGTGGCGAATGGAACATGGCCGGGGTGTGTTGATCGGGAGGGCGACGCCCGCCGGCTCTCGACTTCGGCCGGCTCATCCATTAAATTGACAGTTGACGCGGGGCAATGACTGTCCCGGCAGGCCCTCTGGAAAGGCGGGAGCTGAAATGATTCGCTGGTGGCGCGCGGGTCGTATGGGATCGGCCGGCTTGATGACATGTGCGGCCTTGGTGCTCGTCAGACCGGCATGGGCCGCTGTGCTGTCGGTCGACGGGCGGGTCACCTCTGAAGTCCAGGAAGTGGTAGGCGGCGAGGTCATCAACAGCGATACGGCTTTTGAAGACCGGGACGAAACCACGCCGAACTTCCCGTTGGTGGCCGATTCCCGACTTATCCGCGCCGGCGCCGACACGACCGCGTCAGTAACGGCCGCGGCGACCGCTACCTTGCGAGACCCCCGGCTACAGGTCGATTTCCCCCCTAATGAGTTCGCCCTGGATCTGGTCGGCTTGACCGATGCTCTCGACACGGTGGTCACGGGCCAGTGCGAGGCGCTGGAGACGCGTGAGTTGTCTTTCGGGGCACAGGAACTGGGCCTCACTGCCGGAACGGCCATTGTGGCTCGAAGCCACTTCTTCGTGGACGCGGTGTTGGTCCTGGTCAGCACCGAGGGTAGTCGTAACCTGGCGGGCGCCAGCGTGGAGCTGAGCATCCAGGTGGAGCAGGAGCGGCCTGGCTCCGATTCCGCGGAGACGGTGCTGGAGACCCAGGTGACGCTGACCGGAAACCAGGATGGTACGGCCGTCCTGTCGGCCCAGGGAGCACTGGCTCCAGAGAACCTCACCACGTTCGGGGTCACCAACTCCGATCCTTCGGTGGGCGCGTTGCAGGTGGCCGTTCTGCCGGCGCTGAATATCGCGTATGACTATCCGGCTCTGGTCGGCGAAGAGTTCGTGCTCCGGGCCCGCATGAAAGCCCGCAGCCGCAGCTCGCCCGGCACGGGATCGGCTGTTCTGGTGGGCACGTCGGTGAACACACTGGTCCAGTTGCTGGACGAACTCGCCGGCGGCGGCACGGGGCAGCAGTTCGAAGACGACTTCAATGCATCGTTTGCGTCTGCTGGACCTCCAGCCAAGCCGCTGCCTACCACCATTGCGCCGATGTTTGAGGTTGTCGAAGATGTCGGCCAGGCCGTGCCGACGGCCGCCACTTTCTGTGGCCCCCTGGGGATCGAGTCGGCTTTGCTGCTCACGGTCTTTGCTGCACTGGCGGTCGTCGGCCGGCGTCGGCCGGCCTGAGGACCGCAAACCCGCTTCTCACCGCGGTATCGCGACGGCGACAGCGGTCGTTGAGTCCGTTGCCTGCCAAGCCCCCACCCCGACCCTCCCACGGAGTACCGAGGGAGGGAGAAGGAGCCCGCGCGGGTACCACCCCGGGGCGCACGAGGGCCACGGCGGTTCGCCCGGATCAGTTCCCCTGACGCGCCTTGGCGAGCGCCTGGCGGTATTGGGCTCCCGTCTCGGGGGACGTCAGCATGGCCTTGCGGTCGAATTCAAAGTTCGTCAGGTACTCCGGGAACGGGCGGGGTTCCGGGGGCTGCTGGGTGACCTGGCGGGCAAATTCGCCGAAGACCTGGCCCCATGGCTTGAGATCCAATGCCTGGTTCCACAGCCCACTCCAGCGCGTGATGTCGCGCGAGGTGGGCGTATCCGCGAAGGCCCAGTTGAGCCAGCCGAACACGCGCCCGCGGCTCACCGCGAGCAGTTCCTGGCACCACTCCACCTGATGTTCGGGCGGTTTGGGCGGCAGGGACCACGTGCCCTGCACGTCCAGACCTCCGCCACCGTACCAGTTAAACTCGCCGATCATGAGTGGTTTGCCCGTCGAACATTGGTAGAGCAGAGCTTCCAGATAGGCCGCGTTGACCTGTATACCCTCCGGTGAATCGCACGGCCGCGGCTGTGCCAGCGGGTAGAAATGCACGCTGACGAAATCCACGAGCTGCGCATTGCTCTGCATGTTGAAGCCGGCGTAGTGCGGCACCTGGGGGATGTAGATCGGCGCCACCCACTGGATGTGCCCGACGGTCACCAGGTGACGGGGGTCGGCTGAGCGGATGGCCGTCGCATGCCGGCGGGTCCAATCGTCCCCAACTGATTCGCGAAACCGCTGATAGTCGAACAGCCGGGCGTCGTTGAGCGCGGCCTGCGGCGGCGGTGGGGCGATGGCGCCCAACGATCCCACTTCGCCTGCGGGGCGGTTCCAGGCGGTGGCGATGTGGTCGGCCGTGCGGTATTCCCGGGCCAGCCACTCATTCCACTTCACCCGCATCGGCGGCGTGTCCCAGGACACCATCGGCTCGTTCAGCAGGTCCCAGGCCAGGATGGTCGGATCATCCTTGAAACGCGTGGTGAAGGCCGCCCACCACTCCTCATCCGCTTTGAGCAGGGTCTCGTCCGCGAATGCATCCTTGCCCACGCGCCAGTCGGGCGTGCCCTCCCAGTGATCCGGACCGCTGGGGATGACATAGATGCCGCGCTGGCGGCAGAGCTCCAGGAATCGTCGGAATCGGCGCTCACCGAATTCGTACACCTGTCCCGGAAAGCGATGAAAGGAACTGAAGGTCAGGAACACGCGGACAGTATTGAAGCCCTGATCGCGAATGAGCGTCAACTGCCGGGCGACACGGGCTTCGTCGAACTGCTGCCAGAGCTTGGGAGCCCAGCCGGTATGATGGTCGAAATAGTTCAACCCGACGGCCACGAAGGGCTTCTGAGCCCCGCCCTGCTGGCGAAGCGTCGTCGTGCCCGCGGGATCAATCTCGACAAAACGCAAATCCGCGCCGAGAACCGGCAGGCAGGTGTACAGGAGAAGCAAAAGGCCAGGCGATGCTTTCATGGCTTTCTCCGATCTAACGGTGGTGCCCCTACTCTATACCAGGTCTTTGACCGAGAAAAGGTTGTGACTCAGCCACTGGACTTCCGGCTGGTTTTCTCATAATGTGGCGGTTTGAGTTCGGTACCGGAACATCCCTGATGAACAGACGCTGGACCATTGCGGGAATCATCTTCGGTCTTCTCATCGGCGCGGCCATCGGGCTGGGAGGGTATACTTTTATTTACGCCGAGGGGGCCTCCTATCTGACCAACGACCCGGCCGCGTGTGCCAACTGCCACGTGATGCAAGATCAGTACGACGCCTGGCGCAAGTCGAGCCATCACGCGGTGGCGACGTGCAACGACTGTCACGCGCCGCACGATCTGATCGGCAAGTACCTGACCAAGGCCAGCAACGGCTTCAATCACTCCCTGGCGTTCACTACCGGCCGTTTTCACGAACCGATTCAGATCACGCCGCGCAACCACGAGATAACTGAGGCGGCTTGCCGTCACTGCCACCAGAGCATCGTGGCCCAGATCGACGCCGCGCATACCGGAACGGAACGGCTCTCGTGCGTCAGGTGCCACGAGTCGGTGGGGCACCTGCATTAATGAAGGATGTATGACCAGGAGAGGCTCATGGGCGCACAGCCTGATGGACACAACCCACACGCGACTCCCGCAACGGACCCGAAAATCCGCCGGCGCTTCGTGACCGCCATTCTGGTCACCGCCATTGTGGCCGTGGCGCTCACCTTCGGGGTCACTGCGCTGCTGGTGAACATCTTCGAGCACAAACAGGAGGCGCGGAATCCGTTCTTCCGGGTCGTGGAGATCGACGACAACACGGTCGACCCGGGCGTCTGGGGCAAGAACTTCCCGCTGCAGTACGACGGCTATAAGCGCACGGTGGATATGGTCCGCACCCAGTACGGCGGCAGCGAGGCCCTGCCGCGGACGCCGACCAACGCGGATCCGCGCACCGTGGTGGCCCAGTCACGGCTCGAGGAGGATCCGCGCCTGAAGATCATGTGGGCCGGATATGCGTTCGCCGAAGATTTCCGCGAAGAGCGCGGCCACGCGTACATGCTCGAGGATCAGCTCTTCACCCAGCGTCAGATCGTGGCCAAGCAACCGGGCACCTGTATTCATTGCCACGCATCCACATACGTGCCCTATAAGCTGGCCGGGGGCGGCGATATCGTGAAAGGCTTCGAGCACTTCAACCAGATGCCGTTTGGCGAGGCCAAGAAGGCCATGGAGGCGGTCCTGGCCAAGGAGGGGCAGCAGCTCCACCCGGTGGCCTGCATCGACTGCCACGACCCTCAGACCATGGCCCTGCGAGTGACCCGGCCGGGCTTCCTGGAGGGCATCCGGGTCTTGAAAGCATCTCAGGGGGTCCAGGATTACGACGTGAACACGATGGCCACGCGTCAGGAGATGCGCACGTTCGTCTGCGGCCAGTGCCACGTGGAGTACTACTTCCGCGGGAAGGAGAAGCGCCTGACCTATCCCTGGCACAACGGGATCAAGGGGGATGAAATCCTGGCATACTACGACGAAGTCGAGGGGACTGATGGGCAGCCCTTTGCGGACTGGACGCACGCCCTGACCGGCGCCCGCGTGCTCAAGGCGCAGCACCCGGAGTTCGAGCTGTGGAGCCAGGGCATCCACGCGCGGGCCGGCGTGGCCTGCGCCGACTGCCACATGCCCTACGAGCGCGTGGGAGCCATGAAGGTGAGCAATCACCACGTCCGCAGCCCACTGTTGAACATTGCCAATGCGTGCCAGACGTGCCATCGGGTCAGCGAGCAGGAACTGCTGCACCGGGCCAACACGATCCAGTTCCGCAATTTCGAGCTGCGCAACCTGGCCATGGACGCCCTGGTCCAGTTGATCAAGGACGTGCAGGCGGCCCGCGACGCCGGCGCAACCGACGAGCAGTTGCGGGCCGCGCGCGATTTCCAGCGGCGGGCCCAGTTCCTGCTGGATTTCGTCGAGGCGGAAAACTCCTCCGGCTTCCACGCGGACCAGGAGTCCGCGCGCCTGCTGGGCAAGTCCATGGATTTCTCACGCCAGGGGCAAGTGAGCCTGCGCGGGTTGCCGCCAGCCGCGGTTCCAAC
>BTUC01000158.1:0-15153 GCA_045863575.1 Phycisphaerae bacterium
TTGGGCGTGGGGCGGCGCATGCCTATTGGGGCTTGGTTCAGGTATTAGTGACAGCAATCCGCGGTCAGAATTCAGCTTTCCGCTCTGGGGGGGGTGGGAGGAAGGCGTATGAAAAACTCGGCACATTATCGCGTCAAAGCCGGCTCACAGGTTCGCCTGGACGACCTGTCTACCGATGAAGATGGGGGGCTCTCCAAGGATGAAGGTCAAGGCCTTCTGAGCGACTACTTGGAACGGCTGGTTAGGCTCCAGGAACTGCTGTATGCCGAGGGCCGCCACGCGCTGCTCGTCGTGCTTCAGGCCATGGACGGCGGCGGCAAGGACAGCACCATCCGCGCCGTGTTCGGGCCGGTCAATCCGCAAGGATGCAGCGTGGTCAGCTTCAAGGCCCCGCACGAGCTGGAGCGGCGGCACGATTTCCTCTGGCGCGTCCATCAGCAGACGCCGCCCCTGGGCCACATCACCATCTTCAACCGCTCGCACTACGAGGACGTGCTCATCGTGCGCGTCAAAGGGCTGGTGCCCGAAGATCGCTGGCAGGCGCGGTACGCGCACATCAATGCGTTCGAGGAGATGCTCCACGACGAGGGCACCGTCATCCTCAAGTTCTTCCTGCACATCTCCAAGGACTACCAGAAGCAGCGCATGCAGCGGCGGCTGGACAACCCGGAGAAGCACTGGAAATTCAACCCGGCCGACCTCACCGAGCGCGAGCGGTGGGGTGAATACATGGAGGCCTATGCAGAGGCCCTGGGACGCTGCTCGACGAAACACGCGCCCTGGTATGTCATCCCGGCCGAGTGCCGCTGGTACCGCAACCTGCTGGTGACGCGGGTGCTGGTCGAGACGCTCGAATCGCTGGACATGAAGTACCCCGAGCCGACTTTCGATGCCAGCGAGATGGTGGTTCGCTGAAGCGTAATTGAACCAACCGGCCGCTGGTGCTACCCTGTCAATATGGATCCTGCACCCTCGCCCCCCGATCTGCGTGACGACCAGGCACTGGCCATCGGCATTTATGGCGAGACGGTGGCCGCCTACCGATACATGGTCCTGGCCGAGAAAGTACCTGATGAGGCCGACAAGCAGACCTTCGCCGCCATCGCCGAGGAGGAGCAGGCCCACAAGCAACTGCTGCAGAACCTGTTTGATAAGCACTTCCCCGGCCGCTCGTTTCTGCTGACCGATGCGGACAAGGCCCACGTGCTGACCGGCCCGCGCCTCATCAACGTGCGCGATCTCGAGGATTACCGGCAGGTGATGCAGATCACCCTCCTGACCGAACTGCGGACATCAGAGTTCTACCAGGCCATGCAGCCGAAGGTCAGGAACCCAGAGATCGCAAAGCTTTTCGGCGAGCTGGCCGCCGAGGGGTTCGATCATCATCGCCGTCTGCTGGAACTCGCCCGGGAGCGCAACCTTCTGCCAGAAGGCCACTAACGCAATGGCCGCCCGCTGATGGTGACGACCTTTGCCTGCACGTGAGGTACTGGTTGAGCTGCTTGCGTTGAAATAGGACCGGTTCGGTACTATATTACTGCCGAACGGTTAATTGCCCCCGTGATTCTGCGTTCGTTGTCAGGAAGGAATGCTGGATGAGCACCGTGACGTCCCCCTCGAAGGAGCAGGTCATCGATGTCCTGCGTCAGGTCAATGACCCCGAGCTGCATCGTGATCTGGTCAGCCTCAATATGATCAAGAACGTGGCCATCTGCGATGGACATGTGAAGGTCCATGTGGAACTGACCACGCCCGCCTGCCCGCTCAAGGACCGAGTTCGCGATGACGTGGCGACGGCCGTACGAAAACTGGAAGGGGTCCGGGAAGTTGAGGTCGAGTTCAGCGCCCAGGTTCGGGGTGGTCCCATGCGCCAGGCGACGCTGCCTGGCGTCAAGAATGTGATCGCGGTGGGGGCCGGAAAGGGCGGGGTGGGTAAGAGCACCGTGGCCGTCCTGACGGCCATCGGCCTGGCCCGGTCCGGAGCCAAGGTGGGGCTGCTGGACGCCGATGTCTATGGCCCCTCCATCCCCAAGATGCTGGGTGTCGAGGATGCCAAGCCGACCATGGCCGACGAAAAGATGATCCTGCCCATCGTGGCTCACGGCATCAAGGTCATCAGCATCGGTTTCTTCATCCCGCCCGAGCAGGCGGTTGTCTGGCGCGGCCCGATGATCCACGGGACCATCAAGCAGTTCCTCGATCAGGTCGACTGGGGCGAGCTCGATTACCTCGTCGTAGATCTACCGCCGGGTACCGGCGACGTGCCGCTGACGCTCTCACAATCGATCCAGGGCATGACCGGGGCGGTGGTGGTGTGCACACCGCAGGACGTGGCCCTGCTGGACGCGGTGCGGGCGGCGCGCATGTACCAGCAGCTCAACGTGGACGTGCTGGGCGTGGTCGAGAACATGAGCTACTTCATCGCGCCGGACACGGGCAAGGAATACGATCTGTTCGGCCGGGGCGGCGCCCAGCGCGCCGCGGCCGACCTCAAGGTGCCGTTCCTGGGATCCATTCCCATCAACGTGGCCATCCGCGTGAGCGGCGATCAGGGCAACCCGCAGACCGTCTTCAACGACTCGCCCGAGGGCGTCGGTCAGGCGGTCACGAAGGTGGTTGAGAATCTGGCCGGCCAGATCTCCGTCCGTAACGCGGCCAAGGCCCCGCCGCTGGAGCTGAAGATCCACCGGTAAGGAAGCTCGAATGGCGAAGCCCGCGTGCCTAACGCGGAAGTCTTCAGCCGGAAGGGGCATCAGCCTTCGAGCACCACGAGAAGGTCTCCGGCCGCGACCACGCTTCCGACCTGGACCAGAACCTCGGCTATGGTTGCATCTCGCGGCGCATACACGGCCGCCTCCATCTTCATTGCCTCCAGCGAAAGGATCCCCTGGCCCTTCTTGACCTTGTCGCCTTTCTTGATCTTCACACCGGTGACCTTGCCCGGCATGGATGCGCCGACGTGATGAGGATTGTCGGTTTCCGCCTTGGGATGCACGTGGAGCTTCCCTTCCACGGCATGATCGGCGACCCGCACGGAGCGCGGCTGGCCGTTGAGCTCGAAGAACACCGTTCGTGTACCGTCCTCGTGCAGGTCGCTGGTGGTGATATAGGTCAGGATGAGCGATCGGCCCGGCTCGATGTCCATGGTGATCTCTTCGCCCGGCTGGAGGCCGTAGAAGAACGGCCGGGTAGGAATGACAGACGTGTCGCTGAACCGCGTACGATGAGCACTGAAGTCCAGAAATACCTGGGGGTAAAGCAGGTACGAGAGCACGTCCCGGTCGGAGGCTTCATGCCCCATCTTCGATGCGAGTTCCTTGCGGACCTTCTTGAAGTTGACCGGCTGGAGCTTCGCCCCCGGACGGTGATCAAAGCCCTTGACCCCCGCTGAATCGAGCACGACCTTGCGGATCTTCCTGGGCCATCCCTCCGGCGGCCGGCCCAGCATGCCCTGCATCATGTCCACCACGCTCTTGGGAAAGCTCAACTGCCGGCCGGGATTCGACAGGTCATCAGGCTTGAGATTGTTGTGGACCATGAACATGGCCATGTCGCCGACGACCTTGCTGGACGGGGTGACCTTGACGATGTCGCCGAAGAGCTGGTTGGCGGCGGCATAAGCCGCGCAGACCTCCTGCCACCGGTGGCGCAGGCCCAGGCTGGCGGCCTGCTGCCTGAGGTTGGTGAACTGGCCGCCGGGCATCTCGTGGCGGTAGACCTCGCTGCTGGGCGACTTGAGACCCTCCTCGAAGGGATAATAGTTCTCCCGCACGTCGGCCCAGTAATCACTGAGCCGGTCCAGGTGATCCAGGGACAATCCCGTGTCCCGCGGGGTGTGCATCAATGCCGCCACCACGGAGATGAGGCACGGCTGACTGGTCATCCCGCTCATGGACGACAGGGCGGCATCTGCGATGTCGACACCGGCATCGGCGGCGCGCAGAATGCTGGCCCCGTTGATGCCGCTGGTGTCGTGGGTGTGGAAGTGGATCGGCACGCCCACCTCCTGGCGCAGGGCCTTGACCAGCTCGTACGCCGCCGGTGGCTTGCACAGGCCGGCCATGTCCTTGATGCCGATGACGTGCGCGCCCAGCTCCTCCAGCTCCTTCGCGATTTTGATGTAGTAGTCGAGGTTGTACTTGCTGCGCTTCGGATCGAGCAGGTCGCCCGTGTAGCAGACGGCCGCCTCGCAGAGGGCGGAGGTCTCCTCCCGCACCGCCTTCATGGCGACCTTCATGTTCTCGGTCCAGTTGAGCGAGTCGAAAATCCGGAAGACGTCAATGCCTTCGGCCGCGCTGGTCCTGATGAACTCGCGGACGACGTTGTCGGGATAGTTGGTATAACCCACCGCGTTGCTGGCGCGCAGCAGCATCTGGAAGGGGATGTTGGGGATCCTGCTACGCAACTGGGCCAGTCGTTCCCAGGGGCATTCCTGGAGAAAGCGCATCGACGTGTCGAAGGTGGCGCCGCCCCACATCTCCAGGCTGAACAGGTCGGGCAGCAGGTGGGCGACGCAGTCCGCCACCTCGAGCATGTCGAACGACCGGAACCGGGTGGCCAGCAGCGACTGGTGGGCGTCGCGCATGGTCGTGTCGGTCAGCAGCAGCCGCTTCTGCTTGCGGACCCAGGCCGCGAAGGCCTCCGGACCCAGGTCCAGGAGCTTCTGCCGCAGCCCGGCCGGCGGCGGCGACTGCTTCGCGTAGTCAGGGACCACCGGCTCGGGCAGGTTTCTCGTCGGGTCGGTCTTGCCTTTGACGTCGGGCCGCCCGTTCACGATCACGTCGCCTAAGTAGCTGAGGATGGCAGTCGAACGATCCGGCCGGAGTTTGAGCTGGAAGAGCTCGGGCGTGGAGTCGATGAAGGTGGTGGTCGCGTCGCCGGAGAGAAACGTGGGATGCTGGATGAGATTTTCGAGGAACGGGATGTTCGTCTTGACTCCGCGCACGCGGAACTCGCGGAGGGCCCGGCTCATCCGCCGCGCCGATTTCTCCAGTGAACTGCCCCAGGCCGTCAGCTTGACCAGCAGGGAGTCGAAGTAGGGCGTGATCAGCGCGCCGCTGTAAGCCGTTCCGCCGTCGAGCCGGATGGCGAAGCCGCCGGGCGAACGATAGTTCGTCAGCCGCCCATAGTCCGGAATGAAGTGATTTTCCGGATCCTCGGTGGTGATGCGGCATTGGATGGCGAAGCCGTTGGTGCGCACCTCTTCCTGAGCCGGCACGGCCACCGGCTCTTCATGCATGTTGTAGCCCTGGGTGATGAGGATCTGGCTGCGGACGATGTCGATCTCGGTCACCATCTCGGTGACGGTGTGCTCGACCTGGACACGAGGATTCACCTCGATGAAGAAGAACTCCCGCGTGTTCAGATCTACGAGGAACTCGACGGTACCCGCGCAGACGTAGCCGATCTCGCGGCACAACCGCACGGCCGCATCACAGATCGCCTGGCGCAACTCGAAAGGCAGATTGATGCTCGGAGCCACTTCGACCACCTTCTGATGGCGGCGCTGCACCGAGCAGTCGCGCTCCCAGAGGTGGACGAGGTTGCCGTGATGGTCGCCGAGGATCTGAACCTCGATGTGCTTGGCCCGCTCGATGTAGCGCTCGATGAAGACATCGCCCTTGCCAAAGGCGGCGCCCGCTTCACGCTGCGCCTCCGCCAGCCGCTCCTCGAGCTCGCCGGCGTTGCGGACCACACGCATGCCGCGCCCGCCACCTCCGAAGCTGGCCTTGAGAATGAGGGGATAGCCCACCTTGTCGGCCTCGGCCCGCACCTTCTTCGGGTCCGAAACCGCGGTCGCCGAGCCGGGGACGGTGGGCACGCGGGCTTTTTTCGCAAGACGCTTGGCCGCGGTCTTGTCGCCCAGCATGTCCAGATGCTCGGGCTTGGGGCCGACAAAGGCGATGCCGTGCTCCGCACAGGCCCGGGCGAAGTCGGGATTCTCCGACAGGAACCCGTAACCGGGGTGGATGGCGTCGACCTCGTGCTGGACGGCGATGTCCATCAGCGCGGGGATATTGAGATAGGATTTGACCGGCTCCCCGCCGGTCTTGGGGCCGACCAGGTACGCTTCATCCGCCTTGAGCCGATGAAGCGAGAAGCGATCTTCATGGCTGTACACGGCCACGGTGCTGAGCCCGAGCTCGCTGGCCGCGCGGAAGACGCGGATGGCGATCTCGCTGCGATTGGCAACCAGGAGTTTCTTCACGAGGCCTTTGCTCCTCAATGCAGGCGGCTATTCCCGGATAAGCCCAGCGGTGCTTGATCAGTGCTGCCGGGGACGCCGAACACATCCCTGCGTGAGGGGACAACTCTATCTGGACCGGCATGAATGGACAAGGACTTGCAGCAGGTTACGGACCGGTAAACAGCCAGCGGTCCGGTTCGAGTTCTCAGTTCTCGGTTGTCAGTGAATGGGGTTCATTGCTCAACATGTTTCTCTTGATCCTGCTTTGACTGCCGGCGAACGGGGGTAGCGGTATCCGGTGCGATGCCGTACGGGCGGCTCAGGGGACGCAGTCCGGATAGGCGCTTTGCGTCCACGGGATATCCGGCCCGCTGACACAGCTCAGGAAGTCTTCCAAATCCTCCTGATCGATGTCGTTGTCGCCGTCCCGGTTCAAGCAGGCACAGCCGGGAAGAATCCCGCCTCCCGTGCCGGTGAGGCAGGCCTGCAAGCGCCCGTAGTCCGCGTGGTCCACATCGGCATCGGCATCGATGTCGGCCCAGGCATACGCCCCGTGGGGACAGCACAGCGCGTCGGCGCACTGCGAGGCAGGCCCACCGTAGATGTCGCCGGGCGCCTGGCAGTCGCCCAACAAAACGTCATCGGTGCAGGTACCATTTGCATGACAGCAGGATCCTGTCTGGGCAGCCGGTGTGCCCGCGCGCACGTACACGTTGTCGAAGATCAGGTGGCCGGCCTTGTTGAACTGCGCCCCACGGCCGTCGCACCGGGAGTCGCCCATCTTAATGCATTTGCGGATCTCGCCTTTGGCGGCGCCGCCGACCTGCTTGCATCGATAGGAGTCTTCCCTGAGCTCGCAGCCATGCGACGCTCCCGCGCGCAATTTGTTGAATGGCCCGGTATACATGCGCGGGACGCCGAAGGCCCGGCTCTCCACCCAGTTCCCACCGATTCTGGCCCGATGGTAGATGTCCACGGTGTTCGAGTAGATCGTCAGCCGGACGGTGTCCACCTTTTCGCCGTAAGCGAAGTCACCCTCGGTGCAGATGCCGCCGTTGCAATGACCGTTCCTCAGCACCAGCCACTTGTAGCCGTCAAAGAACGACAGGTGGGCATTGTTGGGCACCTGGTCGGCGGGGTTCTCACAGTGGCAGGGGTTGTTGTCCAGCATCGCGTTGTTGCCGATGGCCAGGACGTTCCAGATCTGCTCTTTGGCCGGCGGGCAGGCGGCCGGGCCGCTCGTGCGCGGTTCGTAAGCCTGGCAGATCGTCGGCCACGCAATATGTACGCCGCTCTGCGGGTAGTTCAAATTCTCGCACATGGTGAAGCAGTTGAGGCAGCCGTTGTCGTCATCGTCGCCCACCATCACGTAGTCCATCGGCGAGAGGGCTTCGTCCTCGAGGTAATTGGGATCAGGAGTGGTTTGAAGGCCCAGTTCCATGTACCCGGTGTTGTACTGCATGCCGGCGGCGCTCTGAATGCCACTGCTCACCGTGAAGTTCAAGATGAGCGGCTGCGCATCGGTGCCGTTGATGATAGTGTTGCCCTCGCCGTACTTGGCCTGGATCAGTGGCACCAGGTCGACCGTTTCCTGGCCGAGCAGGTCGAAGTCGGATCCGCCGTTGGGATAGCGGGCGCCGTAGGGCATGGAAGCGCCTTCCACGAGTTTCCACTGGCCATTTTTGTAGGCGGGAGTCTGAACGGTAAAAGTCGTGCCGCAGTACCCGTCGGTGTTCTCGTTATAGGAGGTGGGCTGCCACACTCGCATCATGGCCTGGTTGTCGGACGACGCATGCTGGCTGTCAGCCGGCTCGCCGTCACGGTAGTAGCAGGGGACGGGCGGTTCATTCGGGCAAGCTGTCCGGGGGTGGTCCGGATCGGTGGTCGTGCAGTACCGGTCCATGTCATCGCAGAAGAGGGCATCGCATGGCACGATGGCACGGCCGCTGTTTCCGAGCCGACCGCCGACAGTGACGGTGGGGCACTGAGGGTTGTCGTCGCAACTGGCCGGATAGTCACTGTTGTCCAACCCGGTATTGAAGGCGCTGTGACAGGTGGTATCACCCGGCGTACTGTCCGCCAGTGCGACGGCCGAACCCCAGCACGCCACACCTAAGGTCAAAGAGGCAAAGAATTTATCCACCGCCCGGCCCTCCAGCACTTAGACTGTGCAGTAAAGAAATGAACTCCGCACGTGGAAGTTAGTTTGCCAGATTTGAGAAACTGTGTCAACCATTTTCCGCCGGCTGCCGGACGGCCACTATTCGTGGACCACCAGCCGGCACTCGGGTACGGCCTCCAGGAACATCTTCCCGTAGCGCCGCGTGCGGATGCGCGGGTCGAGCACGACCACCTTGCCGTGATCACTGCGCGTGCGGATCAGGCGCCCGAAGCCTTGCTTGAACTTGAGGACGGCCTCGGGAATCTGGTAGTCCATGAAGGGGTTGCCGCCGGCAGCGCGGATCTGCTCGATGCGCGCCTCTACGATCGGCCGGTCGGGCACTGCGAAGGGGAGCTTGACGATAATCACATTGATCAGGGCGTCGCCGGGAACATCCACACCCTGCCAGAAACTGTCCGTGCCGAAGATCACCGATCCCGGCTGGCTGCGGAAGCGCTCCAGCATGAGCGTGCGCGGTATGCCCTCTCCCTGGACCATCAGCCGCAGGCCGGCGGCCGTGAAGCCGGCGCGCAGGGCATCCGCCGCTTCCCGCATCAGGTCATACCCGGTGAAAAGCACGAATGCATGTCCGTTAGTGGAACGTACGTGCCGGTCGATGGCTCGAATCGCACTCTTCGTGAAGGCGGCGGTCTGGGCCGGGTCGGGCATGGTCGTGTCAATGTGCAGCTCGGCCTGTTCGCGGTAGTTGAAGGGCGATCCAAGCTGGAGCTCGTCGGCCTCATCGATGCCCAGGCGCGAGCGGATGAATGCAAAGCCGCCCTTGCGCCCGACGCACAATGTGGCGCTGGCCAGTACCACGCTGCGCACCTCGTTAAAGAGGGTCTCGCGCAGCGCATCGTGCACGAGGATGGGGGCATCGTTGAGTGCCACGGTCATGCGCTGTCCAGAGCTCACCTCCAGCCATCGGACGGTTCCGTCCCCGGGCGGCTCCAGTAGCCCCGCGAGCGTCGCGCCGGCTAGGCCGACGCGCTCGCTCAGGCTGTTCAGCTCGTACAGGTCCTGTTCCTCTTCGATCTGGTCGCGAAGCACGCGGAGTTCCGCCTGAAGCTGTTTGAGCGCGGGCGTGAGCGGGTTTTCCACGTTGATGCCCTGCGTGATGCGTCCGTTGGGGCGGCCCTCGCGCTCCTGCCATTCCAAAAGGCGGGCCCACACGTTGTCGGCGGCCGTCCGCGCCGCTTCCACAGCCCGGATGGCCGGGCGAGCCTGGAAAGCACTGAGGAACCCGCGACCGGTGCGCTCGTGGTGCAGCAGGTTGAGCAGGAAGCTGACCTGCCGGTTGGACAGGCTTCGCCCGAAGTGTTCCGCAGCGGAGGACTCGAAGTTGTGGGCCTCATCGATGATCGCCAGTTGATAGTCCGGCAGGATCGAGGCGCCCTGCTTGCGGAGGGCCAGATCCGCGAGCATGAGTGCGTGGTTGACCACCAGGATCTGCGCGTGCTCCGCCCGGCGTCGGGCCCGCTGGTAGAAGCAGAGGTTGTAAGTGGGGCAGCGCCGACCCATGCAGTTATCGTGCTCGCTGCGGACCAGCGACCAGACGGCCGGGTCCGGCTGGTCGGGCAGATCGGAGAGCGAGCCATCTTGTGTTTTGTAGGCCCAGTCTTCAATGCGCCAGAGCTCCTGCACCAGCCGCTCGCCGGCCAGCAGCGAGTGCTGGCGCTCGCTGGCCTGCTTGAGCCGCCGCAGCCCCAGATAGTTCGTGCGGCCCTTGACCAGGACGGCTGTGAACTCGTCCGGCCATATGGCTGACAGAAAGGGGATGTCCCGCGTAATCAGTTGTTCCTGCAAGGCGATGGTGTGCGTACTGATGATGACCCGCTGCTTGGGGTTGGCCGTCACCCGCTGGATGACCGGCACCAGGTAAGCGAAGCTCTTGCCGACGCCGGTCCCGGCTTCCACGAGCAGATGTCGGCCCTGGTCAAAGGCTCGCTCGACGGCCGCGGCCATCTCGAGCTGCTGGCCGCGCTGCTCGTAGCCGTTGAGCCTTCGAGCTACCAGTCCGCCCGGACTCAACACCTCGGCCACCTTCACGGCATTTACCCCTTCAGGCGTCGGCGGTCAGATCCCACACGAGTTGGATGATAAACCACACCGTCATCGCCGAGTAAGCCACGCCGATCAGCGTGATCGCCACGGTAATAAAGGTCGGGCCGCGGATCCAGGTGCTCTCGCGCATGGTAGCGATGATATGTGGCCGGGCCAGGATGAGCATGCAGATCATCATCACCGCCTGGGTGGGCCACAGCGAGATTGAATGCAGGTAACTGTAGACCCATACCCATTTCTGCACGTTGGTCCGCTCGCCGCCCCTCACGCGTATGAAATGACCGCGAATGAAGTATACCTCGCGCACCGCGCCGCCCTCGGTGGTCAGAAAATCTTTGCCGCCGTTTTTGGCGTCGCCGCCGAGCTTGGCATAGACAATCGTATACGCCAGGACGTTGAACAGCCCTCCCAGAATGAGCCAGATGCAGATGCTGTTTCGGGTGCGGCGCTGCACGGGCGGTCCTCTACTTGGCGATGGAGGCCGCGGTCGCGATCACGCCCTCCGTCGGGCTGGATGCGGTGGCATAGAGCTTCTTGGGAATGCGACCCGCCCGGAAGGCCAGGCGGCCCGCCTCGGCGGCATGCCGCATGGCGTGGGCCATGATCAGCGGATTCTTCGCGCCGGCGATGCCTGTGTTCAGCAGGACGCCGTCGCTGCCCAGCTCCATGGCGATGGTCACATCCGATGCGGTGCCCACGCCGGCGTCGACGATGACCGGGTAGCTGGGGTCGTCTTCCTTGAGATACTCGAGAATGATCCGCAGGTTGTTCGGATTGAGCACCCCCTGGCCGGAGCCGATCGGCGAGCCGGCGGGCATGACGCTGGTGGCTCCGGCGGCCTTGAGCCGCTTGGCCATGATCGGGTCGTCCGAGGTGTACACCAGGACGGAGAAACCCTCCTTGACCAGCGTCTCGGTGGCCTGAAGCGAACCCACGGGATCAGGCAGGAGCGTTCGCTTGTCGGCGAGGACCTCCAGTTTGACCCACTGGGCCCCCGGGTTGTCGAGGCCCTCCAGCAGCTCACGGCTGAGCCGGGCGGCCCGGATGGCATCCTCGGCCGTGAAGCAGCCGGCCGTGTTGGGCAACACGATGTACCGGCTCGTATCCAACGCATCCAGCAAACTCTTCTGCCGCCGGCCGCCCTCCGGCGTGAGTACGTCGCGCCGGACCGCCACCGTGACCACCTCGCAGCCGGAGGCCGCCAGGCAGGCGTTCATCTGATCAAAATCGGCATATTTGCCCGTCCCCACCCACAGCCGGGACTTCAACCGGAAAGGCCCGACCTGTAGCGTCTCTTCACTCATATCAGCCACCTCCCACCAGGGTGACGATCTCGATGTGATCCCCCTCGTTCAACACGACCGAGTCAAAGTTCCGGCGGGGGACCAGCTCACGATTGACTTCGACAGCCACGTGCCGCGGCTCAAACCGGTAGCGGGCGACGAGGACGGCCACCGTCGTGCCAGCCTCGACCTCCAGATCGCCGCCGTTGACCACCACACGCATCGAAGCCAGGCTCCTGATGGACTCGGCGATTATAGAAATGGGGGCAGGGGGGGTCAACGCAGCCGCCCGGGAGGCGCCCACGTCGGGGTCCGTGACAGTTCAGGCGATGAGGCTCTTCAGAGCCCTGAGCGCAAGCGAGGGCCGAAGCGCCGAGGGCCCTGCTGCAACCGAATCCCCCTCGCGTGCGCCCAGGGCTCTGATACCCCGCCGATTCTGTCACGCACCCCCCACGTCGTTCCCGTTCCCCGTTTTGTAGCATAAAAAAGGAAAACGGCCGGTACCTTTCGGCAGCGGCCGTTTTCCCTGTAACACTGACAGGGAGAGAGAAGAAGATCGGGCTACGCTCAGGCGGCGAGATAACCGTCCTCCAGGATCGAGCGGATTTTCTGAAGCGCCTTGTTCTGAATCTGCCGCACGCGCTCCTTGGTGACCCCGATCATTTCGCCGACCTGCTCGAGCGTCTTGGGCTTGGCCTGGGGCGAATCGCTCTCCAGGGCGAAGCGCTCGCGGATGACCGTCCGCTCGATGTCATTGAGCGCCGCACGGTTCTCAGAGAGGATTTCGCGGATTTCGGCCACGCACTCGGACTCCACGCCATCGCGCTTGCGATCCACGAAGTCGCTCTTCTCCAGAGTGGGATCGAACTCGGTGGGGAATCGGCCGCGGTAGCGGCTGGTGCGGATGGCCACGCGTGAAAAGCTCTTGAGAATCGCACGGCATGCGTAGGTGCTGAACTTGTAGCCGCGGGAGCAGTCAAATTTGTCCACACTGCGCAGGAGGGCGAAATTGCCTTCGCTGATCAACTCGTTGAAATCGAGGCCATTGAGTCGCGTGCGCTTGGCCATGGCCAATACCAGCGGAATGTTGGCCTGGGCGATTTGTCCACGTGCCACCATTGAACGGTGGGCCCACGCCAGCAGCTCGCGAATGACCTCCCTGGCCATCTGCCGGCCCTGATACTCCCGCAGGATCTCGACCTGGCGCATGCGGGCGTAATTGAATCGCTGGAACAGCAGGATCTCTTGCGCCGTGCTCAGCGTCGAGCTATCACCGGATTTACCCAGACCTGGATCCACGGAGTCGTTCTCTTCGAAGTAGGTGGATCCTTCACTGAGAACCGCTTCACCACCGAACAGCACCTTCTGGGCGTTGGGCTTGTGAAAGAGTTCGTGATCGGTGAACTCGATGGGGTCGCGGAGGACGCGGGCGATCAGATCGAGGTCGGACTCGTCGAGACCGGCAAGATCTTCGCGGGTGGGTTCGAGCACTTCCGGCGTAATGCTGCGCTCGCTTTTGAGTTCTTCGGCGGCGATTGTGTCTGGTCCTGTCATGTCCAGCTCCATCCCTAGGGCCCGCTAACGCGAGCCATCCGTCGCCTCTGCGCGTTTGACCACCCGGAAGCACTGCTCCTGGGTTTTAAGACGGTTAAAACCATCTCACAGGTCCCGCGCGTACCAAGACCGCTCTTCGATTGTGTCTGCGACTTAGTTTTCCCGACCAGCCTCTTACACAGCCGGGCAGTCGCTTGGGGAGATCACTGCGGGGAGTCAACTGCCACTAGAAATATACGACAGATTTTCGTCGGGGCAACTCGTCAAGTGCTTTTTTTGCGGCTATTTATGCAATTTTATTTTCAGTACAAGTCAAACTCAGCCGTGGCCCTCGGACTTAGCCGATTTTCAGTCGCGGTTTTATTGCCCCGTCGATCTGCCCTGCCTTCCGAAACGCTTCCAGCAACTCCGGGTGTTCTTCAAGTCCGGCCGCGATCCAGCCGACATACCGGCCAACCCCGTGTTGTTTTCGGAGGCGAAGCTCCCGGCGGCGGCTCCGGTCAGACGGAATTTTCGCCCTACGGTGCCCCCTCAACGGGAATCTGGTCGGAGGCTACCTCTTGATGCAAATCCTGCCCTACCTGCTCGCCTGCGACCCTCTGGCCGAGCGGCGTCAGACGCCGCGTCTGGGCTTTGATTGCCCCGTCCGATGGAACAACGGGGGCGTCGACCGGTTCGGTCAGACGCTGGACATCAGCGACCACGGCCTCGGTTTCACCACGCGGCCTTTGTGCATCCCCAAACGCGGAGACCGCATCGACCTGGTGCTGGAACTCGACGAGCAGCACGACTGGCCTGTCGATACAGCGGCCACCGTCGTACGGTGCGACCCGCTTCCGCAGGGCCTGTACGTCATCGGCGTCCAATTCAGCCAGCCGCTTGACGGCTGATCGGTCTTCTTTTTTCCTACGATTTCACCGCAGCAGCGGTTCCCTTCCACGTGACTGGCCGGGGCCAGGCTTTATAATCCTTGACCCGCCAGAGTGTTCGGCGGACAGTCATCGCGGTCTGGCAGAGGACCAGGGATCATGGGCTGCTTCAGAAGAACCATCGCCTGCGGGCTCGTCGCACTGGCCGGTTCGTGGATGGGTTGTGACCGCCGCTCCGAAGACGACTCGGCGGCTTATCGCCCGACCGGTCGCGAGGTGCTGGCCGATTTCAGTCTGCCGGACCTCCAGGGGCGTACGGTCAGCCTCAAGGAGTATGCGGCCGGTCGGCCGTTGCTCCTCTCCTTCGGCACCACCAACTGTCCCTGGTGCAATCGGCAGATACAGGCTTTCAAGCAGATCCGGGAGCAATACGGAGATCGGGTGGCCATTCTCGAAGTTAACGTTCAGGAGCCTGCATCGGTGGTGAGCGAGCATATGAGGCGGATCGAGAGCCCGTTCACCACGCTGCTTGACGAGGATGGCTCGGTATATGGCCGTTACGGCACGGGTGGTGTGCCCGTTACCATCGTGGCCGACAGCCGGCGGCGCATTCTAGAAATCGGAGGCTACCTGGATCCCGCCACCCTCTCGCGCCTGCTGGACGGAGCGCTCGGCTCACCGGCCAGTTGATGCTTGATCTCGCCTCCCACGATGGTGCAGACGGCCTGGCCGGTCACCTCCCACCCCCCGAACGGACAGTTGCGGCTCTTGGATCGAAACGCCCGCGGATCGATGGTCCAGCGGGCATGCGGATCGATCAGAGTGACGTCGGCATCCGCGTCGACGGACAGCGTGCCCTTAAGCAACGAAAGCACTCTGGCCGGCCGCAGCGTCATTTTCTCGATGAGGCGGGGCCAATCCATGTGCCCCGGTTCCACCAGGGCGCGGACGTAGAGCGGCAGGGCGCTCTCCAGTCCGATCATGCCAAAGGGCGCATCCAGGAATTCCCGTTCCTTTTCCTGGATGCCGTGGGGC